>CAZQQP010000023.1:0-25782 GCA_964595475.1 uncultured Planctomycetaceae bacterium | reverse complement strand
CACTGGCAGACAAGCTGCCAGTGCCACCCGTCGTCCGTGGCCTTGTCCGTGGTAGCGGGTCGGCTCGATCCCTCCACCTCGCGCCGATCCGTCGGGCGTCGGGTGGAGCCCCACCGACTCCTCTCGGACTCCGAAGATGCGCCGCTCGGCACGGAAGGGAGGTGCCCACGGACGCGACACGACCTCGGTTCACGGCGTTGCGTGCCAGCCTCGACGGGCTCGCGCTGGTGGCCTGCGTGCCGTGGGCCGTGGCGACGAAGGACGCCATCCGTCTCGTCGCGGTCCGTCGGGGGGTGGACACGCGCCACGGCCTCTCGCCGCGCTCCCGGATGGCTCGCTACGCCGCCGGAGGCGTGCCCTCGGGGGATTGCGACGCCTGTGGCTCGACGAGGGCGTGGGCGATCTCCCAGACGGGCCCGGCCCCCATGACCACCACGAGGTCCTCGGGACGCACCTCGCTCCGGAGCCGGTCCACGGGCTCGTGAAGGTCCTCGACCGTCCGGGCGATCTGACCGTTTCGGCGGAGACGGGCGACGAGGTCGGCGGCGGTGACCGCCCGCCGATCCTCCTCGCTGTCGCGGGCGGTGTAGATGGGCGGAACGAGCACCGTGTCCGCGGCGGTGAAGCAGCTCCCGAAGCGGTCGAGGAGGAAGCGGGTGCGGACGTGCTGATGGGGCTGAAACACGCAGTGGAGGCGTCCCTCGCCGCGGTCGCCGAGGTAGTGCGAACGAAGGGCCGCGAGCGTCGCGGCCACCTCCGTCGGGTGGTGGGCGTAGTCGTCGACCACGGGGGCGCCGTTCGCCCGGCCGACGAGTTGCATTCGCCGCTCCACGCCGGCGAAGTCGCTGAGGGCGTCCGCGGCGGCGTCCCAGCCGGCGCCGGCGCGGTGGGCGAGGACGGCCGCGGTCGCCGCGTTGTAAGCGGTGTGGGCGCCGGGCAGCCGACAGGCGAAGCGGGTGACCGGCCGACCTCGCCAAGCGACCGAGACGTGCTGCTTGCCGTTGTCCTGTCGGCGGTCCACCTGCCAGTCCGCCGCCCGGTCGAAGCCGATGGTCTCCACCCGGCAACGCACCTGGTCCGTGACACTCCCCCGCGTCGCGGCGCCGTGCTCGACGACGAGGCTGCCGTCCGCGGCCGTCCGACGGGCGAAGCCGTTGAAGGCCCGCTCCACTTCGTCCGCGGTGCCGTAGACCTCGAGGTGGTCGGGCTCCACGTTGAGGATGGCGGCGTGGGTGGGGTTGAGATTGTGGAAGGAGCGGTCGTACTCGCACGCCTCGGCGAGGACCACGGGATCCGCCGCCGCCGCGACGCGGGCGCCGCCGCCGATCTGCTCCGACGCGGCGCCGATGACGAAGGAGGGGTCGCAGCCGGCCCGGATCAGCGCGTGGGCCACCATCGCGGAGGTGGTCGACTTGCCGTGGGTGCCGGCGACCGCCAGGCCCGTCCGCCCCGCCATGAGCGAGCCGAGGAGCTGAGCGTACTTCACCACGGGCAAGCCCCGTCGCCTCGCCTCGGTTACTTCCGGATGGTCCCGGGGGATCGCGGCGGAGACGACCACGAGATCCGCGGTAGGGGGCAGGGTGTCGGCGGTCTGGCGCGTGCTCACGTCGATGCCCGCACGCTCGAGGGCCGCGATCCGCTCGCCGTGGCTACGGTCGCTTCCGGTGCAGCGGGCACCCTCCGCGTGGACGAGCCGCGCCAGCCCGCTCATCCCGCAGCCGCCCACGCCGACGAAGTGGGCGTGTCGACCCGCGACCGACGGCACGCACGCGGTCGACGGAGAGCCGCTCGAGGGGGCGAGTGTCGCCATCCCGGATCGCCCGTCCGATGGGCCTTCCATGTCAAGCTCCTTCTCGATGGGCCCCGCAGTATACAGCGGAGCGCCGGGGGCGCCTATCCCGCGACCCGCGTCCGGGCGTCCTCCATGGCCTCGGACGTGACGGCGCTGTGGGAGGCGTGCCACAGCACCTCGTCGCCGCGGACGTAGAGGAGCTGCGGGCTCTGATGGGGGATCCCGAAGCGGGACGCCACGCGGCTGGAGAGGTCCCTCGCCTCCTGCACCACCAGCAGGCCCGCGGCGTCGTCGGGGTGGTCGCGGATGTGCTTCTCGAACGCGGACCTCGCCTCGGCCGAGATCGGGCACGTCGAGGAGTGCTTGAAGATCCAGGCGGGCCGATCGCCGCTCAGCAGACGGTCCAAGTCCGCCTCGGATTGCATCGTCTCGACCATGGCGATCTCCATCTATGTCGTCGCGTCATCCCCGCGGCTCTATACTCCGCCCTTCATCGCGGGGCCATCTTGGGGTGTCACCGACGGATGTCCAACGGAAACGACGAGGGTCGGCCACACGACTGCCGGCCGAGGAGGATGCGATGCAGGTGGTCCAGACGCTTCGCGGACAGCGGGTCACGGTGGGCGACGCCGAGGTGAAGGTCCTCGACGTCCGGGAGGGACAGGTGGACCTCGGAGTCGACGCGCCGGCGGCCCACTCCGCCCAGGCGAAGCCGACCGAGGACAGTGCCGACGGCCTGGTTCCGCCCCACGGCGGCACGCTCGTCGACCGCTTCGTCGACGAGGCGGAGGCGTCGCGGCTGAGACAGGAGGCGGCCACCCTGCCCCGGATCCAGCTGTCGGGCAAGCAGGCCTGCGACCTCGAGATGATCGCCAACGGCGCCTTCAGCCCGCTGACGGGCTTCGTGAAGCAGGCGGACTTCCAGCGGATCTGCCGGGAGATGCGGCTCGCCGGGACCAGCACGTCGTCGGCGGCCGAAGGCACGATCTGGCCCATTCCCATCGCGCTCGCCGTGGACGAGGCGACCCGGGAGCAGCTCCAACCCGGCGGGCGGGCGGCGCTGGTCCACCGCGACGGCACGCTCCTCGGCGTCATCGACGTGGAGGAGGTCTACCCCCACGACAAGGAGCTGGAGGTCCCGAGCGTCTACCGGACCACGGACACGGGCCACCCGGGCGTGCAGGCGGTGCGGGAGGAGGGCGACTGGCTCGTCGGCGGGCCCGTTCACGTGCTCACGGTGGTCCCGGAGCACGAGCCCGGCGAGCAGTTCACGGAGGATCGCCTCCGCCCGGCCGAGACCCGAGAGGCCTTCCGCGGCCGTGGCTGGCGGAAGGTGGCCGCCTTCCAGACGCGTAACCCGATCCACCGCGCCCACGAGTACCTGACCAAGTGCGCCCAGGAGCTGACGGACGGCCTCCTCATCCACCCGCTGGTCGGCGAGACCAAGCCCGGCGACATCCCCGCGGAAGTGCGGATGGATTGCTATCGCGTCCTCATCGACAAGTACTACGTCGCCGACCGGACGCTGCTCAGCGTGATGCCCGCGGCCATGCGGTACGCGGGTCCGCGGGAGGCCCTGCTCCACGCCCTCATCCGGAAGAACTACGGCGTGAGCCACTTCATCGTGGGACGAGACCACGCGGGCGTGGGCGACTACTACGGCACCTACGAGGCCCAAGCGATCTTCGACGAGGTCCCCGCCGGGGAGCTGGAGATCGAGCCGCTCCGCTTCGAGCACGCCGCCTGGTGCAACGCCTGCGAGAGCATGGTCAGCGGCAAGACCTGTCCCCACTCGAAGGAGCAGTGGGTCCACTTCTCGGGAACCAAGGTACGTGAGCTCCTCCGCAACGGCCAGCGGCCGCCCAAGGAGTTCAGCCGTCCGGAGGTCGCGGACCGCCTCATCGCGTGGGCCCAGCAAGCGGAGGCGTAGGACGGCGCTCGGCCGCGGCGCCGCGTCGCGTGGGCGGGCTCACCCTCGCTCGCCGGCGGCACGGTGGACCAGCGCGTGGCGGGGCGGAAGCGCGTGGATGTCGTCGGAGTATCCGCCCCCGATGACCGCGGCCACCGGGATGCCGCGGGCGACGCAAGCGGTCAGGACCAGTCGGTCGCGCTCCAGAAGCCCCTCGTCGCTGAGGGCGAGCTTGCCGAGGCGGTCGGCGGCGTGGGGGTCGACCCCCGCGTCGTAGAGCACGAGGTCCGGCTCGACTCGGTCGAGCGTCGACGGGACGGTCTCCGCGACGGTCGACAGATAGGCCGCGTCGCCGAGGCCCGGCGGCAGCCCCACGTCCCAGTCGCTCGCCGGCTTCCTCGCCGGGAAGTTGGCCTCGCAGTGGATGGAGAGGGTGAAGACGGTCGGATCGTCCGCGAGGATGGCGGCGGTGCCGTCGCCCTGATGGACGTCGAGGTCGACGATGCAGACACGGTGCACGTCGCCGCGGTCCCGCAGCGACCGGGCCGCGACGGCGAGGTCGTTGAAGATGCAGAAGCCGAGTCCGCCGTCGGCGTGGGCATGGTGCGTGCCGCCGGCGGTGTTGCACGCGACGCCGTGGGTGAGGGCGAGCTCCGCGGTCCGGATCGTCCCGCCCACCGCCGTGCACGTCCGCCGGACGAGTCCCGTGGACCAGGGGAGGCCGATCCGCCGGAGCGTGGACGCGTCGACCGTTCCCTCGCAGAAGGCGTCGACGTAGCCGCGGTCGTGGGCCCGCTGCAGCGTCACGCGGGAGGCGGGGGTAGGCCGGTGGACCCGCTCGGGCGTTGCGAGGCCGTGGGCGAGGAGATACTCGTAGAGCAGCCCGAACTTCGCCATGGGAAACCGATGTCCCGGCGGAAGCGGCGTGACGTAGTCGGGGTGGTAGACGATGGGGACCATGGGCGGCGACGCGACGGGTCACTCGGCACTGGCTTGCCGCCCATCGAGCTCCAGCGTCTCCGCGGCGCCTTGCATGGCCGTGAGCACCTCCGCGACGTGGTCCCAGAGACCCCGGTCTCCGTCGAAGCAGACGCGGCTGAGGTCCGCGGTGGCCGCCTCGACGTGGTCCCGGTCGATGGCCGCGGCGAAGGTCCGATCCTTCCACTTCTTCTTGACGGACTTCACGTGCACCTCGCGGATGTCCTTGGTGGGCCGGACCAGCGCCGTCGCGATGAGAAGGCCCGTCAGCTCGTCGCAGGCGAGGAGGGCGAAGTCGACGGGCGCTTGGCGCTCCACGGCGGTCCCCTCCGTGCAGTGGGAGAGGACGGTCCGGATGAGATCCTCGTCCACGCCCCGCTGTCGCAGGATCTCGCTCCCCTTCAGCGGGTGGTCGGGGAGGCGAGGGTGGATCTCCCAGTCGAAGTCGTGGATAAGCCCCGCCACGCCCCACCGCTCCTCGTCGCCGCCGAGGCGGCGGGCGTAGGCCCGCATCGCCGCCTCCACGGCGAGCATGTGGCGGCGGAGGCTCGGCTCCGAGACGAACTCCGTGACCAGCTGCCATGCCTGATCTCGCGTCATGGCGGTTCGCTCCGTGTCAGCTTCTCGTTTGCGGCACGCCCTTGGAGATCCCGACCCGCGTGCTTGTGCTACCCGCTTCGTCTCAAGGCTTCCCCCGCCCGCGGAGGGTGGAGGACCGAGCCGCCCCACACGGTCGGACGCTTCTCGACGCGATGACGCCGCTACACCACGACGTCGACGATGCCGATCGTCCCGATGATCACGCTGATCACGCCGTTGACCGTGAAGAAGGCCATAGCGAAGCGCCCCACCGCCGCGGCCCGATGCTCCACACCGAGAAGGATCGCCACCAGCGCGATTCCGACCGCGAACAGCTCCTCGAGCGACCCCGCCACCGTCCCCGCGACCACGAGCGTCGCCAGCGCGACGGCGTGCATCCCTCGGGCGACCCACAGCGCGCCCCGCTCGCCGAGCTGGGCGGGCACGGACCACAGCCCCTCCCGCCGGTCCACCTCGAGGTCCTGTATGGCGTAGATCACGTCGAAGCCGCCCACCCAAAGCGTGACGAACCCGGCCAGCCACCAGACGACCGGCTCGCCGAGAAACCGCGGTCGGATCGCGACGGCCGCCGCGAGGAGGGAGATCCCCAGCGCCCCGCCGAGGAAGACGTGGGACGTGGCCGTCCACCGCTTCAGCAGCCCGTAGGTGCCGAGCCAGAGAAGCACCGGCCCCGCGAGCGCCAGCGGCCACCAGTTGTCCCACGCCAGCCCGAAGCCCGCGGCGCCGAGGAGCAGCGCTCCGCCGGCGATCCCCATCGCGAGGAGCGCGTCACGCGGCCGGAGCTCGCCCGCGGGCAACGCCCGCCCCGCCGTCCGCGGGTTTCGCGCGTCCAGCGCCCGGTCCACGTATCGATTCGCGACCATGGCGAAGGTCCGCCCCGCCACCATGCACACCACGATCAGGGCGAGCTTGCCCCAGCACGGCCACCCGCCGGCCGCGAGGAAGGTCGCGAGCAACGCGAACGGCAGGGCGAACACGGAGTGGGCGATCTTGATATCGCGGGCGAGGACGAGGAGGCGGCGTGCGACGCCCATCTCACTCCGCCTCTCGCTCGGGGGAGGACTGCGGCCCGTGGTAGTTCGCGGGCGACTCGTCCCACCGGGTGGACAGCGTGTGGCCGATGCCGAGGAGGTCGAGGAGGCGCCCGGCGACGAAGTCCACGAGCTCGTCGATGCTCCGGGGAAGCATGTAAAAGCCGGGGTTGGCGGGAGCGACCGTGCCCCCCGCGGAGATCACCTGCTCCATGTTCCGCACCTCGATCAGGCTGAGGGGCGTCTCCCGATGACAGAGGACGAGCCGCCGCCCCTCCTTGAGGGTCACGTTGGCGGCCCGGTGGAGCAGGTTGTCCGAGTAGCCGTGGGCGATCGCGGCGAGCGTGTGGTTGGAGCAGGGCACGACGACCATGCCGTCGTGTTGGAAGGACCCCGACGCGATCGGCGCTCCCACGTCTCCCCGCGACCAGAGTGCGATGCCGTGGTCCGCTCGCCCGGCGAGGCTCTGCAGGTTAACCCCCTCCATCCCCAGCTCGTCGCGGAGCAGACGCTGCCCGAGCGGGGAGACGACGAGGTGGATCTCCGCCTCGCTGGCGACGAGAAGCTCCACCACGCGCTTCGCGTACGCCGCGCCGCTCGCCCCGCTGATCCCGACGACCACCCGCTTGCTCATCGTCCGCTCACGTGCTCCCACGCGTCCGGTCGCTGTCGCCGGACTCGTCCGTCCCGGACGACAGGAGGTTGGCGAGGCCCGGGATGTCCATCCCGCCGGTCGCCTTCCGCAGCTCCTCCATCAGCGTCTCCTGCACCTTGGCGATCGCGGCGTTGAACGCGGAGGCGATGAGCTCTTCCGCCACCGCCTTGTCGTCGCCCGCGATGCCCGCCATCAGGTTCTGATCCACGTCCACCCGGACGACGCGGGCGCGGCCGGTCATCACCACGCGGACGGCTCCACCGCCGGCTTCGCCCTCCACCGTCCGGTTGTCGAGCTCCTTCTGGAGGTTCTCCACGTGCTCGCGGATCGCCGAGGCGTTTTTCATCAGTCCGCTGAGGTTCTTCAGCTGGTCGAACATGGCTCCTCCTGTCTCCGCCGTGCGTGGGCTCTCCTCGTCGGCGGCGTTTCATTGTTGGCCGTCGTCCTGCCGCGGCGACCGCTGCGGTCGGGTTCGCACGTCCACGAGCGTCGCGTCGAATGCCTCGGCCACGGCCCGGACGAGGGGAAGCTGCATCACCCGATCTTTCTGCTCCCGGCTCACCGGCTGGCTCCCGCTCCACGGGTCCGCGCCGGCGGCCGTGGTGGGTTGGCTCTCCTCCGCCGGAGGCGACGCCAGCCGGATCCGAACCCGCCGCCCCGCGATCTCCCCGAGGACGGCCTCGAGCTCCCCCGTCTTCTCCTGGATGAATCGCCGCCGCGGAGCCGCGGACCGGGCCAAGGTCACCGTCAGCTCGCTCCCCTCCCACCGCTCCGGACGCAGGTCCCGCATCCACGACCAGGAGGGGTTGTCCGCGAGCCGTGCGGTCGCGGTCTCCCAAAGCGACGCCGCGTCCGTCGGTTGCTTCCCCGCGTCCGCCGGCCGTCGGGAGGTCTCATCCGCCGCGGGAGCGGCTCCGCTCGGTCTCTGCGTCGGTGGGCTTCCCCCGCTTACGCGGCCCGCGTCCGCTTGCTCCGTCCGGACTTTTTTTTTCCGCCGTCGCCCGCCTCGCCGGCCGTCAGCGCGGCGAGGCTCGCGAACTGCTCGCTGAGGGCGAGGCGAACCATGCCCGCCTCGAGCATCGCCTGCGGATTGGGGCTGGACTTGGACGCCCGTTGGAGGTTCTCCGCGAGCGCGATCATGTGGACGAGCATGGGCACGTCGAAGGAGCCCGCGAGCTCCTCCACCTGCATTCGCGTGGCCTCGTCCACGTCGACCAAGCCGGACTCGCTCCCGCACGCGGCGACGAGCATGAGGTTGCGGAGCTGCTCGATCAGGCTGCCGAGGAGCTGCTCCTGGGCGATGCCGCGGGCGAGCAGCTCGTGCACCTGCTTCAGCGTGCCCGGCACGTCGGAGGCGGCGACGGACCGGATGAGGCCGTGGATCAGCTCCACGTCGGGCAGGCCGAGCATCTCCTCGAGGAGGTCCGCGGTGATGGCCCCGTCCGCCGCCGCGAGGAGGCGGTCGAGCAGCGACAACGCGTCCCGCATGGAGCCCTGGGCGAGCCGGGCGATCTGGTGGACCACCCGCTCCTCCGCTTGGACCTGCTCGGCGGCCAGGATGGCCTGGAGATGGTGGGCGATCTCGCCGGCGGGGATGTTCCGGAAGTCGAACCGCTGGCAGCGGCTGTGGATGGTGGGGAGGACCTTGTGCGGCTCCGTGGTCGCGAAGATGAAGCGAACGTGGGCGGGCGGCTCCTCGAGCGTCTTCAGCAGCGTGTTGAACGCCGCCTGGCTGAGCATGTGGACCTCATCGATGATATAGACCTTGTACCGGCTCCGCGCCGGCTGGTAGATGGAGTTGGCGATGAGGTCTCTCGCGGCGTCCACGGAGTTGTTGGACGCTCCGTCGATCTCGATGACGTCGAGGTCGTCGCCGCGGCCGATCGCCTGACAGGTCTCGCACTGGCCGCACGGCTCCGGCGTGGGCTGGTCCACCTCGCCCTCGGGCCCCACGCAGTTGAGCGCCTTCGCGAGGATGCGGGCCATCGACGTCTTCCCGATCCCGCGGGTGCCCGTGAACATGTAGGCGTGGTGGATGCGCTGGTTTCGGACCGCCTGCTTGAGGGTCCGCGCGATCGGCGCCTGGCCCACGACGTCGTCGAAGGTCCGGGACCGGTAGCGACGGGCGAGTACGGTGTAAGACATTGGCCCGACCGAGCTGACGTCCGGGGCGAACACTCTGGGCCGCAACGCCGGTGGAGCGACGGAACGGCCCGTGGGACAGCGCGCCGAACAGTGGCCAGGACACCAACGGCACCGGACGGCTGCCGCTTATGGCTGCTGCGGTCAAGCCCTGACCAGGTTCACGGGCCGCCCGTGCATCGGGCCCGGCCACTGTTCGCCGCGCTGCCGTGCGAGAATACGCACGCGACGACCCCCGCGTCCAGGCACGTTCCAGGTCGCAAGGCGCAAGTCGCAGGACGCAAGGTGTAGAGGGCGGCTCAGACGGTGATGGATCGACGAACATCGAAGCTCGGTGGCGCCCGGCGCCTCCTCGCCGCGTACGCCTTCCAAGAGGCGGGCACTGGTGCCAAAACCACCGGCTGCGTCGGCAACCGCCGCAAAATGTCGTGTCGAACATGGGCCCGCTCACACCCGTCCCCGGCCCGCACGCCCTGCGACCTGCGCCTTGCGACCTGCAACCGGCGAGCTGCAACTACTGCTCGCCTTGCTCGTCTTGACCGGAGATGCTGTTCCGCATGGACGTATCCGCCTGCACATTCTGCAGTCGGTAGTAGTCCATCACGCCGAGGTGGCCGCTGCGGAACGCCTCCGCGATGGCCTTGGGCACCTCCGCCTCCGCGAGCCGGACCAGCGCCTGGTTCTTCTGCTCCTCGGCCTTGTGCTCCTGCTCCTGGGCGACCGCCATGGCGCGGCGCTTCTCCGCCTCCGCCTGGAAGCGTTGCTTGTCCGCCTCCGCCTGATTGGCCTGGAGCTTGGCCCCGACGTTCTCCCCCACGTCGATGTCCGCGATGTCGATGGAGAGGATCTCGAAGGCGGTGCCCGCGTCGAGCCCCTTCTGGAGGACGGTGCGCGAGATCTGGTCCGGGTTCTCAAGGACCGCCTTATGGCTGCTCGCGGACCCGATGGTGGTCACCACGCCCTCGCCCACGCGGGCGATGATGGTCTCCTCGGTCGCTCCGCCGACGAGGCGCTCGATGTTGGCCCGGACCGTCACCCGCGCTCTCGCCCGGAGCTGGATGCCGTCCTGGGCGACCGCCGCCACGGCGGCCTTCTTGGCGCTGGGGCTCGGACAGTCGATGACCTTGGGATTCACGGAGGTCTGGACCGCGTCGAGGATGTCCCGCCCCGCGAGGTCGATGGCGCACGCCGTGTTCCACGCGAGGTCGATCCGTGCTCGGTCCGCGGCGATCAGTGCGTTGACCACGTTGGGAACGCGACCGCCTGCGAGGTAGTGGGCCTCGAGCTGGTCCGTCCAGAGCTCCAGGCCCGCTTTCACGGCCCGAATCCTCGAGAGGACCACCACGCGAGGGTTCACGTTCCGGAAGCGCATCCCGATCAGCGAGGCGAACCGGACGTGGGCGCCCGACAGCCACGCCTGAAACCAGAGGCCGAAGTAGCTGATGATCAGTCCGGCCACGATGAGGAAGAGGAGCGCGAGGACGCCGACGACGAGGAAGAGGACGACCTGGCCGATGCCCGCGAGCGTGAGTCCCATGCCTTGCTCCCATCTGAAGACGAGCCACAAGTCCATTATGGCAGCGCTTCTCGGCGCCCACAACAGCGGGGAGGCCGCCCGGGGACGGCCCCCGTGGGGACAGGTCTCATCGCGTTCCGAAGGTCTGGTAGCGGAGGAGGGTGACGAGGGTCTTCCCGTCGGCGATCTCGCCGGCGCGGGCCATCTCCAGGACGCGGTCCCACGCGAGCGGCTCGACCACGATCCGCTCGGTCGGCTCCAGATCCTGGCCGACGGAGGTCAGCTCGGTCGCGAGGTAGGCGTGCATGCGCTCGGTGCAGATGCCGGGGCTCGTGTAGAAGGCGCCGAGCGGGTCGAGCCGGCCCGCGGCGTAGCCGGCCTCCTCCTTCAGCTCACGATCGGCGCACGCCGCGGGGCTCTCCTCCGCGTCGAGCGTGCCCGCGGGCAGCTCCCAGAGGGTCTCGCCCACCGCGAACCGGTGGTTGCGGATCATCAGCACCCGCCCGTCGTCGAGGAGTGGGAGCACCACCACCGCGCCGGGGTGGACCACAACCTCCCGCAGCGCCTCCTTCCCGTCCGTGGTTTGGAGGCGGAGGCGGTCCACCGCGAACTTGGCGCCCGCGAAGACACGAGCCCGCTCTCGGTCCGAATCGCTCGACATGGTCGCCATTGTTCGGCCGAGGCGGAGTACCGGCTACACGAACGTCGGCCCGGCGGGCACGACGGAGACTCGGACCTTGTCGCGTCCGACGGGTCGCTTATCTTCCGTGGGCCCACAGCGATGCCGTGGTCTATGGATCCCCGGAGAGTGGCGGGCGCGCCGACCCGGACACCACGGACAAGGCCGCGGATGGCCTTGTCCGTGCCACCCGAGCACGGCGTCACGGAGTGCCCGCCGAGGGGCCGGTGGGGAGACGGCTTGGGCCGAGCGTGCCGCGACGCTCGTCCGACTGCTGATTGCTCCGCTGTGGACGGTCGCTTAGAGTAGCCCATGGGAATCGCCGACCGCCCGTATTACCGCGATCCGATCGGCTCGCCCCAACCGACCATGGGGCGCTTGCCGATGTGGTCGTTCACGACATGGCTGATCGTCATCAACGTCGTGGTCTTCGTCCTCGGGCGGCTCATCGGCGGGGGCATCGGGCCCCGGGGGTACAACAACGATCCGCTGGTCGCGATCGGCTACTTCTCCGCGGAAAAGGCGATCTTCGACTTCCAGATCTGGCGATTCATCACGTTCCAGTTTCTCCACGGCCCGGGCTTTTTTCACATCTTCTTCAACATGCTCGTGCTGTATTTCTTCGGGCCGATGATCGAGTCGTACCTCGGCTCCCGCCGCTACCTCGGTTTTTACCTCCTGTGCGGCGTCTCCGGAACGGTCTTCTACGTGCTCCTGGCTTTCTTCGGCATTCTCCCGAGCCCCAACGAGACCCAGAGCATCTACGCGGTGGAGCTCGTGGGAGCCTCGGCCGGAATCTTCGGCGTGCTCATCGCGGCCGCGCGGATCGCGCCGAATACGACCGTGATGCTCCTGTTTCCCCCGATCCCGATGCCCCTGAAGGTGCTCGCGTGGATCCTAATCGGCATCGCCGTCTTGACCGTCCTGGTGGGCGGGGGCAATGCCGGTGGCGAGGCCGCCCACCTCGGCGGGGCGGCCCTCGGCTTCTTCCTCATCCGCTCTCCCGAGCTTCTGAACTTCGCGGACGCCATGAGCTTGCAGCGAGCTCATCGGGCCAAGGACTCCTTCGTCGCCGGACAGCGCGAGATCAAGGCACGCCGGGACCGGCGCATCCAGGAGGAGGTCGACCGCATCCTCGAGAAGGTCCACCGCGAGGGGCTGCACAGCCTGACGCGCAAGGAGCGGCGAACCCTCCAGCAGGCGACGGAGATGCAGCGCCGCGGCCGGTAGGCGGCACGGGGCATGGAGCTCGGAGCCTGGAGCCGGGATCCAGGCCGAGGGGGCTGTCCGCGATTCTCTTCCGCCGCAATCCGGCTGGTTGCCGGGATCCCGGCCCGAAGCTCCATCCCGCCTGACCCATGTCCGCGACCCGCTTCCACATCCGCCATCGCGCCTCGACGACGCGTGCCCGTGTGGGATGTCTGGAGACGGCCCACGGGCCGGTCGAGACGCCCGCGTTCATGGCGGTCGGGACGAAGGGGTCGGTAAAGGGGCTCACCCCCGACCGCGTCGCGGCGACGGGCACCCCCATGCTCCTCGCAAACACTTACCACCTGATGCTTCGGCCGGGCGCGGAGCGGGTGGGCCGGCTCGGCGGGCTCCATCGCTTCATGGGGTGGCCGGGGCCGATCCTCACGGACTCCGGCGGCTTCCAGATCTTCAGCCTCGGCGACGTCCGACGGCTCGACGACGAGGGGTGACCTTCCGAGCGGACCTCGACGGAGCGGAGATTCGGTTGACACCGGAGGGCGCCGTGGCGATCCAGGAGCAGCTCGGGTCGGACATCGCCATGCCCCTCGACGACTGTCCGCCCGCGGCGGAGGGGGCGTCCTCCGGTCGCCACGCCGTCTCCGCCGACGCCTACGCCACGCGGAACCAGGAGGCGGTGGACCGGACGCTCCGCTGGCTCCATAAGAGCGTGGCGGCCCAGACGGCCTCGGGTCGCCAGGCGATGTTCGGCATCGTCCAGGGGGGCACGGACCTCTCCCTCCGCTCCACGTGCGCGGACGAGGTCACCCGGCTCGACCTCCCCGGCTACGCCATCGGCGGGTGTGCGGTCGGCGAGGCGCCCGAGACCATGCTGGCGGTGGTCCGCCACACCGCCGCGGCGCTGCCCGAGGAGCGTCCCCGCTATCTCATGGGGGTGGGCTACGAGCGGGACATCCTCGAGGCGGTGCAGGCGGGGGTGGACCTCTTCGACTGCGTCCTCCCCACACGCAACGGGCGAAACGCCACGGCCTTCACCTCCACGGGGCCCCTCCGCCTCCGCACGGCCGCCTACCGCGAGGACCAGCGGCCGATCGACCCCGCCTGCGACTGCCTCGCCTGTGGGCGGTTCCCCCGCGCCTACATCCGGCATCTCTTCGCGTCGTCGGAGATGCTCGGGCCCATCCTCGTCAGCGAGCACAACATCCGCCACTTCCAGCGGCTCATGGTGGACATCCGGAGGGCGGTCGCCCAAGATAACTGGCTTCCGCTCCACCGGCGATGGCCGGTGCTCCGCCGCGAGGCGACTCCCGTCCCGGACCCCGCCGCCGGCCGGCCGCTCCACGACCCGCTCAACCAGAGGCCCTAGCCATGGCGACGACGCTGCCGCTTCGATTGACCCTCGCCCAGGCCGACGACGCCGACCCCCGTCCGCAGACGCCCGGGGACAAGAGCCAGCCCGCACAGACCCAGGAAAAGGCGCCCCCGAAGACGTCGGAGCCCGGCGGGCAACAGGACTCGGGGGCGGCCTGGCCGCCGCTCATCATGGTCGGCGGCCTCCTCGTGGTGATGTATCTGCTGTTTTTCCTTCCGCAGCGACGCCAGCGGAAGAAGCACAACGAGATGCTCGCCAACCTCAAGAAGAACGACCGCGTCCAGACGATCGGGGGGGTCATCGGCACGGTCGCGGATATCCGGGACAACGAGATCGTCGTGAAGGTGGACGAGGCGAACAACACACGCATGCGCTTCGCCCGCTCCGCGATCCAGAACGTAGTCAGCGACCAGGGGCAGACACAGAACGCGTGAGCCGCGGATACACCTCCGATGGATACGAACCTCACCCCGAAGGCCGTCCTCATCGTCCTCGTCATCGCGGCGTGCGGGTGGACCCTCTACCCGCCGTCGGAGACGCTCGACTTCGGCATCGACCTCGTGGGAGGCACCAGCCTCGTCTACGAGGTGGACATGGGCAAGCAGAAGTTCCACCGAGCCCGCCTCCGCAACCCGGAGGACCCGAAGGACTCGGCGGACTTCGACGAGATCCGGAAGATCACCGTCTCGGCGAGCGCGAAGAAGCCGCTCGGGAGCATGACCCTCCGGTTCTCCTCGGACCAGTGGAGCGCCGAGGCGGCCCGGCGATACACGAAGCACCTCGCGAACGCCGCTGACTCCAAGGTCGCGGAGTTCGCGACGGAGGAAGGGAGCCCTCACCGCGCCGTCGTCGGCGGCAAGCCGAAGGGAGGGAAGCGTGTCGTCTGGGAGGTAGGAGTCATCCAGAAGAGCGGTGGGGCCCCCGCCTTCGAGCTCCACACGCTTCGCTTTCCCGGCCTAAAGGGTGGCTGGTCCGGTGAAACCGCCGAGAAATATGCCAACGCGTGGGCCCAAGCGCTCGGCCTCGAGGTGAAGAAGTTCGACCGGGCTCGCGCGGAGCTGCAGGGCGGCCAGCGTGACATCATGCAGCGTCTGATCGCGGTCCTCCAGCGCCGCGTGGACCCCAAGGGCACGCGAAACCTCAAGTGGCGAGTGCAGGCGGGCAACCGCATCCAGATCCAGATGCCCAACCCCGGCGAGGAGGTGAGGAAGAAGCGGGAGGCCTACCGCTCGCAGCTCCGGAAGATCCGCGAGGCGAACATCAGCCGTCCCGAGGTCATGGCGGCCCTGAAAAAGGACGGCGAGGCCTGGTCCAGCGCGAAGCAACGGCTGGTGAAGGGGATCAAGAAGCGAAGGGAGCTCCTCTCGAAGGCCCATGACGCGTACGCCAAGAAGGAGTCCCTCGAAAAGGAGTACGAAGAGGCGAAGAAGGAGGGCAACGAGCAGAAGCAGGTGAAGCTGGCGCCCAAGCTCGCCAAGGCGGAGCGGCAGCTCGACGCGACGCTGAACAAGCTCATGGAGACGAACGTCGACGTCGACCGGCTCGTCCAGATCCTCGAGATGTCCACCCAGCCACCGGCGGGGGCCGAGAAGAGCCCGCGAAAGCGTCGCCTCCAGAGCCTCTACGAGAAATATGAAAGTCGGGCGGATCAGATCCGAAAGCTGGTGAAGGCCTACGACAGCTACTTCAAGCACGGGGGAGAGGCGCTGAGCGTGGCGGACCTGAAGCGGCTGATCCAGGGCGCCGGCGTGCTCGAGTTCCGGATCACGGTGCGGCCTTCCGAGGTCTCCAACATCAAGGCCAAGCGGAAGCGGCTGCGGGAGGAGGGCCCGGAGGCGGCCAGCACGCCCCGTATGCGATGGTTCGCCATCGACGATCTCACCCAGTGGACCCAGAACTCGGACTACACAGTGGCGGAGGTGCGGAATCCGGAGAAGGACCCGACGCCGGCGCAGTTCTTCGCGGCCCGCCACCAGATGGTGGCCGGAACCTACGGCGGGAAGATCTACGTCCTCCTCTGGAACACGCCGGGGCGGAGCCTTACGGAGCGGGACGGCGACTGGAAGCTCGCGGACGTCAACAAGACGCGGGACCGGAAAAACCTCCCCGCCGTCGGGTTCGAAATGAACTCGGTCGGGGCCGACCTGCTGCGAAGGCTGACCCGGAACAACCGCAAGCGTCGCATGGCGATCGTCCTCGACGGCCGCGTCTACTCGGCGCCGACCATCCAATCGGCCATCGGCAAGCGCGGGCAGATCAGCGGTGGGAAGGGCGGCTTCTCGGAGCAGGAGCTGAACTACCTCGTCCGCACCCTCGACGCGGGGGCCCTCCCCGCGCGGCTCTCCTCCGAGCCGGTGAGCGAGCGGAGCATCGAGCCGAGCATGGGCGAGGAGAACCTCCGGCAGGGCTTCTTCTCCGCGGTCCTCGCCCTCATCCTCGTCGGCCTCTTCATGATGGCCTACTACTTCTACGCGGGGGTGGTGACGAACGTGGCGCTCGCCGCCAACATCGTGATCATCCTGGGGGTTCTCGCGAGCTGGGCGGAAGCGACCTTCACGCTGCCGGGCATCGCGGGAATCGTCCTGACGATCGGGATGTGCGTGGACGCCAACGTCCTGATCTTCGAGCGCATCCGCGAGGAGCTTCGCGGCGGAGCGGACGGCTACACGGCGCTTCGCCTCGGCTACGACCGGGCGTTCAGCTCCGTGATCGACGCCAACCTCACGAACCTCATCGTCTGCATCATCCTCTACATCCTCGCCACGCCGCTCATCAAGAGCTTTGCGTTGACCCTGGGCATCGGCATCTGCGCTACGCTCTTCACGGCGCTGTTCATGACGCGGGTGATCTTCGACCTCTGGAATCGCTACTTAGGCCTCGAGCGCATCCCGATGCTCCCGCTGCAGCTCGCCGCGCTGGAGCGCCTCCTTCACCCCGCGATCTCGTGGATCCGCCTCCGGTGGACCTTCTTCGCGGTGAGCCTGGTTCTCGTGGCGGGCAGCCTCACGGCCATCGTGGTCCGCGGGGAGAACCTGCTCGACATCGAGTTCCGCGCCGGGACGGACGTGACGTTCCAGTTCCAGAAGGGCAAGGAGCTTTCCCGGCAGCAGGTGGTGAAGCGGCTGAAGCGGCGGGAGGCGCTGCAGAATCCCACCGTGGTCGCGGGGGAGACCGACGAGGGCCGGGCGTCGTTCTCCGTCATGACGACAGAGGAGGACGCCCGCAAGGTGGGTGAGATCATCCGGGAGACCTTCGACGATCGGCTGAAGACCAAGCCGCCGATCGCGTTCGCCGGCGCCGATGCGAAAAAGGTGGCGGAGGCGCCCGTCTACCGCGTCGACGAGAAGGGTCGCCTTGCGGACGGAACGAACGTGCTCGAGGGCCACGAGCGGGTGCAGGAGAAGCTCTCGGACTATCAGGGCGGGGCCGTCCTGCGGAACCTCCGTGTGCAGCGGGAGACGGAGGAGGGGAAGCAGACGACCGACCGCGGCGTCAGCCTCGCGCAGATCGAGGAGCGGATCCAGAAGGTCCAAGCGACCGGGGCGGTCGAGGGAGGCAGCAACCGCGACTTCGAGGTGGTGGGGCTCGAACGGGCTCGCATCGGCGAGGAAGAGTATCGAACGGCGGCGATCCTCGTGGCCGGCCCCGCCGTCGCGCCCACCGGCGAGCAGCAGTGGCGGGAGGAGGTCGCCTCCCCGATGTGGAAGCTCGTCCGCGAGTCGTTGAGAAAGGCCCAGAGCCTCGAACGGGTGACCAACTACGAGCCGACGGTCGCGCGGCGCATGCGGGACAAGGCGACGGTCGCGATCGTGGTCAGCTTCCTCGCGATCGTCTTCTACATCTGGTTTCGCTTCGGGTCGCTCCGCTACGGCCTCGCGGCGCTGACCGCGGTCTCCCACGACGTCATCATCACGGTGGGCCTCGTCGCGGCGAGCGCCTACATCTACCGCGCCATGCCCGGCAACTTTCTCCTGATCGAGCCCTTCCGGCTGAACATGGGCCTGGTCGCCGCGATCCTCACCATCATCGGCTACTCGCTGAACGACACGATCGTCGCGTTCGACCGCATCCGGGAGAACCGCGGCCGCCTCGCCGTGGTCACGCCCGCGGTCATCGACCGGTCCATCAACCAGGTGATCAGCCGATCCGTCAACACCAGCCTGACCACCCTCCTCGCGGTGCTCACCATGTACGTGGTGGGAGGAAGCGGCATCCACGGCTTCGCGTTCGCGCTGGTGGTCGGGGTGATCGTCGGTACCTACAGCTCGGTGGGCATCGCTTCGCCGTTGCTGCTGCTCGGAACGGGGCAGCCGGCACCTCAGCCGCGCCCCGAGCCCGTGCCCGCCGGTCCGGGTCGGCCGGCCCAGGCCTGAGCGGCCACCTCCGTAGCTGCACTCGCGAAGCGCTCGGCAGGGGCGGATCCGGCTCTCCCCACGTCTTCACCCGCGCACGGCTTCACCAGCCGGAGGAAGCTCTTTCGGGCCAAGCCCACCACATCTTGTTGTGCTGCGGCTGACAACCCCTTCTTGCAGCGTTGCCTCACCCCGCCTCGGGGTTGGACAGCCCGGCCCGCCTCTGATACGCTCACATGAGGCCCGATGGGCCGAAAAGGAGCGCACCTCTTCGTAGAAGGAGCGAAGTTATGAGCCGTGCAACGCGAATTGGTCTGGCCGGTGGGGGCGGCGTTCTATTGCTGGTGCTGATCGCCATCTTCTCGACCGGGGAAAGTAAGGAGAAGAAAGGCTCCGACGCCAAGCTGGCGGCGAAGGCGAGCGAGGACGGAACGAAGAGTCAGGAGAGCACCTCCACGGTGGGCGGCTCGGAGACCGGTGTCGACTCGGGGTCGGACGTCGGCGGAGGGGCGCCCTCCCGCAACGCCGGACGCTCCGGCTCGAGCAACCGCGGCACCGACTCCACGGGGCTCCCAACACGGGGCTCGGGCGCCACGACGGCCGGGGCGTCGACCGGTCCGGCCGCCGGGAGCGGCTCGCCCGCTCCGCCGCGGGGTAGCACGGGGACGTCCAGCTCCGACAGCGGGCCGCCGTCGGTCGGAAGCGGTGGGGACGGCGACACTTCGAGCAGGGGAGCCACCGACGCCTCCACGGAGAGCTCCTACGAGCCGTCGAGCTCGACCTCGAGCTCGAGCTCCGGATCGAGCTCGCGGCGGGGGAGCACGACGGGGGAGAGCTCCGGTGAGGACGCGGCGGACACGCCCGGGGCGCTGGGCTCCAGTGACGGCTCCTCGACGACGGCGACGTCCGGGGCGAGCACGGACTCCACCGAAACCAACACGACGAGCGAAACCGACGGGGCGACGGACACGTTCACCACGCCGGGCGGAGGCGCCACCGGTGGAAGCGAGGGCAGCGAGAGCTCCACCGGAGACAATGCCACGGCCACCGGCGACGGTGCTACCGCCACCGGATCCGGCGACATCGGCTCGACGGCGTCGACCGGCGGCGCGGACGCCACGAAGTATCGAACCCACACGGTGGAGAAGGGGGAGACCTTCACGTCGATCGCGAAGGAGGTCTACGGCGACAAGGCGATGTGGCGGGTGCTCAAGGACGCCAACCCGTCGGTCGACCCGCACAGCCTCTCGGTGGGCCAGACTGTCCGGGTGCCCAAGCCCGAGGCCGTGGCCAAGAAGCGGAAGAAGAAGTTCGAGCGAGCTCGGTCGGCCGTGAAGAGCGGCTCCAGCGAGATCACGGTCAGCCGCGGCGAGTCTCTCCGAGAGATCGCGGGCCGTGTCTACGGCGAGCGCGACCAGTGGAGGGCCATCTACGAGGCGAACCGGGATCGGATCGAGCAGCCGGACAAGCTGCCGGTTGGCACGAAGCTCACCATCCCGCCCAAGCCCGGCGCGGAGAGCTCGAGCAGCTAAGCGCGGAACGGAGCCCGTCGTGAGGGCCATGCTGTACGTCTACGCGACGGCACTGGTCGTCGTGAACGCCTTTTTCCTCTTTCTCGTCGTTCTCGGCTTGCCGGGTACGTGGCTCATGGTCGTCGCGGCGGGGCTCCTCGGCTGGTGGCAGTGGGATCCCGGCGCCTCGCTCTCCGAGCAGATCTTCCACCCGCTCACGCTCCTCACCGCGGCCGCCCTCGCGTTGCTCGGGGAGATCTTCGAGTTCTTCCTCGGGATGGCGGGGTCCAAGAAGGCGGGCGGCAGCCGACGCGGCGCCGTGTGGGCGCTCGTCGGCGGCATCGCCGGCGGCGTCGTCGGTACCTTCCTCATCCCCGTCCCGCTGGTCGGCTCGCTGATTGGGGCGTGCGCCGGGGCGTTTCTCGGCGCCGCGACCGGCGAGACCTCCGCCGGCGTGCCGCTGAGCCGGTCGCTGGAGTCGGGGAAGGGCGCCGCGGTCGGGCGGTTCACGGGCACCGTCGCGAAGCTGATCGTCGCGGTGGTGATCTGGGTGGAGATCGCCGTGGCGGCCTTCTGGTAAGGAGGCGGCCACGGCCGTAGCGGTCACGGCGCCATGCGACGGGAGCCCCGGCGTCCGCCGCGGCCCTACGCGAAAACGCAAACCACGCAGCGCGGCCGTTCGCCGGGTGGCACAGATAAGGCCGTCCGCGGCCTTGTCCGTGCTCTTCGTGCCAGCTTCGATCGCACCCTGCTCGCGACGATCCATCCCTACACGTCCGGGTCACCGCGGCGCCTCCGCTTCGACAAGGCAGACCGGGGCATGGGAGGCAGTGCCGAGGCGAGCCCGCGGGCACGGGCAAGCCCGCGGACGGGCACCGGCGGCATCCCGCTGGGACTTGCCCGCCCACCCGACGCCCTGAAGCAAGTCGTTTTTTCCGATCGTCACCGATGTCGTTCGACCGTACGTCAGCGGGGTCGGCCTCCACCCCCCTCCCGCTGGGAGGGGGACGCGCTTCCAAATGCGGAGCTCGGCCGATCAAGGTTCCGCAACGATGGAGACCGGACCTGACACGGCCAGTCCGACCGCTACGGGCTCGGAGGGTCGGGACTCCCGAGTCGGCACGCGTGAGACCCCGAGCGGTCAGCTCCGTGTGCCCGGCTCCGCCGTCGCCACGGCGGGCTGACGGGTGAGGTGCGGGTAGTAGTCCTGCAACGCCCGGACGCCCCACCGTCCGCTGCGGATGGCGGTGATCGCCCGGACCGCGGCGGCGGCGCCCGTGGTGGTGGTGATCATGGGTACGTTGAACCGCACCGCCGTGGACCGCAGCTTCCCCTCGTCCGAGGCCAACCCCTTCTTGGTCGGTGTGTTGATCACCAGCGCGAGCTCCTGGTTCTTGATCCGGTCGATCGCGTGGGGGCGGCCCTCGGAGATCTTGTTGAGCCGCGTCGCGGGCACGCCGTGGTCCTGGAGCCAGCGATACGTTCCCTCGGTGCTGTACAGCGCGAGCCCCGCGTCGACCAGGCCGCGGGCGATCGCGAGCGTGTTGGCTCGCTTGTCCGGCTCACGCAGTGAGAAGAAGACGTGGCCCGCGGTGGGAAGGGACGCCCCCACCGCCATCTGGCTCTTGGCGAACGCCACGGCGAAGTCGTCGTCGACGCCCATCACCTCGCCCGTGGACCGCATCTCCGGGCCGAGGATGACGTCCACGCCCGGAAACTTGGTGAAGGGGAAGACGGACTCCTTGATGGACGTGTGGGCCGGCCACACGTGCTCCTCCGCGCCGAGGCTCCCGAGTGACGCCCCGGCGATGACTTTCGCCGCGGTCCTTGCCCACCCCACGCCCGTGGCCTTGGAGACGAAGGGGACGGTGCGGGAGGCCCGCGGGTTTGCCTCGATGATGTAGATCTCCCAGTCGCCGCTGTTCCCGTCCGCCCGCTTCACGGCGAACTGGATGTTCATCAGACCCCGCACGCCCAGCGCGTCGGCGAGCCGGCGGGACTGGTCGACGATGCGATCCACCACGGCGCTCGGCAGCGTGTTGGGCGGCACGGCGCACGCGGAGTCGCCGCTGTGGACGCCCGCCTCCTCGATGTGCTCCATCACGCCGCAGATGCGTGTCTCCCCGTCCGCGCTGTCGGAGACGAGGTCCACGTCCACCTCCGCCGCGTCCGCGAGAAACTGGTCGATGAGGACGGGCTTGTTCGCGAGGTCCGAGACGTCCACGGCGGACTTCATGTAGTAGAGGAGCTGCTCCTGGTTGAAGCACGTCTCCATGCCGCGGCCGCCGAGGACGTAGCTCGGCCGGACGAGGACGGGGTAGCCGATGCGGTCGGCCACCTCCACGGCCTCCTCGAGGGAGAATGCGATGCCGTTGGCGGGCTGGCGGATGTCCACCTCGCCGAGGAGCTGCTGGAAGCGGTCGCGATCCTCCGTCAGGTCGATCGACCCCACGGACGTGCCGAGGACGGGCACGCCCGCGGCCTGGAGGCCATGGACGAGGTTCAGCGGCGTCTGCCCGCCGAACTGGACCACCACGCCGTGGAGCCGCCCCGGCGGGACGTCGGGGCCGAGCGGACCGCCGTTCAGCCGCTCGCAGAGGTTGAGAACGTCCTCGAGGGTGAGCGGCTCGAAAAAGAGCATGTCCGACGTGTCGTAGTCCGTCGAGACGGTCTCCGGGTTGGAGTTGACCATCACGGACTCGAAGCCCAGCTCGTCCGCGGCGAAGGCGGCCTGGACGCAGCAGTAGTCGAACTCGATGCCCTGTCCGATGCGGTTGGGCCCGCCGCCGAGGATGACGATCTTCTTCCGCTCGCTGACCCGCACCTCGTCGTCGGGAAGCGACCGCGTGCCGCCGTCGCCCACGACGCGGGCGGGCGACTCGTAGGTGGAGTAGTAGTAGGGCGTGGTCGCCTCGAACTCCGCGGCGCAGGTGTCCACCAGCTTGTAGACGGGCTCGACGCCCAGGCTCTTCCGGTGGCGGCGAACCTGGAGGATGGTCTCCTCCGTGATGTCGCCGAGGTAGAGGTTCGCGAGCTGGGGGTCGGAATAGCCCCACGCCTTGGCCCGTTGGAGCACCTCCGCCGGCACGTGGTCCAGCCGGTCGTAGCGACAGAGGACGTCCTCGAACGCGACGAGCTGCTGCAACTGGTCGAGGAACCACGGATCGATGGCGGTGGCCTCGTGGACCTCCTCCAAGCTCCACCCAAGTTTGAGGGCGTAGCGGATGTAGTAGAGCCGGCCCTGGGAGGGCACGGTGAGCTTGCGACGGACCTTGCTCGGGTCGATGGGCCACTGGCCGCCGTCCTCCCGCCGCCCCGCCATCAGCCACTGGTCGTGTCGGTCCAGGCCCAGGCCGAAGCGTTGGACCTCCATCGACCGGACGCCCTTCTGGAGGCTCTCCTTGAAGGTCCGGCCGATGCTCATCCCCTCTCCCACGCTCTTCATCTGGGTGGTGAGGGTCTCGTCCGCCTCGGGGAACTTCTCGAAGGTCCACCGCGGGATCTTGGTCACGATGTAGTCGATGGTCGGCTCGAAGCAGGCGGAGGTGGTCCCCGTGATGTCGTTGGGCAGCTCGTCGAGGGTGTAGCCGACCGCGAGCTTGGCCGCGATCCGGGCGATGGGGAAGCCGGTCGCCTTGGACGCGAGCGCCGACGAGCGGCTGACACGGGGGTTCATCTCGATGACGGCGAGGTCGCCGTTGGCCGGGTTCACCGCGAACTGGATGTTGGACCCGCCGGTCTCCACCCCCACCGCCCGGATGATGGCGATCGCCGCGTCCCGCATGTACTGATACTCGCGGTCCGTCAGCGTCTGCGAGGGGGCGACCGTGATGGAGTCGCCCGTGTGGATGCCCATCGGGTCGAAGTTCTCGATGGAGCAGACGATGATGACGTTGTCCGCGCCGTCGCGGACCACCTCCAGCTCGTACTCCTTCCACCCGAGCAGCGACTCGTCGATGAGGACCTGGCCGATCATCGACGCGTCGAGGCCGCGGCGGACCACGTCCTCGAACTCCTCGTGGTTGTAGACCACGCCGCCGCCGGTTCCCCCCAGCGTGAACGCGGGGCGGATCACGGACGGAAGGCCCGTCGCCCGGAGCACTTCCCACGCCTCCGCGACGGAGGTGGCCGTCCGGGAGACGGGGCTCTTCAGCCCGAGGCCGTCCACGATGCGGCCGAAGGCCTTCCGGTCCTCCGCCCGCTGGATCACCTCGCGTGTGGCGCCGATGAGCTGGACGCCGTGCTCGTCGAGGGTGCCCGCGTCGTAGAGCTGACAGGCGCAGTTCAAGCCGTTCTGGCCGCCGAGGGTCGGAAGCAGCGCGTCGACGGGCTCGCCGCGGTCCGCCTCCGCCCGGAGGATCTTCGCGACCGCCTCCGGGGTGATGGGCTCGATGTAGGTTCGGTCCGCGAACGCGGGGTCCGTCATAATGGTCGCGGGGTTGGAGTTGACCAGGACCACGCGGTAGCCCTCCTCCGACAGCGCCTTGCACGCCTGCGTGCCGGAGTAGTCGAACTCGCAACCCTGGCCGATCACGATGGGCCCGGAGCCGATGATCAGGATGGTCTGGATATCGTCGCGTCGGGGCATGGGCTCGCTCCCGGATGGGCCCGATCTTAGGGCGGACGGCCCGTCGGCATCCTCACCCACCGCGGCCGAGCCCGGAGGGGTCGGCCATAGCCCGATCATCTTGATCGGGCGGTCTCACACGGCCCGACCGTCTCGATCGGGCCGTCCGCCACCCGGAGCGCTGTTCCGCCCATGACAGCGGCCCGATCCCCAGTCGCGGCCCCTTCATGCTTTGCGGCCCACCGTCCTTTTCCTAAACTACGCCCTTACGAAGGTCTGGAGCGACGGCCGTCGGGGACGAGCCACGACCGCGGACCGTTCCACGCTGCGAACCGCGAGGACACCCATGATCCAGCGACGCAAGACGAGACAGGTGACGCTCGGCGACGAGGACCACGGCATCGTCCGCATCGGCGGCGACGCGCCGGTGGCGGTCCAGTCGATGACCAGCGGCTACACCTACGAGGTGGACAACTGCGTGGCGGAGGTGAACCGCCTCGCCTCCGCCGGCGCCGACCTCGTCCGCGTCGCCGTGCCCAAGCGACGCGACACCGAGGCACTGCGGGAGATCATCCCCCAGGTCTCCGTGCCGCTAGTCGCGGACGTCCACTTCCACTTCAAGCGAGCCCTCGAGGCGATCGACGCGGGCATCCACAAGATCCGGCTGAACCCCGGCAACACCAACGACCGGAAGCAGGTGGAGGAGGTCATCGACGCCTGCAAGGAGAAGGGCCTCCCCATCCGCGTGGGCGTCAACGAGGGCTCCATCGTCGAGCGGAAGGACAAGCAGAAGCGGCTCAAGGAGCTCGGCGGCTTCTTCTCCGAGCAGAAGCACGGCTACCTCGTGGCGCTGATGGTGACCAAGCTCGAGGAGTTCCTCGACATCTTCTACGAGAAGGACTTCTACGACGTCGTCATCAGCGCCAAGAGCCCCGACCCCACCCTCGCCATCGAGGCGTACACGGAGATCTCCAAGCGCTTCGACCATCCGCTCCACCTCGGGATCACCCACGCCGGCCCGCGGGAGACGGGCCAGATCCGCTCCGTGGCCGCCCTCGGCCACCTCCTCGCCAGCGGCATCGGCGACACCGTCCGAATCAGCTACGCGTCCGACCCCGTCCACGAGGTGGAGGACGCGCTGGAGATGCTCTACTCCCTCGAGCTCCGTCAGCGGCAGAGCGCGGAGCTCATCGCGTGCCCGACGTGCGGCCGCATCCAGGTGGATCTTTACAAGCTGGTCCAGCAGGTGCGGGAGAAGCTCGACACGGAGATCACGCTGGTCGCGCCGAACGGGGCGACGCTGAATGGTTCCTCGTTCGGAATCGATAGTACCGGGATATACGTCGATCGAAACGTCTCGACAGGACTGACTATCGACGGCTTCACCGTGGAGAGTTATGGCGACGGGATCGGCGTCGGCGCAGCTCCCAACGAAAAAGGATACGAGAATAAGGGTGAATTTGTAAGCG
>CAZQQP010000022.1:20436-25878 GCA_964595475.1 uncultured Planctomycetaceae bacterium | reverse complement strand
AGCCGACTTCCGCCTTGGCACCGATGAATAGGCTCAACTTATTCTTTTCCGCCTTCTTAGCGAGCGACGGCCCGACAGATCGCAACGGTCATCCCACGGCCGTCACAAGCTTGGCACGCTTTTCCCGCGC
Source organism: uncultured Planctomycetaceae bacterium (assembly GCA_964595475.1). GTDB lineage: Bacteria > Planctomycetota > Phycisphaerae > Phycisphaerales > Zrk34 > CAZQQP01. Next base: position 25,748 of record CAZQQP010000022.1, on the reverse strand, counting down.
CGCCCGTCGCCACACCACCTGGGTCGCTTGACCCTTTCGCGAGTGATCGTCAAGCTGGCCCGCGTCGTCGACCTCTTCAAGCAGGCAGGCCGCACCGGAGACGCCGGTGAGGTTTGCCGCGGTTCGCTTTGGAGCGTTGCAATGCGTGCAAGGATCTCGTGGGTAGCCCTTTTGGCGGCGGGTCTGTTTTTCCTCCGAGCGGGCATCCTCCCCGCCGCGGAAGATCGCCCGCCCAACATCGTCGTGATCTTGATGGACGACATGGGCTACGCGGACATCGGGCCGTTCGGCGCGGAGGTGGAGACGCCCCACCTCGACCGGATGGCGGAGGAGGGCCGTCGGTTCACGGACTTTCTCGTCAGCAGCTCCGTCTGCTCGGCGTCTCGCGCCGCGCTGCTCACCGGCGCGTATCACCGGCGGGTGGGCATTCGAGGGGCGCTGAGCCACCGCTCCGACCATGGGCTCCACCCCGACGAGACCACCATTGCGGAGCTTTGCAAGGACGAGGGGTACGCGACCGCTTGCTTCGGAAAGTGGCACCTCGGCCACCACCCCAAGTTCCTCCCCACCAACCAGGGCTTCGACGAGTACTTCGGGCTTCCCTACTCCAACGACATGTGGCCCCTCCACCCGCGGGCGGACATCCACGATCCGGCCTCGCGGGAAGGGCCCTATCCCCCGCTCCCTCTGATCGAGGGCACGGAGGTGGTCGATCCCGTGGTGAGCCCCGACGATCAGCGGAAGCTCACCACGCGATACACGCGGCGGGCGGTGGATTTCATCGACCGGAACCGGGACCGTCCGTTCTTCCTCTACCTCGCCCACTCCATGGTCCACGTCCCGCTCTACGTCAGCGACAAGTTCCGCGGGAAAAGCGGGATGGGCCTCTTCCAGGACGTGATCATGGAGATCGACTGGTCCGTGGGTCAGGTCCTCGGCGCCCTTCGCAAGCACGACATCGCGGAGAACACACTGGTGGTCTTCACTTCGGACAACGGACCCTGGCTCAGCTACGGCACCCACGCGGGGTCGGCCGGTCCGCTGCGGGAAGGCAAGGGCACAAGCTTCGAGGGTGGCGTCCGCGAACCGACGCTCTTCTGGTGGCCCGGACGCATCCCCGCCGGGACGACCACTGCGGAGCTCGCGTCCACGGTGGACATCCTCCCGACGGTGGCCCACCTCATCGGCGCGGACTTGCCGAAGCGGAAGATCGACGGGAAGGACATCCGCCCGCTCATGTTCGAGGAGGGCGCAAAGTCGCCCCACGACGCGTTCGCGATCTACTACGGCGGCGAGCTGCAAGCGATCCGCGGCGATCGGTTCAAGCTCGTCCTGCCGCACCGCTACCGCACCCTCGCCGGCCGCGAGGGCGGCGCCGGCGGCGAGCCCGTGGGCTACGCCCACAAGAAGGCCAAGATGGCGCTGTATGACCTCCGGCGGGACATCGGCGAGAGCCGGGACGTGAAGGACCGCTTCCCGAAGGCGTTCAAACGCCTTCGGAAGGCCGCGGACGAGATCCGGGCGGAGCTCGGCGAGGGCGGCGACCGCGGACCCGGCGCTCGTCAGCCGGGACGGCTCAGCGAGGGCGACGAGCGGCTCGAGTGGTAATCGCGTGGACGGTCAGGAGCACAGGAATATGAACCGCGAAGGCCCTCGGCGAGGCGCGGGGTGGACGCTAGCGGTGGCATGGATCGCCGTCGGGCTACCCGTGGCGTCGCCGAAAGCGCACGCCGGCGACGCGTCGCTCCCCGATGTGCGGGTGCAACGCGTCCGGAAGGCGTTCGACAACGGCGAGCACAATGCCTTCACCGACCTGTGCCGGTTCCAGGGGCGGCTCTACCTGACGTTCCGGAGCTGTCCGGACGGCCACGGCATCCACGAGACGTCCTCCATCGTCGTCCTCGAGAGCGAGGAGGGACAGCGCTGGAAGAAGGTGAACCAATTCGCGGTGGAGAACCGCGACACGCGCGACCCCCACTTTCTCGCGTTCAAGGGGCGTCTGTTCGTCTACACCGGAGCGTGGCACGCGGAGCACCACACGCTGAGCGAGCACCTCGGCTACGCGGCGTGGACGGAGGACGGGCGGTCGTGGGAGGGTCCGACGCTGCTCGAGGGCACCTACGGCTATTACATCTGGCGGGCGGCCCGTCACGACGGACGGGCCTACCTCTGCGGCCGCCGGCTCCGGGGCTTCGCGCCGACCGCGCCGCGGAGCGCCCGGCAGTCCGTCATGCTCGTCAGCGACGACGGGCTGGTCTGGAAGTACAAGGCGATGTTCAAGGAGCAATGGGGTGGGGAGACCGCCTTCCTCTTCGACCGCGACGGGGCGGTGACGGCCGTGGTCCGCCGAGGCGGGAAGAAGGCGGCGCTGTGCCGGGCCCGGCCGCCCTACGAGACGTGGGAGCGAGCGCGGCTCGGCCGGTACATCGGCGGCCCGCTCCTGGTCCGGTGGAACGACCGCCTTCTCGTGGGCGGGCGGCAGAGAGAGAGCGGATCGGCCCGGACCGTGTTCTACTGGCTCCAGGACGGCGAGCTCGTGCAGTGCGCGGAGCTGCCCAGCGGCGGCGACAACAGCTATCCCGGCTTCGTCGCCCGGAGCGACCGCAAGGCGCTCGTCTCGTACTACTCCTCCCACGAGAAGGGCACGTCCATCTACCTCGCCGAGCTGAAGCTCGCCGAGTGAACCATCGCGGTTCGCCCGCCCCAGCCATCACGAAAGGAAACCATGGCCTCGAGCATCCTCCGAAAGGCAAGCCCACACTTCGGGCTCGCCGCGATCCTCCTGCTTCCGTGGGCCGCGGCGGCGGCCGAGTTCAACCCCGAGCGCCGCGGCCGCATCGCCTTCGTCGGCGGCCGTCAGCTCGAGGGCCAAGTCGAGCAGGGTTACCTCGAGAGCCTCCTGACCGCGGCCTTTCCGGACCGGCGGCTGTCGTTTCGAAACCTCGCGTGGGCCGGCGACACGGTGGATCAGCGGTCGCGGCCGAAGCCCTTTCCCGGCCTGTTCGAGTGGATCGATCGGATCGATCCCGACCACGTGTTCGTCTCCTACGGCTCGATGGAGGCGTTGCGGGGGAAAAAGGCCCTCGGGAGCTTCATCGGGGCTTACAAGAAGCTCTTGACAAAGCTCGAAAACCGAGACCTCGGCGTGGTGGTCGTCTCACCGACGCCCCAGACCGCACCGCCGGAGCCACGGGGCGAGAAAGGAGGTGGGGTCGAGGGGCGCAACCGGTTGATCGGGCTCTACACCGACGCCATCGCGAAGCTCGCGAGGAAGCGGGGCCACCCCTTCGTCAACCTCTTCGACGCCCTCCGGAAGGAGACCTCGGCCGCGGGGAAAGGGCCCTCTCTGACGACCAACGGGGTGTATCTCAGCAAGTGGGGCTATTGGCGGGCGGCGGTGGAGACCGCGTCGGCCCTCGGGATCGATCTGCCCGATTGGCGGGTCGCGGTGACGGCCGGGGGCGAGGTGCGGAAGGCGAAGGGCACGCGGATCGAAGGGGTGGAGCGGCCCGACGACGCGGTCTTGCGGTTCTACGCGAAGGACCGGCGGCTGCCGGTGCCCCCGGCGCCGAGGATGGCCGAGCAACGGCGGGCGCAGCCGCGACGCCTCCGGATCACCGGCCTCGAGGAGGAGGGCCGCTACCTCCTTCGTGTGGACGGTGAGCCGGTGGCGAGGGCGAGGGCCAACCAGTGGGCGGAGGGGGTCTCCCTGGTTCGGGACACCGCCTTCGACGCGGTGGAGCGCCTGCGGGATCGGGTCATCGAGAAGAACCGGCAGTTCTTCTACCGGTATCGCCCGCAGAACCACGTGCACGTCTACGGTGTGCGGAAGGACAAGTACCTCGACCGCGAGGTCCGGCAGTTCGGGGCGGTGGTCCGGCGGCGGGAGCGGAAGCTCCAGCGGCTCGCCCGTCCCGTCGAGCGAACCTACGAGCTGCTCCACGCCCGCGAGCCGCGGGCGACGCTCCGGGAGGTGGAGCGGGTCACGCTCGCCCGGAACCAGCCCCGGCCGCGGGTCGAGGCGGACAAGGTCCCCTCGGCGGAGGAGGTCCAGTCCACCTTCAAGCTCGCGGACGGCTACGAGGCGAACCTCTTCGCGGACCTCTCCACGCTCCGCGGGAAGCCGATCCAGATGCGGTTCGACCCTTCGGGGCGGCTGTGGGTCTCCGTCACACAGCGCTATCCGCTGATCAAGCCCGGCCAGGTGGCGACGGACCGCATCCTCGTCCTCGAGGACACCGACGGCGACGGCCGGGCGGACACGAAGCGGGTCTTCGCGGACCACCTCCTTATCCCGACCGGCCTTCAGCCCGGCGACGGCGGGGTGTACGCGTACTACGACACCCGCATCGTGCATCTGAAGGACACGAACGGCGACGGGCGGGCCGACCGACAGCGCGTGGTGGCCGCGGGCATCGGTACGGAGGACACGCACCACATGTGCCACTCCTTCCGGCTGAGCCCGTGGGGGCGGCTCTACTTCCACCAGGGCATCTTCCAGAACACGCGGATCGAGACGCCCTACGGCCTCGTGAAGCAGGCGGGGCACCGCACGTCGGCGGGGTGCATCGAGGTGGACCCGCAGACGGGGCGGGTCCGCCGCCACGCGGCCCGGAGCCACACCGCCAACCCGTGGGGCCACGCGATGAACCGGTGGGGGTGGTCCTTCCAGATGGGGACGAACCCGCCGGCGGTCACGATGCTCATACTCCCCACGGCAGACGGAACCGCCTCCACCGTGCCGCTTCCCGGGGACAACCAGACGCGGCCGATGAACATGGACGCGGAGATCGTGGGCGGGACCCATCTCCCGAAGAAGGGACGGGGCAACCTGCTGTCCACGTTTCAGCGGGGCATCTACCCGGAGAACAAGCGGCGGGGCGAGAGCTGGTACAACCGTGTGCTTCGTTGGAAGCTGAAGGATCGCGGCAGCGGCTACGCGCTGGAGAAGCGACCGCCGCTGATCGCGTCGGACCATCCCTGGTTCCGCCCGACTCAGATCCGCCAGGGGCCCGACGGCGCCTTCTATGTTGCGGATTTCGTCACGCCCGTCATCGACCACGGCCGGATCCACCAGCGGTCCCCCGGCCGCGACTACCGCCACGGCCGCATCTGGCGGATCGAGCACACGGACCGTTCCCTTCTCGACCCGCCCAACCTCCAAGAAGTGCCCGTTGAGCGCGCAATCCGATCGCTCGCGAGCGAGGAGCGATGGGTGCGCCGACAGGCCCAGCGCACCCTCGCCGGACGACCGACGAGCGAGGTGCTCGATCCGCTGCTCGCGGAAGGGGAGGCGGGCGGCTGAGCCAGCC
>CAZQQP010000022.1:15611-20426 GCA_964595475.1 uncultured Planctomycetaceae bacterium | reverse complement strand
GTGCTCGATCCGCTGCGGAGCTGGGTAAACAACCTCGATCCGGCCCGGCCCAACTACGACCATCTCCGCACCCGGGCGCTGTGGGCCTTCCAGGCCCACGGCGTCGTGGAGGAGGACCTGCTCCTCGACCTCCTCGGCGCGGACAACCCCGACGCCCGAGCGGCGGCCACGCGGGTGGTCCGGTATACCCACGACCGGCTCGACGCGGACCCGCTGGCCCTGCTCCGGAAGCGGGTGCGGGACGAGGCCCCGCGGGTGCGGCTCCAGGCCGTGATCGCGCTGAGCCATCTGGGCCGTCCCGAGGCGATGGCGGCCGCCCTGCACGCCCTGGATCGTCCTACGGATCGCTTCATCGACGAAGCGCTCGCCAACGCACGCGAGGCGCTGGCGCCGCACTGGCAGCGGGCGATCCGACAAGGAGGCCTGGGCCTCGGCAACGACCCCGCCCGCGTCCAGTTCCTTCTGAACGGCGACGCACCCGACCCGGTCACCTCCCGGCTTCAGCAGCGGCTCACCGCGGCCAAGGCCGCCGCGGGCGTGAAGCCGGACGACCCCGCCGACCTCCCGGATGTGAAGGGGGCGAGCGGGAAGCAGGGGGATCTCCCGAGCGGCAAGGAGATCTACGCGACAAGGTGCATCGATTGTCACCGCGCCGACGGCCAAGGCGTCGACGGCACGTTCCCACCCCTCGCCGACAGCGAGCTGCTCCTCGACCCGGACGCGAGGACGCCCATCCGCATCGTGCTCCACGGGCTTGCGGGACCGGTGAAGGTGCGTGGGGAGAAGTACACCGGCTACATGCCGCCGTTCGGGTTTCTCTCCGACGCGAAGCTCGCCGCGGTGCTCACCTACGTCCGGAGCGCCTGGGGCAACGACGCGTCGCCAGTGAGCCCCGAAGCCGTGAAGGCGGTCCGGGAAGAAGTGGGCCGCCGGGCCCGCCCGTGGACGGCGAAGGAGCTCACAAACGGCAAGTGAACCGGAGCGACGAAGAAGAAAAGCTCACGAAGAGGCCGTCGGCCATTCCGCGGCCGAACCGGTTCACTGCGGGGAGAAGCTCGCGGGTGTGTCACGGTCTCCTTCGCTTCGCATCAGGGGAGGTGAGCTTCCATGAACATGGTTCCCGCGTGTTTCGGTTCCCTTTGCGTGGTTCTTCTTTTGGTGATCGCCGGATACGCGCTCGGGCGGGGTGAAGCCCACGTGATGTAATATATCGGGGTCCTTAGCGGGCTCGTCCAGCCCATTGCTGTCCCGCTCGGGATCCGACGTTTCAACGCCAGCTCTTGCGCCATCGAGTCTGATCGCGTCAGCCTTTTTCAGACGGCGCCGTGGTCACCGCACGGAAACGCGGGCGGTGCGTGCTCGCATCCGGAAACGGGGTCGAGCTTTACGGCACCCTTCACGACTTCTGGTTATGGGCCGGCGGAAAGGTCCCGAAAATTCCCGGCTCACAGCGGGTATGTCAGGAGGTCTGAACCTGTTGTGGAAGCGGACGCTCTCCGGTCGGGGCGAGGAGGTCGCCTCGACCGGAAAGGGATAGATTGTCGTCGTGCGGAGAAACAGGATCACCGCTTTTTGGGTGGCCTCGTCGGTGGCTACGGAACAGCGAAGATCTGCCACCCGGAGGCGACCGCGACCGGGGAGTCACACTGATGCGATGGGGCTTCCCTCGTCAGGTTCGACGGCCGAGTGTCCGCCTTTCGCGCTTCCGTAAGCGCTCTCAAGCCCGGCGTTTTGCCGGGCGTGCCCCACGCCGATGCGGGCTCGGTCCGCCGTCCCTTTTTACTCGCTCTCCACCCGCTCCGAGAGCTCGCCCGTCTGCTTGTTCTTCAGGATGAGCTTCACCTGGCCGTCGGGGAGGCGCTCCTTCTTGATGACGATGTGGCCGTCGATCTCGTGCTGGGCCGCCGCTCGCTTGTCCTCCGACGGGTCCGTCCCCCGCCAGTCCTCCAGCTCGATGGGCTCCCACTGCTTGGACCTCGCCGAGCGGTAGCACGCGTCCATGATGGCGTTGACCACGTAGCCGTCGTAGAAGCTCTCCATGGGCGTGGTGCCGCGGTCCACGGCGCCGAAAATGTCGTCGAACATCTGGGGATAGCCCAGCTCGTGGCACTCGTCGCCCACGGGGAAGAGCCACCCACGCTCCGTCTCCGCCTTCTCCGCCACGTAGTCCCCGCCGCCCGTGGTGAACATCTCGTAGCCGGTGCGGAGGAAGTGGTTCAGCCAGATGGTCCCCTCCGTCCCCTGCACCTCGTCGCGGAGGTCCATGCCGCCGCGGAAGGCCCAGCTCACCTCGAACTGCCCGACGGCGCCGTTGGCGTAGCGGACGAGGCCCACCGCGTTGTCCTCCGCCTCGATCGGGTGGAAAAGCGTGTCCGTCCAGCAGATCGCCTCCACCGGCTTGTGCTCCTTTCCGATGAAGTTGCGGCCGATCTCGATGCAGTGACAGCCCATGTCCAGGAGCACGCCGCCGCCCGCTTGCTGCAGGTCCCAGAACCACGCGGAGTGGGGGCCGGGGTGGGTCTCCCGCGACCGGACCCACATGATCTCGCCGAGGGCTCCGCCGCGGATGGACTGCAGCGACCGGAGCGTCTTCGAGGGGTAGGCGAGGTCCTCGAGGTAGCCGTGGGGAATGCCGGCCTGCTCGACCCGGTCGAGCATCTGCTTCGCCTCGGCCGCGTTCCGGCCGAGCGGCTTGGTGCAGAGCACAGGCTTGCCCGCCTTCACCGAGAGGTCCACCGCCTCCACGTGGCGGTCGTTGGGCAGGCCGATGACCACCACGTCCGTCTCCGGATCGTTGATGGCCTCGGCGAGGTCCGTGGTGTGCTTGGGGATGTTCCACTGGGCCGCGAACTCCTTGGCCCGCTTCTCGCTGCGGGAGAAGACGTTCCGGACCTCGTCGCGGCCGCGGCCCTGCTGCACCGTCTGGGTGTAGAACGTACCGATGAGCCCCGTCCCGAGCATCGTCATCCGGTAGCCGCTCATGTCGTGTCCTTTCTGTCACGTGAACCCGGGCACGCCGGCGTCCGCCGGTGTGAAGGCGGCAGGATACCGCGGGAGGGGAACCCCGGAAAGATCGGCGGGGCGGGGCCTCCGCCCTTGGACTCATCGTCCGCCGACCCGTCGACACCCAGTGCGGGAAGCAAGGCGCGGGCGGTGCTGGGAGCGCCCCCGGGCATTGCTCTTGCGTATCTGTTCGGGTCGCACGCGAAGGAGCGTGCCGCCCCGCTCAGCGACGTGGACACCGACACGGCCGAGCGGCTCCGAGTCATGGCGCGGTTCCGCACCCGGCTGGTCCACCATTACGGGGGCATTGACCTCGCGACGGTCCATGAGCTCTCCCAGACGCGGCTTCGGAGACCTCGACGCCTATGTGGACTTCGTGCCGCCTATGAAGCCTCGCGGCACCGGAAGTCGCCCTCGGCTTGGCGTTTCGCTCACCGCGGCCTCACGGGGCTTGCGTCGCATCCGCGTCACGCCATGGCCGGCCATAAAAAAGCCGCGGACCGTGTCCGCGGCTCTCGATCCTCCTCGGTGGGTCACCGACTACTTCACCTCGATCCGGCGTGGCTTGACTTCCTCCCGCTTGCTCAGGGTCAGGTAGAGGACCCCGTTCTCGAGCTTGGCGTCCACCTTGGACTCGTCGACGCTCGAGGGGAGGGTGAAGCTCCGCTGCACCCGGTGGAAGCGACGCTCACCGAGGTGTCGCTGTCCGGACTTGTTCTCGTCGTCCCGACGCTCGGCCGCGATGGTCAGCACGCCCTGCTCGAGCGTCAGGTTGACGTCGTCCTTCTTGAAGCCCGGCAGCTCCGCCTCGATGTAGACGTTGCTCTGATCCTCGTGGATGTCGACGGGGTAGGCGACCGTCTCGCGGCCGTCGCCCTCATCCCACAGTCGGTTGAACAGCGCCCGCTCGAGCTCCCGTGCCGGATCCGCCCAAGCCTCGGGTCGCCGCTGGAGTAGCGGTAGCATCTCGCACCTCCTTTTCTTCCTTGCGATTTCCGGTTTCCGTTTCTCGTGGCGGGCGGCCTGATCCGCTCGCCAGCGATTTCACCTCATATGTTGCAACGGCCGTGCCCGAGCGGACCCAACATAAGTTATTTTCATGAAACAATTTACGGATATGGCGAGCAGCGGCGAGCTGCCAGGTTGGCACCCCGGGAACGGCCGCCCCATCTATCCGACAGACCCGGGGCGCGGGTATATTCCGGCGGGTGCACCCGCCGGCGTCTCGGCGGGCCGGAAAGGACGAGGCGTGCCTATGCGAGCCTGGCGATGGACCACCGTTCTCGTTTCCGCCCTCGTCGGCGGGTGGACCGGGCAGGCCGACGGCGCCGACCCGGTCCTCCACCGTGAGGTCGAGGTGCCGGAGCCGCTCGTGCGGTCCGTAGCGGCCGGCGGCGAGACGATCCGCTTCGGCGGCGACGTGCGGATCGGGGACCTCACGGGCGACGGACGGGTGGACTACCTCGTGTTTCGCTCCGTGGACGGAGGGATGAAGCCCGCCTTCTTCGGTGCCTTCACCGCGGACGGAGAGGTCCTGTGGCGGGTGGGCCGTGGGGGCGAGCAGCCCAACCGCCCCGGCCCCGTGGCGATCGGGGATGTCGACGGGGACGGTAGCGCCGAGGTCGTGGCGATGGCCGTGGACGGGGACGAGCGGGCCCACTGGAAGAGCCTCCGCAACGTGGTCTTCGAGATCCGAAGCGGCGCGACGGGTGAGCTGGAGAAGCGGGCGGCGCCGGAGGTCGTCCGGCGGATCGGGCCGGACCGCCCGCCGAGGGACTCGCCAACCCACTGGAACGCGCCCAACTGGGTCCA
>CAZQQP010000022.1:0-15601 GCA_964595475.1 uncultured Planctomycetaceae bacterium | reverse complement strand
CGGCCGGCCGCGGGACTTCGTGATCAAGCTCGGCCTCCGGGTCTTCGCCTTCGACGAGGAGCTGAACCCGCTCTGGGTGTACAAGATCCCGGCGAAGTGGAAGGAGTACGGAAGCCACACCTCCTACATCCCCGCGGTCGGCGACGTCGACGGCGACGGGAAGGACGAGGTGACGGGCGGGTACTACCTCCTCGACGACGACGGGTCCGTGCTCTGGGAGAAGAAGCTCGGCCCGCACATGGACTCGGTGGCGATCCGCCGGTGGCGGCGGGGACGGCGGGTGATCGCGTCGGGTGGCGGACACGTCCTCACCGCGGACGGGCGGGTCGTCCTCCGCCTCGGGACGGAGCGGGTTCCCCACGGACAGGAGCTTCGCGTGGCCGACTTCCTCGGGGAACGGAAGGGGCCGGAGATGATGCTCCGGTACGACGCCCACACCACCGGGGTGATCACCGTGGCGAACACGGGCGAGGTGGTGGAGGAGTTCGAGCTCAACGAGACGGCCAACAACACGGGGATGACGCCGGTCTACTTCCACGGGCCGGAGGAGCCGGCGGTGCTGTGCAACGGGGGTGCCCTCTGGACGGGCGACGGGCGGAAGGTCGGACGGCTGCCCGAGCTTCCGCCCGCGTCCCGTCCGGTGGAGCCCAAGGAGCGGCCGGGGTGGCGGATGGCCTGGTACCACTGCATCCCGGCGAACCTCGCTGGCGACGCGGCGGAAGAGGTCGTTCTGTACAACCCGTGGGACACCCGCATCTACGTCTACGCGAACGGCCCGCCCGACGCGGACGCCTACAAGGGATATCACCCCGGGCCGAGGCAGTGGAACCCTCGGCTGATGGACTGACGGCGATAGGATGGCCCTGTGACCGCCGGGGTTGAGTGTTTCTCCACCCGCTTTCACCCGACGAGAGGTCCACCATGGCAGGAGGCCGCATCTGGCGTCGAACCAAGCTCGCGGGCGTCGTCACGCTCGCGATCCTGGTCCTGATCGTGATCTTCCAGAACGTGGGGCCCGTTACCGTTCGCGTGCTCTTTTTCAAGGAGAACGGAGTGCCGCTGGCGGTCCTCCCGGTGGGCACGCTCGTGGTCGGGTTCGTGATCGGCTTCCTTGTCGCCCGGATGCGCTTGTAGAGACGGGCGGTCGCCTCGCGGAAAGCCTCCGGCGGCGTTTTACTTTGTATCCAACCGCCGGACGCGGATGTTCCGGAACCGAACGAGGCTCGGCTTGCCCGAGTGGATCTGCAAGCCGATGACGCCCTTCTCGGCCACGTCCTCCTTCTCCACGTAGTCCACCGTCTGATAGCCGTTGAGGAAGAGCTGGATGTGGTCTCCCTCGCACCGAATGCGGTAGCGGTTCCACCCCTTGGGGTTTAGGACCTTCTTGAGCCGCTGCTCGTCCGGGCCGGCGAGCACCTTGCGGCGGCGGTGCTCGTCGTAGAGCTTGCCCCACCACCCCTTGCCCACGTCCGCCTGGTAGCCGACGACGTGGCCGTCCTTGCGTCGCGAGCGAAACTGGATGCCCGAGTTGCCCTTCCCGTCGACCAGCTTGACCTCCAGGCGAAGCTCGAAGTCGCGGTAGGTCTTCTTCGTGGTCAGAAACTTGTTCGCGGGGATCCGCTTGTCGAGGTCGCCGCCGACGAGGTGGCCGTCCTCCACGCGGAACCAGTCCTTCGGGCCTTCCCATCCCTCCAGCGACTTCCCGTCGAACAAGGGGACGAAGCCGTCCTCGCCCTTCGTCGGGGGCGTGGACCCCTTGGGGCGCTTCACCTGCTTCGGGCTGCGGAGGTAGGCGAAGAGGTCGAGAATCTGCTCCTTGCTCAGCGACTTGAGCTGGCCCTCCGGCATCATGGAGACGGGCAGCCGGCTTCGCTTCGCCACTTCGCCGCGGGGGATTATCACCTTGTCGTGGATGGTCCGGATGGTCAGCGCGTTCTCGCTCCTCGCGGCGATCACGCCCGTGACGAGGCGGCCGCCCTTGGTCCGCACCGTGACCATCTGGTAGTCCTCGCCGACCAGCGCGTTCGGCGCCACGACGTTCTCGAGCAGATAATCGATGTTGGTCCGGTCGCTGCCGGTGAGGTCGGGGCCGAGCTTCCCCCCTTCACCGAAGAGGGTGTGGCAGTTGCCGCAGGTGCGGTCGAAGACCACGCGGCCGCGACGGGGGTCGGCGTCGGCGAGGGCCTCCTCGGTCAGCATCTTCTTGTACCGAGCGATCTGCGCCGCCTTCTCCTCGCTGCGCTTGCGGACGGCGCCCCAGACCGCTTCGATCTTCTTCGCGAGCGAGGCGTCGCCGAGGCGGCGGATCTTCCGGACCGTGACGGTGGTCAGGTCCTCACGGGGAATGCGGCCCGCGGCGACCGCGTCGAGGAGGGCGCTCGCCCACTTTTCCCGCGAGGCGAGCGTCTGAAGCGCCGTCGATTTCGCGTCCTCCGACATCTCGGAATAGCGGGCGAGGATCGCCTTCGCCGCCCCGTCCGCGTTGTACGCGGCGAGGCCGCGGATGGCGGCCTTCCGCAGCGGCGGAGTGCGAAGGACGTCGAGGAGGATGTCGGGCAGCTTCGGGTCCTTCACGCCGAGCAGCGCGTCGAGCGCCTCTCGCCGTTTCGCGGCCGGGAGGTCCCCGTTCGCCACCTTCTTCCGGAGCGTCTTCCGGGCGCTGTCGTCGCCGAAGCGAAGGGCCAAGCGGCGGGCGAGGCGGCGAACCTTCTCCTTCGGGCTCTGGGTCAGGTCGGGGTAGACCTCCCTCCAGCCGTCGGGCATCGCCACCTGGCGCTGACCCTCGAGCCCTTTCGCCATGCCCTCGAGCAGGTCCAAGCGGAAGCTCGGGTCGTCCGACCGCTGGATGAGTTGAACCATCGGACCCAGCGCCGGGCCGTCGGTCGAGTCGTCGGCCGCCGCGACGAGAGACGACGTGAGCGTCAGGCCGGCCGCGAGCGTCGCACTCCACATATCGACCCGCATGCGTGACCTCCTGTGAGCCGCGTTTGGGTGCACCTGCAACCGCAAGCCTTCACCGTCGACGCGAGCCGATCCCCACCCTGTCCGCCCAGGGAAGACGGGCGCGGAGACGCGCCGACGCTTGCGGGGACCATCCCGACAAGTATAATCGTGATCTGGAAACACGATCGACAGTGGTCTTACAGAAGGAGGCGAACCATGCGACGTGGGCTCTTCACGACGGCCGCGGCGGGTCTCCTCGCGACGGCGGTGGCCGCTCCGGCGTTGGCGGGGAAGGAGAAGGAAGCGTGCGAGAAGTGCGAGGCATGTAAGTCGCCGGTTCTCGGGCAGAAGGCGAAGACGATCGACGGGAAGGAGGTCCACCTCGCGAAGAAGTACGCCGGGAAGGTCCTCCTCGTCGTCAACGTCGCGAGCAAGTGCGGATACACCCCGCAATACGAGGGTCTGCAGAACCTCCACGAGAAGTACGCGGACGAAGGGCTCGCCGTGCTCGGGTTTCCGTGCAATCAGTTCGGCAATCAGGAGCCCGGAGACGAGGAGCAGATCAAGAAGTTCTGCAAGTCGAACTACGGCGTGCAGTTCGACATGTTCTCGAAGATCGAGGTCAACGGGGACAGCGCCCACCCGTTGTACAAGTATCTGACCTCGGACGAGCTCCCCGTGGAGCCGAAGGGGAAGATCCAGTGGAACTTCGAGAAGTTTCTCGTGGACCGGAGCGGGAAGGTGGTCGCCCGCTACCGCTCCGAGGTGAAGCCGAGCTCGAAGAAGATCGTCTCGGCGATCGAGCGGGAGCTGAAGAAGGACGCGCCCGCCAACTGAGACGCGAAGCCTTCGGATGTGGAGAGCTGGGGGCCGGACGGTCCCCAGCTCTTTTCAATGGTGACTCGGACGGGCCGCTGTCGGGCGGAGCGGGGACGCTTACCCAATAATCAGGCGATGCGATTACCTCCCCTCGCATCCTGCTCGCTCGCCGGAGCAATGGTCGTCGCCCTCGCCGTCTCGGACGGCCTCGGCGCGTCCCGTCCCGGCCGGGTCTTCCCCGTCCGGCTGACCTATCGCGACGGCAAGGGGACGGAGTGCTTCTCGGACGCGTTCCTCCGCCACGTGCAACGGCGGACGAGCATCTGGGTCTCCACCCGATTTCGGGAAGTGGCCCTCGGGTCGGCGGAGTTGTTCCGCCATCCGTTCGCGGTGCTCTCGGGTGACCGCCGGTTCGAGCTGACGGAGGCCCAGCGGCGGCGGCTCCGGGCGTATCTGCGGGGCGGCGGCTTTCTCCTCGCGTCGGCGTCCTGCGGATCGGACGCGTGGGCGCGGAGCTTCCGACGGGCCGTGGGCCGTCTGTTTCCCGACGGCGAGCTCGCCGAGCTGTCGTTCGACCACCCGCTCTTCCACACCCTCTACGAGATCGAGACGCTGAAGACCAAGGAGGGCGAGACGGACGTCACGCTGGAGGCGCTTCGCATCCGAGGCCGCGTCGCGGTGGTTTTTGCGCCCCGTGGGCTGAACGACACGGCGAACGCCGGCGAGGACTGCTGCTGCTGCGGCGCGGACGAGATCGCGAGCGTCCGCCGCATCAACGCCAACATCCTTGCGTATGCCCTGAGCCCGTGACCGATGGAACCCGAGCGGACCGTCCACATCGACTTCCGTCGTCCCCTTCCGATCGTCCCGCTGCCGGAGACCGTGCTCCTCCCCTGGGGCCTCCTCCCGCTGGAAGTGTTCGAGCCGCGTGACTGGCGGATGGCGGCGGACGTCCTCGACGGCCACGGGCTCATCGCCACGGCCGTGATCGACCGGACCGCCGACGCCGGGGAGGTCGGCGGACCGCCGCTTCGTCCGTTCGCGTGCGTGGGCTATTGCATCGACCACGAGCGGCTGTCGGACGGCCGCTCCTTTCTGATGCTTCAGGGGGTCGCCCGCACCCGGATCATCCGCGAGGGGAGTCATGAGCCGTATCGGACAGCCTGGCTCTCCCCGACCGAGTCCGCCCCGCTGCCGGACGAGCGGCTCGCGGAGGAGCGGCAGCGACTTCGGACGCTCCTGGGAAGTCCCCGCCTCGCCGGCGTCGACGGGGTGGACCGGGCCCGGACCTTACTCGACGAGGCCATCCCCACCGCCGGAGGCATCGACGCCGCCATCATGAGCCTGTCGGGCGATCCGGAGGAGCGGTATCAGATGCTCCGCCAGCCCGACGCCCGGGCCCGAGCCGCGTGGCTCGAGCAGTGGCTCATCGAGGCGGAGGAGGAGAGAAAAGGGGACCGCTAGCGAGAGCGACCCTCGGCCTCACGCCTTGTCGTCTTTCTTTTTCTTCTCTTTCGACTTCACCGGCTTCAGGTGGACCTCCACCCCGAGGTCCTCCATCGCCGGCACCTGCTTCTTCTTGGCCTTGGCACTCAGCGGGTTGCCGTGGAGGTAGACCTCCAGGAAGGGGGCGAAGCGGGTGTGCTTGGACTCCTTGTCCTTCTTCGCGGCCTTCAGAAGCGGGCCGAGGTCCTGGATCTTGTTGTTCTGGAGGAACAGGTGACGGGGACGCTCCAGCGCCGCGAGCGGGCTGACGTCCTTCAGGCCCGTCTTCCGGAGGCTCACCGTGGTCAGGCTCTTCAGCTTCTTCAGCGGCGCGAAGCTCTTGATGGGATTGCCGTCGAGGTAGAGCGACCACAGATCCTTCAGGTTGCCGAGCGGCTTGATGTTCTTGATCTTGTTGTGGCTGAGGTAGAGCGTGTAGAGGTTGGTGAGCCCCTTCAGCGGCTCCACGTCCTGGACCTGATTGTTGGCCAGGTGGAGATACTGCAGCTTCTGCAGGCTCGACAGCGGGGCGAGCTTCTGGATCTTGTTGCCCGAGAGATCCAGCGACTGGACCTGCTTCAGCCCCTTCAGCGGGGAGAGGTCCTGGATCTGGTTGTTGGCGAGGTCCAGCAGGGCCACGCTGCGGCACTTGCCGAGGCCCTGTAGGTTCTCGATCCCCGCGTCGCGTCCCTTGACCACGGCGACCTTGCGGACGTCCTTCGCGACGATGGGCTTGTCCGTCCGACGCTTCTTGAACACCTGCTCGCGGACCGCGTCCTCGAGGCTCTCGTCGGGGAAGATGCCCTTGTTCTTCTGCTTGTCCTCGCTCTTCTTCTTGTCCTTGTTCTTCCCGTCGTCCGCGACCGTCGGAGCAGCGACGACGCCGACCGCGGCCACCACGAGGAGCAGACGCCCCAGTTGCATAAACGCCTCCTTCTTCGGCTAGAAGTAGAGAGCCATTCTACCGATTCCGCCCCGGGATGCGAACGGCCGCGAAGCGACGAGCCGGCGCTCGCTCGGCGGGCGACGGAGGGCCCCGCTCCCCGCTCCCGCGGACCGAGCACCTCCCGGTCGGAGAGGACCCCCAGGGCTCCGACCGACGCCACGACCTGCTCACGGATGCGACGGGCGCGGAGCGCCAGTGGGTCAGCCGGCGGCGCGGCGTGTTTGCACGCCGGCCGCCCGCGTGTCGCCACCCGTGCAGGCGAGAGCGAGGACCAGGCTGCGGAGAACTGACCCTTGCCTCCGGAAGCCAAGGCGGAGGAGTGGCCTCGCGCGTTCACGACGTCGACGCTTTACAAGGTCGGGGCGAACCTTGCCCGGGATCGAAGGAGGGACATTCCTCGACGGCATCAAGGACGCGGCTTGAGCGGGCGATCTCACACAGGGTCTCCCGGCGGGCAACGAGGTGCGGTGTCGCGGCCGTCTCGGGAGCTCGGGGAACCCTCATCGGCGCGGGATCGGGCGGGCAGAGCGTTCGCCCTGATGAGCCGCACGATGGTCGGCATGGATCGGCGCGTCGCTCTCGCAAGAAACTCCACGCGCTACGGTGGGCGGTTTCCCTCCGTCCCCGGCGAACCTCGTCGGACCGCTCGTCACCTCGATTCCGCGGGCGCGGAGGATCGGCAGAACCGAAGCTATTCCGTAGGCATCGGTCCTCCGTTATGGAAACACGTGCCCGCCGGAACCTCGCCGCTCGGCCCGGAGTCGCTTCGCTGCTGAATCAAAGGTCGAAGCGGGCGCTCCGCCGGTCGATAGGAATGGGCCCTGGTGGATTTGAACCACCGACCTCCTGCTTGTCATGCAGGCGCGCTAGCCAGCTGCGCCAAGGGCCCGAACGTCGAGCGAAAGAGTATCCGGGGCGTCTCGGACGGTCAACGGGCTGGGCCCGCCAGCCGCCTGCGAGGCCGGCTTGCCGGGCTGTGGCGGGAAGTTGTAGATTCGGTCCGTCAAAGGGGATCGGGAGCGGTCCGAGCGTGGGGGGTTCCGGACCGCATCCTCGTCGACGGACGTCCGCACGGTCGTAGGGATGAAATCAGAGGCGGCCATGAGCCGACGCGTCTACCTGGCCCTGGGCGACAGCATGAGCATCGACCATTACACGGGTGTGCCCGGTGGTGGGGCGGTCGCCCAGTTCCACCGGCGGCTCGGGCCGGAGTGGGCGCTGGTCGACCGGACCCTCGACGGCTGCACGATGCCCAACGTGCCGACGGACGAAGAGGGGGACGTGATCACGCTGACCATCGGCGGCAACGACCTCCTGATGAACCGCGAGGCCTACCTCGCGGAGGGCCTCGGTCGCTTCGGCGAGGAGCACTTCTCCCTGCTCACCGCCGTCCGCGAGGCGAACCCGGACGCCTGCCTGATCGTGGGCAACATCTATGCGCCGGCGAGCCCGCTTCCCCCGCGGGAGCGGGCGGCCCTCGACGAGGCGAACGCCATGATCGCGGCCAACGTGGAGCGGGTGGCGGCGCTGCTCGTGGACATCCGGGCCGCCTTCGACGGGCGAGAGGAGGAGAAGCTCTGCCTGGAGATCGAGCCCACGCTCGCGGGGGCGACCACGGTCGCCGAGCTCTTCGCGGACGCGTGGAACCGGTGGCGGGCGGCGGCGCCGTGAGGCGGGTGGGACGGAGGCCGAGGTCGGCTCGCCGGCAAAACACGACGACGGAGCGGATGGCGCCGGTAAACTTTTCGGGCGCGAGCCACCCAAAATGTCGGGGGCGGTATTGCAACCTCTTCGCGATGCAGCTTGAGCCGGCCAGCAAGTGAGCCGACCCTCGCGGTGTGGAACGGAAGCGAGACGATGATGAATCGACGAATCGGTGTCACGCGACTCGTGAGCGGCGTGCTGGTGGGTGTGGCCTCGGCCGCGGCGACGGCCGCCGAGGACGCGAGCCCGACGCTGGCGACGGCGGAGCAGTGGCGCGGGGCGACGGCCGAGGCCCGCGGCACGGCGGTCCAGTCGACCCACGGCGTCGGCGGTCGCTTCGACCTCCTCGGCCGTGGGGCGTTGCTTCTGTCCAAGCGGGAGAGCCCTTTCTGGCGGAGCGGTCGCTTCGTGAAGAAGGGCGAGTGGGTCTCGACCTGGCACGCCGCGGAAGAGTCGGGCTCCCCGAGGGCCGTCCGAACCACGATGTGGGTCTACGGCCAGCGGCAGAGCATGGAGGACGGCTGGGAGAAGTTCTCCGGCAATCCGCTGGCGTGCCGCCGAGGGTGGAAGCACGCCACGGCGGCGTCGCTGGAGCTGCCCAAGCCGACGAGCAACCCCAACGACCAGTCGCTCGCCCGCGGGACGGGCCGGTGGACGGGGAAGTGGCTGCTCCTGTTCAACATCGGCGGCTGGGCCCGCAAGGGCTGGGGCGCCGCCGTGGCCGACTCGCTGGCGCCGCTGAAAGAGGGAGAGAACCCGTTCGAGGTGATGAAGCCGTACCCCCTGGTCACGGCCGAGGAGCGTGGGGGCAAGCACGCGCCGAACGACTTCATCTACGTGGAGGCCACGGAGCGGTGGTACACTCCGGACGAGACGGGCGGCGCACCTTCCCACATGTGGACGAGCCGGAACGGGGTCGACTGGACTAACCGCGGGACGATTCAGGGCCTCCGCGGCCACGATCCCGGCATGTGCTACGACGGCCGCCGCTTCCACCTGTTCACCGAGACGGGTGAGACGATCACCCACTGCCGGGCGGACGACCCGCTCGGCAAGTGGAAAGCGACGGGCTCCGTCGTCGACGCCGGCGGCCACACGGGCGATGCGGACGTCAGCTTCTTCAACAACCGCTGGCACATGTTCTTCGACGACGCGCCCCACCGCCACTACCAGCTGGGCTACGCGTGGACCACGCCGTCGGAGTTTCCCCGCGGCTGGCGGATCACCCACCACATCTACGGCCCCCACAACCCCGAGCAAAAACAGAAGTGGGACAACGACACCAAGGCGGGCAACCGCTTCGGCACGGGTGACGCGGACGTTGCCGTGGAAGGGCGGACCCTCTACCTCACCCACGAGCGGCCCATCGGCGCCGCCCATAAGACGTTGGATGTCCTCGACGCATCGGAGCAGAAAGCGGTGGTCCGCGTGGAGGCGGACAAGGACGGCGACGACACACCGGAGAAGTCCACGGGCTGGCTCTCCCTCGCCACGGGCCGCGCCACGACGAAGCTGCCGAGCGCCTTCCGCCAGCTCGACGCGGAGCAGTATCGCATCCGCGTCCGCCTGCGGACACGCGATCGCGTGGAGTCGCCCATGCTCCGCGACCTCACGTTCATCCGTCAGCAGTGAGCGGAGCCGTCTCGTCGGCGCAAAGGTGTGGCGTGTCCGGCCCGACTGCGACGATTCGCCTGCCGCGCCTCTTCGCAGCGCGCCTGATTCCTCTCTCGCCGCGAAGCAGCTTCGTTGTCCCGTCTTCGCCACCCGACGAGGTCCGACCACGTCCGTAGCCGAGCGATACACCCGTCGCGAGTGGATCCGCCGCACGGCCGCGGGCGGCGTGCTCACCGGCGCCGTCCCTGGCCTCCTGACGACCGCGAGCCACGCGGCGGAGGGGCGGTCAACCCCCTCCTTGAGCGACTACCACGTCCTCTTCGGCGACATCCACAACCACAACGCGATCGGCTACGCCAAGGGGGTCTCCGCCGCGCCTTCGAGATCGCCCGGAACCTCCACCTCGACTTCTACGCCCTCCCCCCGCACGCCGCCTAACACGACATCGGCCACTAAGTAGGCGGAAAAGAATAAGTTGAGCCTATTCATCGGTGCCAAGAGGCTTCCCGCTCCTCGCTTTGGCGTATAGGCTCAACTTATTCTTTTCCGCCTTCTTACCAGGGCGGCATCGAGGAGATGTGGCTGGAGGGCTTCAAGGTCACCCGCAAGCGGTGGGACGACGGGGTGGCGAGGGTCAAGGAGCTCCACGAGCCCGGCGAGCTGGTGACGTTTCCCGCATACGAGTGGCACTCGACGAAGCTCGGCGACTACCACATCGTCTTCCCCTACGCCGAGGCGCCGCTGGTCCTCCCCGACACGCTGGAGAAGCTCCAGGAGCTCGTCCGGAACAGCGACGCCATCATGATCCCCCACCACCCCGCCAACCGACAGGGCATGCGAGGGGCCAACTTCGAGATGCGCGACCCCGACGTCGCCCCGCTGATGGAGGTCTACTCGGAGTGGGGCAACGCCGTCTCGGACCGCGGGCCGTATCCGTACATCCGCCACTCCCACGGCGGCCGTTGGACCCGGAACACGCTCCGCTACCGCCTGAGCAAGGGCGACCGCCTCGGCGTGATCGCCAGCACGGACAACCACTTCGGAAAGCCGGGGCGGATCACGAGGGCCTCGCCGCCGTCCTCGCGAAGGACCACACGCGGGAGGGCCTCTTCGACGCGCTGTGGAGCCGGCGGAGCTACGCGGTGACGGGCGATCGCATCCGCCTCGGCTTCTGGCTCAACGGACAGATGATGGGGCGGGAGCTGCCGTACACCCGGTCACGCAATCTCCACGTCGAGGTCGGCGGCTGGGCACAGGTGAACGCCGTGGAGGTCTGGAAGAACAACCGGATCATCCACCGCGACTTTCCGCGGAACCGCCAACCCGACGCGTCGAGCTGGGAGAAGCCCGTCATCGTCTGGTTCTACTACGGCTGGGGACCCTGGTCGGCGCTGGACATGGCGGGCGTGGCGGACTGGGACGTCACTTTCGACGTGGACAAGGGCCGCTTCGAGGACGTCCAGCCCGTGTTCCAGTCGGGCCGTACGACGAGAGCCGACGGGACAAGCTGCCCGAGATCGGCCCGAAGCGCCTCCGCTTGCAGTCCTAC
Organism: uncultured Planctomycetaceae bacterium; assembly: GCA_964595475.1. GTDB lineage: Bacteria > Planctomycetota > Phycisphaerae > Phycisphaerales > Zrk34 > CAZQQP01. Next base: position 4,541 of record CAZQQP010000022.1, on the reverse strand, counting down.
ACGGCGAGACAGCAGCAGTTCGAGGACCACGCCCAGAAGGCGGTGGCGCTCAAGCTCCTCGGTGGGCCGGACACCCGCATCCAGACCGCGCGGAGCGAGAAGGCGTGGACCGTCACCCTCGGCGACCTGGCCCGTCGCAACCGCATCCTCCGAACGGGCTTCTATCCGGAGGAGACCGCGCAGGTCCGACGCGTGGTCTTCCACGACCGCTACGCCACGTCCTTCGACGCCCACGACGCGGACGAGGGTAAGGAGCTGAGCTGGTACTTCGTCCGCGTGCGACAGGCGAACCACCAGTTCGCGTGGTCCAGCCCGATCTGGGTGGAGAAGGCGAAGGAGGCGCGGTCGGCGAGCCGCGAGCATCCTGGTCGGGGATGAGATCGCCCGGCCGTCTGGCGGGCTCGGGGAATCGGGGCGGAGCGCGGATGGCGGAGCACCCCCTCTCGATCCGACCGATGGCCCGCGCGGACATCCCGCTGGTGATGCGGTTGAAGGCCTCCGCCGGCTGGAACCAGACCGAGGCGGACCTCTCCCGCTTTCTGGAGTTGGAGCCCGACAGGTGCTTCGTCGCGGACCTCGGCGGTCCTCCCGTGAGCACGGTCACCACCTGTGTGTTCGAGGAACAAGTCGGCTGGGTGGCGATGCTCCTCGTGGATCCCTCCGCCCGCGGCCGCGGCGTGGGCACCGCCCTGGCCCGACAGGCGCTGGGCTGGCTGGAAGACCGCGGGGTGACGACCCAGCGTCTCGACGCCACGCCCGCGGGGCGGCCCATCTACGAGCGGCTCGGCTTCCACGCCCCGTTTTCCCTCGTCCGATACGAGGGCACGCCGACCCCCGTCGACGCCGCCTCGCACCGGGTGGAGCCCTATCGCCCGAACCACCTCGACTCCCTCGTCACACTGGACCTTGAGGCGGTGGCCTGGACCGCGGCCGTCTCCTCCGCCGTCTCCTCGAGGAAGAGCCCGCGACGGCCCGCGTGCTACCCACCGACGATCGCTCGCTCGCCGGCTACCTCCTCACCCGGCCGGGCGCCCGGGCCCGCCACATCGGCTCCGCCGTGGCTCGCACGCCGGCGGCGGGCCACGCCCTCCTCGCGGCCACGCTGAACGCCCACGCCGATGAGGCCGTTCTCCTCGACGTGCCCACGGGAAACCCCGGCGAAAGGAGGACCGCGAGCGCCATGAGGATGTTCCACCGCCATCGCCGGCCGCCCCGGGGCATGTCCTCGCCGAGGACCCGCTCGTTGTTCATGAGCCGGATGAGCGCGGCGTAGGCGACGGGGAGCACACCGCGAAGCCGTTGATGATCATGTGGACGATGATGGTGGAGATGGCCATCGCCACCACCCCCAACCCGAAGACATCCTGTCGGACCACCTTGCTGGTCCGCGGCTGGGGGGCCTCGGCGAGGTTGAACGCGTCCCGCCGGACGAGGGTAGCGGCCATGGTCATGTCCGCCTCGGGCAGCGCACGTCTCGCCCGCTTCACCTCCCCCTCGCTCATCGCCTCGAACGTGTCCGCCCCCACTGCCTCCGCGATGCGGGCGTCGAGGAGGCTGCGATAGCCCGCGAGGAGGTTCTCGGCCGGAGCCTCCTCCTCGCTCACCGTCTGGTCGGGATGCGTGCTCGCCACCAGTCCCTCGGCGGGCTCGCCGTGGAACTGGTTCGCCGCGGCGATCACGATGCACCCCGTGGTCAGGACGAACGGGAGGAGCAGCCCCGTCCCGAGGTCGAAGATCGCGAGGCCGCGAAACTCGCGGTCCCACCCCTTCGCGAGCATGGAGTAGGGAAGGAGAAACGTGGCGTTGATCCCCACCGCCGCGGCCACCGCGGTCACCATGGTGTCCCGCTGGTCCGAGAGGACCTTCCCCGTCCAGAACTCGCTGTAGGCGCCCGTCTTCTCGATCATGGGCTGCAGCGTTTCCGCGGGCCCGAGAAGCAGGCTCAGTCCGGAAGGAAGCCCGCGGCGATGGCGCCCCAGTCGAGGGCGCCGTTGGCGGAGAGGACCACCACACCGATGAAGGAGAAGACGATCAGGACGATGACCACCTTCAGCAGCCACTCCACCGCGCGGATGCCCCGCACGCCCGCGTTGTATCCCCAGACCACGGCGCCCGCGGCGAGGTGGTGGCCCACGAGCCCTCCGCCCTCGCCTCGCGGATCCGCTCCCGGTCCTCTTGCACCCGGCACGCGGCGTGGGACATGCCCGACGACGTCCCGGAAGTCTCGGCGGGCTCACGCATCACTGGGGTCCGAGCGACGCGACGGCCCGGGGCCGGAACGGATAGTCGCGGAGCAGGCCCTGGATCTCGTCCACGTCCACGGAGCGGATCCGGTCGAGCTCCTCCCGCAGCGATCGCCGCTCACCCGTCTCGATGATCTGGTGGCCGAGGGACATCATGCGGCCGGCGGGTCGCTCGCTCTGGAGGGTCAGGTCCATGGCGATCTTGTTCCTCGCCCGCTCCACCTCGTCCTCGCTCAGCTCCTCCGCGGCCTGGTCGAGCACCTCGAGGAGGCCCCCCTCCACGCGGTCGCTGACGTCGGGGTGGCACGTCGCCATCGCGATAAACGCCCCGCACCGGTCGAACGGCTCGGACCCCACCGTCACGTCGTCCGCGAGGCCGGGGTCCACCAGCTTCCAATAGGCTCGGCTTCCGTCGGAGTCGCCGAGGAGGTTGGCGGCCACCGCGGCGGCGTAGCGCTGGTCGTCCTGGGCCGCCGGTCCCGGGGTCAGGACCATCTCGTAGTAGCGGGAGAGGTTCGAATCGGTCGCCCGCTCCTCCCGGTCCGCGGGGCGGGGCGGCCGCGTGTCTCGCTCAGCGCCCGTCGGTTGCCAGTCGCCGAAGTGTCGCTTGATCTGCTCCACGCACCCCTCCCAATCGATGGCGCCGGCGAGGGAGACGACGATGTTGTCCGGGCCGTACCGCGCCTCGTAGTAGGCCCGCATCTGGTCCGCCCGCAGGTTTCCGACGGTCTCCTGCGTCCCGAGGATGCGAAAGCCCAGCGGGTGGTCGTCGAAGTACAGCGCCAGCGCCTGCTCGAGGATGCGCCACCCGGGGCGGTCGGCGTACATGCCGATCTCCTCGAGGATGACCTTGCGCTCCACCTCGAAGTCCTCCTCGCGAAGGGCCGGCCTCATCAGCTCGGCGAGGAGGTCGAGGGCGTCAGGGAGGGCGTCCGGGAGGACGTGGGCCCAGAACATGGTCGCTTCCGGCCCCGTGGCGGCGTTGTGGCGAGCGCCCATCCGGTCGAATGCGGCGTTGACGGCCTCCGCCGTCCACCGGTCCGTCCCCTTGAAGACCATGTGCTCCATGAAGTGGCTGACGCCCATCTGCTCCGCCGCCTCGTCGCGAGCGCCCGTCCGGACGAAGATGCCCGCCGCGGCGGTGTGGGCGCCGGGGTTCACCTCCGCGACGACCCGCAGGCCGTTGTCGAGCGTGGCTTCTTTGAATTCGACGTCCATAAGCCTTGATCGCCGCTTGAAGTCGGCTCGTGGGCCTACCCGAGGGCGTGCGGCCCGATGGTCAGCGTGGTAAACGGCCCCGGCCGGTGGCTCGAGACGTACGCGTTGAGGTCGTCCAACCCCACCGCGTCCAGGTGGGCGGTCACTTCCTCGAGCGACCGCGGGCGGCCGAGGAGGAACTGGTCCGTGGCGATGGCGCCGGCCCGCGCTCCCGTGGACTCGCCCTGCATGACCACTCGCGATTTCAGCCCCCGCCAGGCGCGTTGGAACTCGTCCTCGCTCACCCCGTCGGCGATGCGCTCGAGCTCCCGCCGGAGCACGTCGAGCGTCTCCGACGCCCGCTCGGCCGTGGTGCCCGCGTAGGCGAAGACGCCACCCCGGTCGCGGTGGGCGGCGTACGCCGCGTGGACGGCGTAGCAGAGGCCCCGTCGCTCGCGAACCTCCGTGAACAGCCGCCCGCTCATCCCGCCGCTGAGGACCGCCACTGCGAGCCGTTGGCGTGTGCTTTGCGGGTCGGGCTCGGGCGGCGCGTCGAACGCGACGCCGATGTGGGCCTGGGTGCTCTGGGCGGAGATGTGGCGGTAGCCCCGCGGTGCCGGCTCGTGGACAGCCGCCTCGGGCGCCGTCCCCTCCCACCCGTCGAGGAGCTCGCCGACGCGGTCGCGGACCCGCTCGAAGTCCACGTTGCCCGCGATGCCCACGATGGTGCCGCCGGGGCGGAACCGCTCGCGGTGGAACTGACGCGTGCCCTCCGCCGTCAGCCCCTCGAGGGCCTCCCGATTCCCCACGGTCGGTCGGCCGAACGGGTCGGGGAGGTGTTGCCGCTTCAGCTCCACCATGGCCTTTTCCTGCGGCTCGTCCTCGAGGCCGTCGAGAGAATGCAGGGAGAGCTGGCGGGCCGGCTCGAAGGCCTCGTCGGGGAGACGGGGCCGGTGCACCATGTCCAGGAGGAGGGGAAGTGCGTCGTCGAGACGCTCGCCGAGGGCCGTCGCCGAGAGGCGAAGGTGGTGGGTCTGCACGCTCGCGGAGCGGTGGACACCGAGGCGGTCGAGGGCGTCGCTGTGCTCCCGGGCGTCGCGG
>CAZQQP010000021.1:20575-26520 GCA_964595475.1 uncultured Planctomycetaceae bacterium | reverse complement strand
CGGATCGGCGCCTCGTATCCGAAGTCGACCACGCTCGCGTTCACCGCGGCGAGCAACAACTTCGAGCTGGCCATCGCCGTGGCCGTCGCGGTCTTCGGCGTCGCGTCCTCCACCGCCTTCGCCACCGTCATCGGTCCCTTGGTCGAAGTGCCCGTGCTGATCGGCCTGGTTCACGTGGCGCTTTTCTTCCGCCGGCGGCACTTCGGAGGAGACCGGGACCACGGCGCGGCGACCTCCGGCGGGAAGAAAGACGAGGACTTGGTGCCCGGACAAGCCGAGACAGCCGGTGGAACGTCTGCAGCGACGCAATCGACCCGTCCTGAGCTCGAGGGCTGACAACCGACTCGGGCCGACAAAGTCCAGCAGCGAGGCCGCGGAGCGTGTCGGCGCTTTGCGTGGCACGGTGACGCCCCACCCGTACGCCGGCGCTCCCGCTCCGCTTTAGGGGTTTCCCCGAGGGGGGATTTCGTGGCGATCACCCGATGCGGGCCCTCGCATGGAGCATTAATCTGTGAAGCCGTCGATCCGGCGAGAGGCACGATGCCCGCTTCGCCTCTCGCTTCCCGCGCGTTTCAGACGAAAGGCCACGTCCCATGATCCATGCGGCATTTCCCACTGAGCGGCGGACGGGCGGCGTCGACCGCGTCGGCGGCGGGCGTCCCCACACAACCCTTGACGGCGGGGCCGACGGGTCGGGGACAGTGGGAAAGCGAAGCGCCCGCGGAACAGGCAGAGGCGAGTGGAACGAGGCCATCGCTGAGACGATCACCGTGCGGCGGGGTCCCCACACACGCCGGGCCACCCCGGACATCCACGCCCGTCCGGCGGCCTCGGTCGACCGAGACGGTGCTGCGGTGTGGGTCGCCGTGCACGGGGACCAGTCCGTCGGAACGGTCGCCGTGGCGAAGGAAGCGCGCGACGTCGCAGCCATTCGCTGCTCGTACGCCGACGGGCCCGATCGCCTCCGCGACACGATCCTGGCGAAGCTCCTCTTCCGCGCGGTTCGTTTCTGTCGCGAAGAGGGTTACCTGAAAGTGGTCCTTCCCGCACCCGACGCGACGGCCGCCGTCGAGAGGGTTTTCCACGCGCTGGCTTTCAATCACGGTCGGACCCGCCGGAAGCCGCGGCGAGGGGGTCCTCGAGTTCTACTTGGACCTCTACCGGTCGTCCTCGGAGCCCGGCGCGTGATTCGACCCTCCGCCGCCCGCCCCGAGGGCTCTCCTGGTTTCCCCGAGGGTCGGATCGGCATTCGACGGCGTGGTCCGACCGCCGGCGCCCTCGCACGATCCCGAACGAACCACGCTTCCGGTTTGAACGAGAGGTGACGCATGCGGATCGCACTGCTTTCCTGGGAATCGCTCCACTCGATCGCGGTCGGCGGGATCGCCGCCCACGTCAGCGAGCTGTCGGCGGCGATGGCGGGAATGGGCCACGACGTCCACGTCTTCACCCGGATCGCCGACGGACAGGGCGAGGACGAGGTGGTCGACGGGGTCCACTACCACCGCTGTGGCCATCCGCCGCACGACGACTTCATCGAGGAGGTCAACGGGATGTGTGGCGAGCTCGTCCGGCGGGTCTACGCAACCGAAGACGCGGGCGGCCGCTTCGACGTGGTCCACGCCCACGACTGGCTGACGGCCAACGCGATGATCTGGATCAAGCAGGACCGCGGGCGGGAGACCACGCTCACGTTTCATTCCACCGAGTTCGGCCGCTGCGGCAATCAATTCACCGACGGGGCGTCGGAGCGGATCCGCGAGCAGGAGCGGGCCGGCGCGTACTGGGCGGACCGCATCATCGCGGTCTCCGAGGCGTGCAAGCGGGAGATTCTCTGGATGTACGAGGCTCCCGACTGGAAGGTCACCGTCATCCACAACGGGGTGGACCCGACCCGGTTCGACTTCGAGGTGGACCAGGGGGAGGTGAAGCGCCACTACCAGATCGGCCCGCTCGACCCGACCATCCTCTTCTGCGGCCGGCTCGTCCATCAGAAGGGACCGGACGTCCTGATGGAAGCGGTCCCGGGCGTCCTCGACCGCTCGCCCCGGACGAAGTTCGTCTTCGTCGGGGACGGCCACCTCCGCGGCCATCTGGAGCGCCGCGCCCACGAGCTCGGGGTAACGGATTCGGTCCGGATCCTCGGGAACCGGGAGGCGAGCAAGGTCGCGAAGCTCTTCAAGATGGCGGACGCGGTGTGCGTCCCCAGCCGAAACGAGCCGTTCGGCATCGTGGTCCTCGAGGCGTGGAGCGCCGGGAAGCCGGTGGTGGCGACCCACAACGGCGGGCCGGGCGAGTTCGTTTACCACGGGATCAACGGGCTGAAGGTGGACCCCGACCCCGGCTCTGTCGCGGAGGGAATCCACGCGCTCCAAGGAGACTTCGAGCACGCGCGGGCGATGGGTGCGGACGGCCGGCGGGCGATCGACACGGGCTTCAACTGGCGGCAGATCTCGTCGGAGACGCTTTCCGTCTACGACCCCGAGCGAGCGGCGGACGCGGCGAACCAGACGGTCGGTCGGCCGGCCGAGGAGCTGTCGCCGATCGCGGCGGGGGTGTCTTCCGAGGAAAACGGCCACGCAGACCCGTCCGAGGAGGCGGCGCCGACCGACGACGCCGCCGTCGTCGACGAGGGGGTTCCGATCGAAAGCGCCGGTCGGGAAATGATCCCCGACGCGGAGCGAGGCCGCCCCGACGAGCCGAGCCGGACAGCCGCTCCCGTCGCCGCAAAGCTGGCGGTTCCGGCCGTCTCGGAGAGCCTTCTCTCGGGGCCGCGCGGGCTTCTCGCGGATGTGCCTGTCGTGCTCCGTTCGGAGCAAGGCGCATTGACGATCGCGGGAACGTTCGACGCCGTCTGGAACGCCGCGAAGCGGTGCTACGAGCACCTTCGACAACAGCGGCTCGCCAACGGCCACATGTTCATCGAGATGGGAGCGACCCACCCGCCCGACCGCGGCCCTCGCAAGGACGAGAGCCGAGAAGCGTGGCAGAGCCACGCCGAGGCGGACGCGGGGCGTGAGGAGGTGGCCTTGGAGCCGTCGCTCACCCCCGCGGAAGCCCCCATCGCATGTGCCGACACCGTCGACGCTTCGTCGGACGAGGGACCGCCGGTCGACCGGTCGGCCGGTTGGCTGACCCGGCCGCGGCCGCCGGGCCGTGTGTCGTCGGGCGGGGAGCCGCTCCGCATCCGGTCGGGTCACCGGGGCGCTCCGCGAGCGGCGGCGCGATCTCCGCCACGGATCGGTTAGGGCGGCCCACGGCGGCGCATCTCCGTCGTCTCGGCGCCGCGGAAGAGGGTCCACGCGATCCGTCGCTTCCGACGGAAGCGCACCGCGGTCGCGGGGGACGGAGCAGTCCGATCATCTTCAACAGAGCGAGCGATGCAGGAGACACCCGACAGTGCGGCCGCCCGATGGCGGTGGGTCCTCCGGGGACAGGTTCAGGGCGTCGGCTTCCGGCCCTTCGTCTACCGCCTCGCGTACCGGTTCCGGCTCGCCGGCTTCGTCCGGAACGACGGGTCGGGGGTGACGATCGAGGGACAAGCGAGCCCGCCGACGCTCGCGGCGTTCAACGAGGCGCTGGTCCGGGAGTGTCCGACGCTGGCGAGGATCGAGGAGCATCGCTGCGAAACGATCCGCGTCGCACCCGACGACGATGGCTTTCGCATCGACAGGAGCTCGGAAGCGCGTCCGTCGGCCGGCGCCGGCGTCACCGTCGATACCGCCGTCTGCGGCGACTGCCTCGCCGAGCTGTTCGATCCGGACGACCGGCGGACGGGCTACGCGCTGATCAACTGCACGAACTGCGGCCCGCGGTTCACCATCATCCGGCGGATCCCCTACGACCGGCCGAATACGACCATGGCGGCCTTCCGGATGTGCGAGGCGTGCGAGGCGGAATACAGCGAACCGCTGGACCGCCGGTTCCACGCCCAGCCGATCGCGTGCCACGGGTGCGGCCCCGACGTCGAATGGGTCAGCCCGACGGGCGTGGCTTTGCCGGACGATCCCATCCGCGCCGCGGCGCGGACGCTGGAAGCGGGGAAGATCGTCGCGATCAAGGGCCTCGGCGGCTTCCACCTCGCGGTCCGCTCCGACGACGCCGCCGCGGTCAACCGGCTTCGGCGGCGGAAGCACCGCGACGTCAAGCCGTTCGCGCTGATGTGCCGGTCCGAGGCGGCCGTCCGCCGCCACGTCGCGATCGGTCCCGAATCGGCCAAGACGATCGACGGCCCCGAGACGCCGATCGTTCTGGCGACGCGGCGGGACGCCGCCCCCGTCGCCCACGGCGTGGCGCCGGAGAGCCACCGCCTGGGGGTCATGCTCCCTTACACGCCGATCCATCACCTCTTGTTCGCCGCGCTCGACGAAGGGATCGACGCCCTCGTCATGACGAGCGGAAACCTGACCGACGAGCCGCTCGTCATCGACAACGACGAGGCGACCCGACGGCTCGGCGGCCTCTGCGACGGGATCCTCCGCCACGACCGACCGATCGAGCGGTGCGTCGACGACTCCGTCGTTCTCGACATGGGCGACGAGCCACCGCTCCCCCTTCGTCGGTCGAGGGGATATGCGCCGGCGAGGCAGCCCCTTCCGACGGCGCGGACGACGGCCGGCCTCTGCGTCGGCGGCGAGCTGAAGAACACCGTCACCGTCGTCCGGGACGGCCAGGCGATCGCGAGCCAGCACCTCGGGGATCTGAAACATCCGCTGGCGCTGGAATCGTTCAAGAAGACGGTCGGCGATCTCTGCCTGCTCTTCGACCTCACGCCGCAGTGGGTCGCGTGCGATCTCCATCCTCGGTATCTCAGCAGCGACCACGCCCGTCGCCTGGCCTCTCGATGGGCCGTTCCGTTGATGGAAATCCAGCACCACCACGCCCACGCGGCGGCGGCGCTCGCGGAGCACGGCGAGGCGGGACCGGCGCTGGCGATCGTCGGCGACGGGGTCGGCTACGGGCCCGACGGGACGGTGTGGGGTGGCGAGCTTCTCGCCGCGGACGTGAAGAGCTACCGCCGGTTGGCGAGGCTTCGGCCGGTTCGCCTACCCGGTGGCGACGCGGCCGCCAAGGAGACGCGTCGTTGCGGGCTCGGCCTGCTCCACCTCGCGTTCGGCGAAGGGTTCGAATCGACGGCCGCCGCCCGCGAGCTGGTCGGCGACGACGGCGAGCGGCGGATGCTGTCGCGGATGATCGAGCGCGACCTCTCCTGCGCGACGAGCAGCGCCGCGGGTCGTCTTTTCGACGGAGTGGCGGCGCTTCTCGGCCTGTGCGAGCGCAACGCCTTCGAGGCCCGGGCGGGGATGACCCTGGAGGCCGCCGCGTGGCGGAGCGGTCGGCCGCCCGTCGACGGGGAGGACGAGGCGACGCGGCGGTTCTCGATCGAGGAGGAGCCGCAAGGAGACGGCCTCCGACGGATCGACGTATCGCCGCTGATCCGTGATCTCCTCGAGAGGAAGGCGGGTGGAGTGTCGGTCGATCATCTCGCCGCGGACTTCCACGAGCAGCTGGCGACGGCGTGGGCCGACGCGGCGGAGGAGCAGGCGAGGGCCCTGGACCTCTGGACGGTGGCGCTGTCGGGCGGCGTCTTCTGCAACGAGCGCCTGACGGCGGCGGTGCGGTCGCTTCTCGAGCGGCGGAGCATGCGTGTGCTCCGCCATCGGGTGTTTCCGCCGAACGACGGGGGCCTCTCCTTCGGACAGGCCGCCGTCGCCACGGCGCGAGCGGCGGAGGAGGCGTCGGCCGGCGTCGAAGCGCACGCGGAGTCGTGAAAGGACCGCGGATGTGTCTGGCAGTGCCCGCGAGGCTCGTGGAGAGGAACGGGGAGGAAGGTGTCGCGGACCTCCACGGGAACCGCATTCCCGTGAGCACACTCCTCGTGCCCGAGGCGAGGACCGGCGACTGGGTCCTGGACTGTCTCGCCCTGGTCGACACGCGCAACAGCT
>CAZQQP010000021.1:14620-20565 GCA_964595475.1 uncultured Planctomycetaceae bacterium | reverse complement strand
CGACTGGGTCCTGGTCCACGCGGGCTTCGCGATCGAGCGCCTCGACGAGAGGGCCGCCGAGGAGACGTGGGCCGTCCTGGACGACCTCCGACGGAGTCAGGAGAGCACCGATGTCGCGGAAGGATGAGATCCGGCGGACCGTCTCGGCCCTGAACGATTCCGCGGCAGCGCTTCGGGCGCCCGCGACGTTCATGGAGGTGTGCGGGACCCACACGATGAGCGCGTTCCGCTCCGGCCTCCACAGCCTGATGCCGACGAGCGTCAATCTGTTGAGCGGACCGGGCTGTCCCGTCTGCGTCACGGCGCAGGGAGACATCGACCTGCTGATCTCCCTCGCGGCCGACCGGAACGTGACGCTGTGCACCTACGGCGACATGCTCCGGGTCCCCGGCCAGCGGGGCAGCCTGGAACGCGCCCGGAGCGGCGGCGCCGACGTCCGGGTGGTCTACAGCGCCCTCGACGCCGTCACGCTCGCCGGGTCGGACCCGTCCCGCGAAGTGGTCTTCGCGGCGGTCGGCTTCGAGACGACGGCACCGGCCTCCGCGGCGGCGCTGCTCCGGGCGGAGGAGCGGGGCCTCCGCAACTTCAGCATCCTCGTCTCCCACAAGCGAATCGTCCCGGCGATGCGTGGCCTTCTGGAAAGCGGCGACGTGCGTGTGGACGGCTTCCTCTGTCCCGGCCACGTCTCGGTCATCCTCGGCGCCGACGCGTACCGGCCGATCGTCGAGAGATACGGCGTGCCGTGTGTCATCGGCGGCTTCGAGCCGACCCAGATGGCCCGGGCGCTCGCCGAGCTGACGGCCATGGTCCGGAAGGGAAGCGCGGCGCTCGTCAATCAGTATCCGGAGGCGGTCTCCCCGACGGGAAACCGAACGGCGAGCGAGCTCCTCGCCCACGTCTTCGAGCCGGCCACCGTCCGGTGGCGGGGCCTCGGGACCCTCCCGGACAGCGGCCTGGTCGTCCGGCCGGAGCACCGGGGATTCGACGCGTTCCATCGCTTCGGGCTGTCCACCCCGGCCGACCGGGAGCCGAAGGCGTGCCGGTGCGGCGAGGTGATCGCCGGGCGGATCGACCCGCCCGAGTGCAAGCTGTTCAACAACGGATGCACGCCGATCTATCCGATCGGCCCGTGCATGGTGAGCTCCGAAGGGACGTGCCAGGCGTGGTTCAAGTACGCACGGGCCGGCGTCGGGTCCCATCGGCGCCGTGTGGCTGAGACGTCCCGAGACACGGCGAGGCCCGATACCGGCGAAACAGTGTCCGCGTGAAGTGAGAACGACGGAAGAAGAGCACCATGGCTCAATCGACGCGGCAGACATCCTCCCGACCGGCCCCGCGATCCGAGCGGGGAAGCGACCGCCTCAGCCACGTGGTCCTCGCCCACGGCGGAGGCGGCCAGCTGACGGACGAGCTCCTTCAGGACATGGTCCTGCCACAGGTCGGCAACGACGTCCTGAACGAGCTCTCCGACTCGGCCATCCTGCCGGGAACCGGCGACAACCGCCTCGCGATGACGGTCGACGGCTATGTGGTCCAGCCGTGGCGATTCCCGGGCGGGGACATCGGCCGCCTCGGGATTTGCGGAACGGTCAACGACCTCGCGGTCTGCGGCGCCGAGCCGATGGGGCTGACGCTGAGCCTCATCCTCGCGGACGGGCTCGCCAAGCGGGACCTGGAATCGATCCTCGGATCGGCCGGGCGCTGCGCGGAGGAGGCGAACGTCCGGATCGTCAGCGGCGACACGAAGGTGGTCGGCCGCGGACAGGCCGACGGCGTCTACCTCACGACCGCGGGCGTCGGCCGGATCCCCGCCGGCCGGTCGCTCGGGGCGGGCCGTGTCCGCCCGGACGATCGCATCCTCGTGAACGGCCCGATCGGCGAGCACGGCCTCGCGGTGATGCTGGCGCGGGAGATGCCGGAGGTCGACAGCGTCCTCTCGAGCGACGCGGCGCCGCTGAACCATCTGACCCGCCGGCTGTGCGAGCGGCTCGGGGAGGACCTCGTCTTCATGCGGGACCCGACGCGGAGCGGGCTCGCCGGCGTGGGTGCGGACCTCGCGATGAGCAGCGGCTACCACGTGGAGCTGGAGGAGGAGGCGATCCCCGTTCGGCCCGAGGCCCGCCACGCGGCGGACATGCTGGGCCTGGACCCGTTGGAAGTGGCCAACGAAGGAAAGGTCGTCGCTGTGGTCCGACCGGCCGCCGCGGCCGCGGCGATGGAAGCGATGCGGGAAGACCCGCTCGGCCGGGACGCGGCGGTCATCGGCACGGTGGAGCACGCGGCGGACGGCGTATGCGAGCTTCGGACGGAGATCGGCGGCCGCCGCGTGCTCCAGAAGCCGTACGGCGAGGAGCTGCCGAGGATCTGTTAACCGGATGGGGTGCGCGCAAGACGCCAGGCAGTTGAATGGGACGACGAGAGCGGAGCCCCCTCACCCCTGGCCCCTCTCCCCCAGTCGGGGGAGAGGGGAACCGACGACCGTCGCCCCCTCACCCCTGGCCCCTCTCCCCCAACTGGGGGAGAGGGGGACCGAGAGAGAAGACTGAGGAACGAGAATGCGAAACGCCGAGAACTGCACAAAGGCGGAGGCGGCCTCCACGCGACCCGAAATCGTGAATCGGCGCGCGACTGTCCCCATTTGGTTCCCCTCTCCCCGCCGGGGAGAGGGGCCAGGGGTGAGGGGGCTCGGCCCGGCCGTTCGTTCCTCGGATGCGGTAGGCCGGCATGGAAGCGCCAAACGAGCTCGACACGGGCATATCCCAATGGTCGCGCGAGGGATGGCGCCGGAGCGCCGGAGGAGATGAGGTCGACAATGTCGCAAGCGGTCGAGAGCGTGGTCCGCGATGCGTGTGGGGCGTACTCCTACGACGCCACGCGGCTGATGGACATCCTCCATCACCTCCACGATCGGGTGGGGTACGTCTCGCCCGAAGCGATGGACGCGATCGCCCGGGCGCTGTCCATCCCGCGTGCGGAGGTCGAGTCCGTCGTCACCTTCTACACGTTCTTCTCCACGGTTCCCAAGGGCCGGATCGTGATCCGCGTGTGCGACGACGTCATCGACAGGCAGCACGGGGCGGAGTCGGTCGCGGAGGCCTTCGAGGAGGCGATGGGAGTTCGCTTCGGCGAGACGACGTCCGACGGTGCCTTCACGCTGGAGTGGACACCCTGTATGGGAATGTCCGACCAGCCACCGGCGGCGCTCGTCAACGGCGTCGTCGTGACCGACCTCTCGCGCGACCGGGCGAGGGAGATCACGAAAGAGCTTCGCCGGTGCATGGACCCGCACCGCCTCGTGAAGAAGTACGGCGACGGAAACAACGCCCATCCACTGGTCCGGTCGATGGTCCGCAACAACATCCAGCGGCGGGGCGACATCCTGTTCACGCGTGTCAACCGGGGAGAGGCCCTCGGAAAAGCGCTGGCGATGCGTCCCGCCGAGGTGATCCGCGCCGTCAAGACCGCCCGGCTGCGGGGCCGCGGCGGCGCGGGATTTCCGACCGGGATGAAGTGGGAGCTCGCGCGGTCGGCGACGGGCGAGAGGAAGTTCATCATCTGCAACGCCGACGAGGGCGAGCCCGGGATGTTCAAGGACCGCGTGCTCCTCACGGAGTACGCCGACCGGATGATCGCCGGGATGACGATCGCGGCCTACGCGGTCGGGGCGGAGGAAGGGATCCTCTACCTCCGCGCCGAGTATCGATATCTCCAGCGCTTCCTCGAGGACGTCCTGGTCAAGCGTCGCGAGGACGGCCTCCTCGGCCGGAACGTCGCCGGGAAGGACGGCTTCCATTTCGACGTCCGGATTCAGCGTGGCGCCGGCGCCTACATCTGCGGGGAAGAGACGGCGCTGATCAGCTCCTGCGAGGGCCACCGGGGCGACCCCAAGACGCGGCCGCCCTTCCCGCCGCAGCGGGGATACCTCGGCTACCCGACGGTGGTGAACAACGTCGAGACCCTCTGCTGTGTCACGAAGATCCTCGAAGAAGGCCCCGCGTCGTTCGGCGCGGTGGGGACCGCCAACGCCACGGGGACGAAGCTCCTCAGCATCGCCGGCGATTGTGAGCGGCCCGGCGTCTACGAGGTGCCCCTCGGGACCAAGCTCGGCGACGTCCTGTCGATGTGCGGCGGCGTCGCCGCGCAGGCGGTCCAGGTGGGCGGCGCCAGCGGACAGATGGTCGGCCTGGACGCGTGGGAGCGGACCATCGGCTTCGACGATCTGCTGACCGGCGGCTCGCTGATGATCTTCGGTCCCGACCGGGACCTTCTCCAGGTGGTCCACGCGCTGACGGCCTTCTTCGTCGACGAGAGCTGCGGCTACTGCACGCCCTGTCGCGTGGGAAACGTCCTCCTGAAACAGAGCCTGGAGAAAGTGATGGCCGGGCAAGCGGACCGCGGCGACCTCGACGCGCTCCGGGATCTCGGGACGACGGTGAAGACGGGAAGCCGCTGCGGCCTCGGCCAGACGGCGCCCAACCCCATCCTCTCGACGCTGGAGAGCTTCCGCGCCCTCTACGACGCGAAGGCCCGTCCCGTGCCGGGCGGCGATCAGGCGACGTTCGACCTGGCCCGGGCCGTCCGCCCCGCGGAGGCGATCGCGGGGCGACGGTCACGCTATGCGACCCCCGACGACGAGGGACAGAGATGACGGACGCGATCCCCTTCACCATCGACGGCGAGGCGGTCCGCGGCCGACCCGGCCAGACCATCCTGGAGGCCGCACAGGACAACGGCATCTACATCGAGCGGCTGTGCTACAAGGAGGGGCTCACCGCCTACGGAAGCTGCCGGCTGTGCACGGTCATGGTGGGCGGCCGCGCCACGGCCGCGTGCACCAGCCCGATCCGGGAGAACATGGCCGTCGAGAACCGAAGCGACCGCGTCCTCGAGTATCGGCGGAGCATCATCGATATGCTCTTCGTCGAGGGCAACCACTTCTGCATGTTCTGCGAGAAGAGCGGCAACTGCGAGCTGCAGGCGGTCGCGTACCGGTTCCGGATCACGGTTCCGAAATTCCCGTATCAGTTTCCGCAGCGGAACGTGGACGCGTCGCACCCGGACATCCTGATCGACCACAATCGGTGCATCCTCTGTGCCCGGTGCATCCGGGCGTCGGAGGAGGTCGACGGGAAGCAGGTCTTCCGGTTCGTCGGGCGGGGCCCTTCCAAGCGGCTCGGGGTCAACGGGAAGGAGCTCGCGGACACCACGGCGGAGGCGACGGACGCCGCGATCGACGCCTGTCCCGTCGGGGCGCTCCTCCGGAAGCGGGAGGGCTACCGCGTGCCGATCGGCCGGCGTCTCTACGACCAGCGGCCGATCGGCTCGGCCGTCGAGGATCGCCGGAAGGAGGCGGAATGATGGAGAAGCCGAGGATCGCCACCACGTCGCTCGCCGGCTGCTTCGGCTGCCACATGTCGCTTCTGGACATGGACGAGCGGATCTTCGACGTCGCGGAGGTCGTCGACTTCGACAAGTCCCCCTTCGACGACATCAAGCGCTTCACCGGCCGATGCGCCATCGGCCTGGTCGAGGGCGGCTGCGCCAACGAGGAGAACGTCGAGGTGCTCCGCTCGTTCCGGAAGCACTGCGACACGCTCGTCCTCATCGGCGATTGCGCCATCACCGGGTGCATCCCCGCGCTGCGGAACATGGTTCCGCTCGACGAGTGTCTGGACGAGGCCTACCGGAGCGGGCCGTCCGTGTACAACCCGGGCGGCGAGCTGCCGAACGACGAGGAGCTCCCCCTCCTCCTCGACCGGGTCTATCCCTGTCACGAGGTGGTCAAGGTGGACTACTTCCTCCCCGGCTGTCCGCCGAGTGCGGACCTTCTGTATCGGTCGATCGTCGCGCTGCTGAACGGCCGGCCGATCGACCTGCCCTATTCGCTCATCCGATACGATTGAGAGAGGAGGACCTTGGTCACGAACACCAACAGCCCAAAGATG
>CAZQQP010000021.1:0-14610 GCA_964595475.1 uncultured Planctomycetaceae bacterium | reverse complement strand
CCGTTACGATTGAAAGTGGAGGACGGCGTGGTCACCAACACCAACAGCCGAAAGGTGGTCATCGACCCCGTCACCCGGGTGGAGGGCCACGGAAAAGTCACCATCCACCTCGACGACCACCATCGGGTGCAGAGCGCCCGGCTCCACATCGTCGAGTTCCGCGGCTTCGAGCGGTTCATCCAGGGCCGTCCCTTCTGGGAGCTTCCCGTCCTCGTTCAGCGGCTGTGCGGGATCTGCCCGGTGAGCCACCACCTCGCCGCCGCGAAGGCGACGGACCGCCTCGTCGGCGGCGAGGACCTCACCCCGACGGCGGAGAAGGTGCGTCGGCTCATGCACTACGGCCAGCTCTTCCAGAGCCACAGCCTGCACTTCTTCCACCTGTGCAGCCCCGACCTCCTCTTCGGCTTCGACGCGGACCCGTCCACCCGGAACATCTTCCACCTGGCAGCGCAGCAGCCGAACCTGGCGATGCAGGCGGTGAAGATGCGGAAGTTCGGTCAGCGCATCATCGAGAAGACCGCCGGCAAGCGAATCCATGGGACCGGCGCCATCCCGGGAGGGGTCAACAGGAGTCTGTCCGCCGCCGACCGCGACGAGCTGCTCGCCGAGACGGACCAGATGCTCGACTGGGCCCGCGGCGCCGTCCGGATGGCTGGCGAATACACCGAGGCGAACCTGGAAAGGGTCCGGAGGTTCGCCACGTTCCCCTCCCATTTCATGGCGCTGGTCCGCCCCGACGGGGCGGCGGAGTACTACGACGGGCGTCTCCGGGCGGTCGACCCCGAGAAGAACATCCTCTTCGACCAGGTGGAAAACGATCGGTATCTCGAGCTCATCGCGGAGGAGGTCAAGCCGTGGACCTACATGAAATTCCCCTTCTTCCGGGCGCTGGGGCCGGAGCGGGGATGGTACCGCGTCGGGCCGCTCGCGCGGTTGAACGTCTGTGACTTCCTCGACACCCCTGAGGCCGACGAGGCCCGGCGGGCGTTCCTCGGAGTGACGAACGGGAAGCCCAACCCCATGACGCTTGCCTATCACTGGGCGAGGATGATCGAGGTGCTCCATTTCGTCGAGAAGATCCGGGACATTCTCCACGAGCCCGATCTCCTGGGCGACGACCTTCTCCGGAGCGGTCCCCGGCGGAACGAGGCGGTCGGGATCATCGAGGCGCCGCGGGGCACACTCTTCCACCACTATCGCATCGACGACCGCGACCAGGTGACGATGGCGAACCTCATCGTCTCCACCACGAGCAACAACGAGCCGATGAACCGGTCGATCCGGCGGGTCGCCGAGGACCACCTCGCCGGCGAAAAGACGATCACCGAGGGCATGCTCAACCAGATCGAGGTCGCGATCCGCGCCTACGACCCCTGCCTGAGCTGCGCGACCCACGCGCTGGGGCAGATGCCGCTGTCGGTCGACCTCGTCGACCCGGACGGAAACAGCGTGGAGCGGCGGACGAAGGGAACGGACGCATGACCGACGACCGAGAAGCCATCCTCTTGCTCGCCTTCGGGAATCCCAGCCGGCTCGACGACGGCATCGGCCCGTCGCTCGCGGACGCGGTCGGCCGGGCGTGCCTCTCCGCGGTGTCCGTCCAAGCCAGCTTCCAGCCGGCGCTGGAGGACGCCGCGACGATTGCGGACCACGACGTGGTCATCTTCGCGGACGCGGACCAGGCCTGCCCGGCGCCGTTCGAGCTCCGGCCGTTGGCGCCGAACGGGACGTTGGGCTTCTCCACCCACCGGGTCGAGCCCGCGGCGCTGCTCGCGATCGCTCACGAGCTGTTCGGAGCGCGAACGAGAGGCTACGTGCTCGGCATCCGCGGCTATCGCTTCGACGGCTTCGGCGAGGGGCTCTCCGAGAGGGCACAGGCCCACCTCGCCCAAGCGACCGCTTTTCTCGAGCGGCTGCTTCGATCGCCCGACGCGATCGAAGCGGCTGTGGCCCAAGAGGGCTTGACAAGGTGACGACCCATGCCGCCCGACCGCCCGCTGATCCTGTGCGTGGAGGACGATCCGGACTTCCGGGACTCGCTCCGGCTGCTGCTCGAGGCCCACGGCTATGCCGTGGTGGCTGCCGACAGCGGCGAGCAGGGGCTACTCCGGTACAAGGAGACGTCGCCGGACCTGGTCATCGTCGACCTGATGATGGAGGAGATCGACGCGGGGCGTACGCTGGTCAAGGAGCTCAAGGGGCTCGGCAGCCGCGTGCCGATCTTCGTCCTCAGTTGTGTCGGCGAGGAGGTCTCCCAAGCAGCCAGCCCGGCGGATCTCGGCGTCGAGGAGATCTTCCAGAAGCCGGTCGACCAGGTGGGGCTGCTCCAGGCGATCGAGCCTTGGGTCGCGCCGGAAACATGAACGGAGCCGGCGCGAGTGAGCCGCTGCGGACGGCGTGGGGAGCGGGGCATGGAGGAGTCGCCCGACACGAGAAGACGATGACACAGGCGAAAGGAGCCGACGAACGATGAGTGACTCGACGACCGAGAAGCTTCACGCGATTCTCGCGGCCATGCGGAGCGACGCCACCCACCGGCGAGCGGAGAGCGCCGGCGGGCGCGACAGGCTTCATCCGTTCGTGACCATCAGCCGAGAGGCGGGCGCGGGCGGCTGGTCGCTGTGCGAGCAGCTGGTCGACCGGCTCCACGATGCGGATCCCGGACAGCGGCGATGGACGGGGTGGGATCGCGAGCTGCTCGACAAGGTGGCCCGCGATACCAATCTCCCGCGAGAGGTCGTCGAGGAGCTCGACGAACGAAGCGTGTCGTGGATCGAGGACTTCTTCGGAAACCTCTCGTTCAGCGACCCGACCCAAATGGTGAGCGGCCCACGCGTCTACCGAAGGGTGTTCGAGACGATCCGGGCGCTCGCGATCGCGGGGCGGACCGTCATCGTCGGACGGGGCGGGGTCTATATCACGAGCGATTTTCCCAACGGCCTCCACGTCCGGCTGATCGCCCCCTTCGAGTATCGCGTGGAGAACCTCGCGAGCCGTCAAGGGTTGTCTCAGCGGCAGGCGAAGGAGGAGGTCCAGCGGATCGACCGCCGCCGGAACGCGTTCTACCGCCAGTACTGGTCGGACCGCGTGCGATCGCCCTACGCGTTCAGTGTGACGTTCAACACGGCCCGGTTGTCGGACGAGCAGCTCGTGGAGGGCGTCGTCGCCATGGTTCCACAGGCCTCCGCAAGCCGAGCGGAGGCGGGCGGGTCGGCGCCGGCGAGGGGATGACGGCCGACGGGCGCGGAGGGTGACCTCGCGCGACCCGCCCGGCCGCGAGTGGACTCGTGGCTCAGCAGGTGAGGTGATTATGCACGCGGACTCGATCGCCGCTCGGCTGCGAAGTGACGCCTTCTTCGGGGGACTCGAGCAGGACCATCTGACGCGGCTCGCGTCGATCGCGTCGGTCCAGGAGCTCCGCCCGCAGGAGGTCCTCTTCAGACAGGACTCGCCGGCGGACCGCTTCTTTCTGGTCCTGGAAGGCAAGATCTCGGTCGCGGTGCCGGCGCTGTACGGACCGCCGCTGACCATGCACGAGGTCGGTCCTGGCGACCCGCTGGGTTGGTCGTGGCTCTTCCCGCCCTACCGATGGCACTTCGAAGCACGCGCCACGGAGCCCACCCGGCTGCTCTCTTTCGACGCGCGGAGCGTCCGCGACGCGTGCGAGGCGGACCCCGCCTTCGGCTACGAGATCGTCAAGCGGTTCGCCACGATGATGAAGCAGCGCCTCGAGTCGGCGCGGCGATCCGTCATGGATACCTACGGTCCTTACGCCTGACCGCGGTCCGCGGTCGGCGGCGACGTCGAGCGCCGCTCGTGCTCGCCCTGAAGCCGGAGGCACACGTCCTCCGTCGGCAACTCGATCGCGAAGCGGCTCCCGCTCCCCGGGGCGGTCCGGACGGTGACGCGGCCGCCGTGGAGATCGGCCACGCGGCGGACGATCGAGAGACCGAGGCCCGTTCCCGACCCGCGGGAGGGCCGCTGCCGGACGAAGTCGTCGAAGAGGCGGTCCACCTCGCCCGCCGGAATCCCCGGTCCGTCGTCGCGGACCTCCACGCGGACCACGCCGCCGGCGGACCGTCCGCGGACGAGGATGTGGCCGCCGTCCGGCGTGTATTTCACCGCGTTGCCGACGAGGTTGGCGACCGCCTCCCGAAGAAGCCGCCGGTGGCCGCGGACCGGCCCGAGCGTGCCGGAAACGTCGAGATCCAGCCGGTGCTCGCGGTCCCCGGCGACGGCTCGCTGCTCCTCGACCACCTCCGCGAGAAGGGGCGGAAGATCGAGCGGTTCCATCTTTTGATCGAGCTCGCCCGTCTCGAGCGTCGAGAGCGTCTGGAGGTCCCGGAGAAACTGGCTGAGGCCGTCGAGACGGGCGAGACACCTCTCGATCCACTCCGCCTGGCGATCGTTGAGTGGGCCGCAGAGGCCGTCCCGAAGGTTGTTCAGAAGACTGGCGATGGCCGCGACGGGCGACCGAAGGTCGTGCATGGCGAGCCGGAGAAAGTCCCGTCGCATGCGGGAGAGGCGGTCGAGCTGGCGGTTGGACTCGTGAAGCTCCCGCTCGCCCCGGCGGAGGAGGTCGGTCAGGCTCGTCAGGAGAAACGCGAGCACGCCGAAGAGAACCGCGTAGACGAGGAGGGTCGTGACCGCGTGCGGCGTGGTCAACGGAACGGGCGTGTCGGCGCAGCCGAGGGGCTGAGGGGGACTCGCGAGCCGCGACCATTCGACCGCGACGAGCCCGGCGAGCAGCGCGAACGCGAGCCCGGTGGCGACGAGCGCCGCCCGGCGGGAGAGGAGGACGGAGCTCAGGACGACGTGCAGGATGAAAAAGACGACGAAGGGTGACCGGACGCCGCCGGTCATCCAGACCGCCCCCGTCAACGCCAAGTCGTCGAGGACGATGGTGGTGTACATGACACCGAGGAGTGAGCCGTAGGACGCCTCCGTCTCCTCCGGCGAGGAGGAAGCGTGCGTGAGCCAGCGGGCGACCGCGTTGTACCCCGCGATGCCCACGCCGAGGACGGTGATGGCCACCAGGTCGACGTCGACGCCCATGACGGCGCGGCCGACCGCCGCGGCCGCCACGATCGCGAGCGCGGCGGCCCACCGGATCCGCGTGTGGGCGTAGAGCCGAGCGCCGAGGAGACGGTGGTACGGCAGCCAGCCGCGCGGCGTGGCCGTCGGGTCGGAAGATGCATCCGCCGCCTCCGCCCCACCCGCGCGCTCATGGGAGCGAGCCCGTACCGTCACGTCGCGCTCCTTGAATCTCGCGGGCGTCTTGACTCCACGAGAGCGTCCACAGAACTCTACTCCCCTTCCCCGCGTGGTTTTCGATCGGGGATGCACCGATCGCGTGATTAGGGTGTTGCCGAGTTCATCGGCGCACGCCGGTCCGCTAGGCTCGCTGCTGAATGGAGACGGAAGATCCGATGCACGAAGGCGCCGTCGCGCAAGCCCTCTTTCACACGGTGACATCGCACCTGCCCGCCGGCGCGGTGCTGACGGCGGCCCACGTCGAAGTGGGCGAGTACGAGCACATCGACGAGGCGGCGCTTCGGTTCTTCTGGGATGCGCTGACCGAGGAGACTCCCTACAGCGGGTCGGCCCTCCACGTCCGCTGGCGGCCGGTCCGCGTCCGCTGCGGCGGGTGCGGTCATCGTTACGTCCCGGAGGACAAAGCGATCCTCGTCTGTCCGGCCTGCGGCGCGGTCCGCCCCGACGTCGTCGAGGGAAAGGGCATCTACCTGAGCCGTCTCGAGATCGAGAACCGAGAAACCGACATGCCCGAGGAGGCGACCGAATGACAGAGATCCGAGTGGTCGAGAACGCTTTGAAGCTCAACGACGCCATGGCGGCGGAGAATCGCCGGCGGCTCCGGCAAGCGGGGACGGCCTGCGTGGACCTGATCGGGTCGCCCGGGTCGGGGAAAACCTCTCTTCTGGAGCGGACCCTCGACGCGCTGCGGGGCCAGCTGCGGATCGGTGTCATTACCGGCGACATCGCCACCACCCGCGACGCGGAGCGGCTGGAGGCCCGCTGCGACCGCATCAGCCAGGTGAACACGGGCGGCGGGTGCCACCTGAACGCCAACCACGTGAGCGAGGGGATGGCGGAGATCCCGCTCGACGCGATCGACCTCCTCGTGGTGGAGAACGTGGGGAACCTGATCTGTCCCGTCGGCTTCGACCTCGGGCAGGACGCCAAGGTCGCGATGATGAGCGTGCCGGAGGGCGACGACAAGCCCGCGAAACACCCGCGTCTCGTCCTGGAGGCGACCGTCGCCCTCCTCAACAAGATCGACCTGGCCCCGCACGTTCCGTTCGACCGGGAGGTGTTCTACGGCGATCTCCGCTCGCTGCGGGAGGACCTTCCGGTCTACGAGCTGTCCGCCGCCACGGGAGAGGGCGTCGCCGCGTGGGTCGGCTGGCTGCGGAAATACGCGGCGGGGTCGGCCGGCCGGACGGCCCAAGACGATGGCGTCGTCCACGAAAGTCCATAACCTCAGGAAGGCCGAGGAGATTTGTATGGCGCACGTCAAGCTCTACGACAAAGACGGTGATGAGAAGGCCCGAGCCATCCAGGAGCGTGTGGAGCGCGCCAAGGGTGAGATCCCGCCCGCGCACAAGGCGATGGGACGGAGCGGGGCGTTCATGGAGGCGATGCAGCAGCTCGACCGGGCGGCGGGCGCGAACCTCGACGTGAAGACGCGGGAGCTCATCCGGATCGCGGTCAGCGCCGCCAACGGATGCGACTTCTGCGTCCGCGAGCACGCCAACGCCGCGCGCCGCCACGGGGTCTCCGAGGAGGAGATCACCGCGGCCGTCGAGGTGGCCGGGCAGATGTCCGCGTTCAACACGTTCTTCAAGGCCATCGACCACGAGAGCGACGAGTAGCCCCGAGAGAGCCGGGATTTCATTGGACCACACGCCGTGGGCGCGCGGCAGCCGCCTTTTTCCGGGTCCCGCGGTGGCTCGGCCTCTGGTGACCGGTCAGCTACGGCCATCGGCTCAGCGCACGGCAGGAGGACGCGCTTGACGCGGCGGACGCGGAGAATCCGTTGGGCGTTTCCAACATCACGCTGTGGGAGATCGCGACCCTTCACCGGCTCGGACGGATCGCGCTCGATCGCCCTCTGCGAGATTGGCTCGCCAACGCCACCGCCCGCCCCTGGTTCAGCGCCACGCGATCTCCCCACGCATCGCCGCGGAAGTGAACGAGCTGCCCGAGGCGTTTCCGCGCGATCCCGCGGACCGGGTGCTCGTGGCCACGGCGCAGGTCCGCGGTCAGCCGCTGCTCACGGGCGATCATCGCGAGCGGGGCCGGGAAGACGATCCGCTGAGGCGACCGAAGCGGTTCTGATCCCGTGCATCGCGGGCCCGGTCTCTTTCATTCTGCGCGGCGCGGAGGCCGTCGACCGCCTCCGGCAGCGCCTGCTGCTCGCCGGCGACGCCGCGGACTGAGCCTCCCTGTCCCACGTCACGCCCAGGGACGGAATCCCCACAAAGTGCCTGTCCCAAGTCCCGCCGGAACGGTCCGGAGGGCTCGGTACGGGTTACCCCCACGCGTGAAGGGGGGCGACGCGGTCTCGTCGTGCGTCGGCCGGTAGGGATGAATGAGATCGCGTTTTCGATCGGGAGCAGACGATGTTTCAGATTCGCATCCACGGACGTGGCGGTCAGGGCGTGGTGACGGCCGCGGAGATCCTCTCCATCGCGGGCTTCCACGAGCGCCTCTACGCCCAGGCGTTCCCCAGCTTCGGCTCGGAGCGGATGGGCGCACCCGTCATGGCCTTCTGCCGTCTCCACGACCGTCCGATCCGCCGGCGGGAGCCCGTGATGCGTCCCGACGCGCTGATCGTCCAGGACCCCACGCTCCTGCACCAGGTCGACCTGTTCTCCGGCCTGGCCGACGACGGGTACGTCTTAATCAATTGCTCCAAGCCGCTCGAGGCGCTGGGGATCGACGAGGTCCTCGGCCGGCTCGCCGCTTCCCGCGTCCACGCCATCCCCGCGACGGACATCGCGAGGCGGGAGATCGGTCGTCCCCTTCCCAACGTCCCGCTCCTCGGGGGCTTCGCCGCCGTGACGGGACGGCTCTCCCTCGGGGCCATCCAGGCCGGAATCGGCGAGAAGTTCACCGGCGAGATCGGTGAAGCGAACGGACGGGCCGCGGCGGCCGCGTACGAGCACGCTCGGCAAGAGATGGAGAAAGGAGCGGCGCGATGCTAAAGCAGATCGAAGGAAGCAACGCGGTCGCGCAGGCGGTGGCGGCGTGCCGCCCGGAAGTGATCTGCGCCTATCCCATCACGCCCCAGACCCACATCGTGGAGGCGCTCGCGGCGCTGGTGCGGGAGGGAAACGTCGGCAACGCCCGGTTCATCAACGCGGAGTCGGAGCTCGGCGCCCTCAGCACGCTCATCGGCGCGTCCGCCGCCGGGGCGAGGAGCTACACCGCGACCAACAGCCAGGGTCTGCTGTTCATGACGGAGGCGGTCTACAACGCCGCCGGCCTCGGCCTCCCCATCGTGATGACCATCGGGAACCGGGCGATCGGCGCCCCCATCAACATCTGGAACGACCACTCCGACAGCATGGCCCTCCGCGACTCCGGGTGGATTCAGCTCTACGCGGAGACCAACCAGGAAGCGGTGGACCTCCATATCCAGGCGTTCCGTCTCGCCGAGGAGATCAGCTGTCCCGTGATGGTCTGCGTCGACGGCTTCGTCCTCACTCACGCCTACGAGCCGGTCGACCTCCCCGACCCGGTGAACGTCGAGGCGTACCTCCCGCCGTACGAGCCCGTCCAGGTTCTCGACCCCGACGACCCGATGTCGATCGGAGCGATGGTCGGCCCCGGCGCTTTCACGGAGGTGCGATACCTCGCCCACCGGAAGCAGCTGAAAGCGCTCGAGCGCATCCCCCAGATCCACGACGCCTTCGCCGGCGTCTTCGACCGGCACGCCGGCGGCCTGGTCGAGCCGTACCGCACCGAGGACGCCGACACGGTGGTGGTCGCCCTCGGGTCGGTCAACGGCACCATCCGCGACGCGGTCGACACGCTCCGGGAAGAGGGAAGGGCGGTCGGCCTTCTCAAGGTGTGCACCTTCCGACCGTTTCCGCTGAAGGCCGTCCGCGACCAGATCGGGCATGTGCGTCGCGTGGTGGTCGTGGAGAAGCACCTCGCGGTCGGCCGCGGCGGTGTGCTCTCGGACGACGTGCAAACCGCCCTGTGGGGGCTTCCCATCCCCATCCACACCGTCATCGCCGGCCTCGGCGGACGAGCCATCCTCCACGACAACCTCGTGGAGACATTCCGCCGGGCGGAACACGACGACATCGACGAGCCCTACTTCATGGACCTCGACTGGAAGGCGGTGGAGCGGGAGCTTGGCCGACAGGAGGCGGCGAGGCGGTCCGGGCCGACCGCGGAGAACATCCTCCGCGACGTCAACGAGCGGTTCGCGAACCTCGTTTGAGAGACAGGACATGAGCCAGCAACGCGTGAGATTTTACCAGACCGGCACTTTCACGGTGGGCAATCGCCTTCTCGACGAGGAGCAGCGGACGGTCCAGGCGAGCCCCGACCGAAGCAACGCGCTGAACTGCGGCCACCGCGCCTGTCAGGGGTGCGGAGAGGCGCTCGGCGCCCGGTACGCCGTGGACGCGGCCATGCGGGCGAGCGGAGGGCGTGTGATCGCGGTGAACGCGACGGGGTGCCTCGAGGTCTTCTCCACGCCCTACCCCGAGACGTCCTGGCAGATCCCCTGGCTGCACTCGCTGTTCGGCAACGCGCCGGCGGTCGGCGCCGGCGTGGCCGCGGCGATGCGGGCCAAGGGACGCGACGACGTCACCGTCATCGCTCAGGGGGGCGACGGCGGCACCGTGGACATCGGGTTCGGCTGTCTGTCGGGGATGTTCGAGCGAAACGACGACGTGCTGTACATCTGCTACGACAACGAGGCCTACATGAACACCGGCATCCAGCGGTCCGGGTCCACCCCGCCGGCGGCGCGGACCGCGACCACGCCGCTCGCCGGGTCCGAGCCGGGCAACGTCTTCGGCACGG
Source organism: uncultured Planctomycetaceae bacterium (assembly GCA_964595475.1). Taxonomy (GTDB): domain Bacteria; phylum Planctomycetota; class Phycisphaerae; order Phycisphaerales; family Zrk34; genus CAZQQP01. Next base: position 4,545 of record CAZQQP010000021.1, on the reverse strand, counting down.
GGAAGAACCTGCCGAAGATCGCGATGGCCCACGAGATTCCCTATGTCGCCACCGCCTCGGTGGCGGACCTCCAGGACCTCGAGGCGAAGGTGACGAAGGCCGTCGGCATCCGCGGCGCCCGGTACATCCACATCCACGTGCCCTGTCCGCTGGGATGGCGGTCCGAGCCCGCCCACACCATCCGGCTCGCCCGGCTCGCGGTGGAGTCGGGTCTCTTTCCGCTGTTCGTGGCGGAAGGCGGCGTGGTGACGGACCGGACGACCATTCGGAAGAAGGCACCGGTGGACGAGTACCTCAAGCTCCAGGGCCGCTTCCGGCATCTGTTCCGCGAGCCGGTCGACAGACAACGCTTGGACGCCATCCAGGCCATCGCGGACCGCAACATCGAGAACTTCGGCCTCCTCGAGAACGGAGCGAAACAATGACGACCCACGACAACAAGCCCTTCGCGATCACCCTCGATCCGGGGAGCAGCCTCGAGAACAAGACGGGAACGTGGCGGACGAGCCGTCCCGTCTACGTGAACCGCTTGCCCCCATGCAACAACGCCTGTCCCGCCGGCGAAAACATCCAGAAATGGCTGTACCACGCCGAGGAGGGAGATTACGAGGGAGCATGGCGGGTCCTGGTCGAGGACAACCCGATGCCCGCCATCCACGGACGGGTTTGTTACCGTCCCTGCGAGGACGCGTGCAACCGGGCGCAGCTCGACGAGGCGGTCGGCATCCACGCGGTCGAGCGATTTCTCGGGGACAAGGCGATCGAGGAGGGCTGGTCCTACGACGTGCCCGCGGAGACCAGCGGCAAGCGCGTCCTCGTCGTGGGCGCCGGGCCGAGCGGGCTGTCGGCCGCGTATCACCTCCGCCGCCTCGGCCATGACGTCACGATCGCCGAGGCGGGGCCGATGGTGGGCGGGATGATGCGGTTCGGAATCCCCCAATACCGCCTCGACCGGTCGGTGCTCACGGCGGAGATCGACCGCCTCCTCGCAACCGGCATCGAGCTGTGGCTCGAGCACAAGGTGGAGGACATCCCCGGCGAGATGGCGTGGGGCGGCTTCGACGCTGTCTTCCTCGCCATCGGCGCCCAGCTCAGCCGGCGGACGGAGATCCCGGCCGACGATGCGGGGAAGATCCTCGACGCGCTGAGCTTCCTCCGCGAGACCAACACGGGGGAGCCGCCCCAGCTCGGTCGGCGGGTGGCCGTGTACGGCGGGGGAAACACCGCGATGGACGCCGCGAGGACGGCGCGGCGCCTCGGCGCCGAGCCGATCATCGTCTACCGCCGCGACCGTGAGCACATGCCCGCCCACGAGGTCGAGGCGGAGGAAGCGGAGCAGGAGGACGTCAAGATCCACTGGCTCCGGACCATCAAGGACATCGAGGACGACCGGGTGACGGTGGAGCGGATGGCGTTGGACGAGAACGGGCGCCCTCAGCCGACCGGAGAGTACGAGACCCTCCACGCCGATTCCTTCATCCTCGCCCTCGGGCAGCAGGTGGACACGAGCTTCCTCCAGGGCGTGCCGGGCGTCACGGTGCGCCGCGACGGAACCATCGAGGTCGACGACAACATGATGACCGGCTACCCGGGCCTCTTCGCCGGAGGCGACATGGTTCCCGCGGAGCGGACGGTCACGGTGGGCGTCGGCCACGGGAAGCGGGCGGCACGGTGCATCGATGCCTATCTCCGGGGAGAGCAGTACGCCCCGCCGCCCAAGAACGAGATCGCGACCTTCGACAAGCTCAACACCTGGTACTACACGGACGCGCCGGCGACGGAGCAGCCCGCCCTCGATCACGCCCGGCGCATCGGCACCTTTACCGAGGTGGTGGGCGGTCTCGACGAGACCAACGCCCTCTTCGAGGCCCGCCGGTGTCTCTCCTGTGGAAACTGCTTCGAGTGCGACAACTGCTACGGGATGTGCCCGGACAACGCGATCCGGAAGCTCGGGCCCGGGCAGGGGTACATGATCGACTACGACTACTGCAAGGGGTGCGGCATTTGTGTGGAGGAGTGCCCCTGCGGCGCGGTCCAGCTCGTGCCCGAGAGCGTTTAGGCAAGCCGCGGCTCGTGAAGGAGACCGATCCATGTACGCGGTCCGTTACTTCGGCATCACGGACCGGAACAAGCGCTACGAGGCGCTCGACGAGGCGCTGGCGAAGTTCCACGAGGGCGTGCGGACATTGGAAGATCCCGAGGGCCTGGAGGTCGTCGACGAGCGCGACGGGACGGTCTGGGCGCGCGTGGTCGAGGACGGACGGGAAATGATCCGAAGGGAAGACACCGGCGAGCTCGAGGTCGCCTCCCCGGCGCCGCCCGCCTGAACGGAACGCGGCAACACCGCGGACGACCTCGGCAATGTGTTCCGGAGTCCGCCCGAGTTGTGCGAATGGCAGAGACGTGAGGATGTGCGGTTCGCAATGGAGAGTGCTGTGGGTCCTGAGCGTGTGCAGCACTCTGGTCGGCTGCGACGGGCGGCCCGAAGGCACGACGGAGCCGTCCAACGACACGGCAGCGAACGAGCGACGGTCCGCAGCGGACTCCGCCCGGTCGATCCCAGGCCTCTACCGGCGGATGGCCGGGTTGTACGGCAAGGTGGACCGGTCCCGCTTCTCCCGGCGGCTGAGGGAGCAGATGGCCCACATGGCGTGGTCGCACCGGAGCGGCCGCATGCAGGAGATCAGCCGGGTCACGCCGGCCACCCGGGCCGGTGGGCCCCCGGCGAGCGGTGGGTTGTATCGGAGGACGCTCGCGGCGATGGCGGGCTGGCACGCCGAGCTCGCCGAGCGGAACGCGAAGCGGGCGAGGGAGCGGGAGGGTGAGCGCGAAAGGACGTATCGGACGCTCGCGAAAATGCACCGACGCATGGCGAGTCGGCTGGGCGCAGCGAAGGGCGCAAGCGTCGGCAACCGCAACGCGGCGGGGCCGCGGGCAGTGGACGGAGCGAGGCTCTACGCCCAGGTGTGTGCCGCGTGCCATGGGTTCCGCGGAGAAGGTGTTTGGGGCGCCTTCCCACCGCTTGCGGGAAGCGCGATTGTCAAGGGCGAGAAGAGGCGACTCATTCGGATTGTCCGCGACGGAACCGTTGGCGCGCTGCGAGTCCGGGATCGCACATACGACGGCGTGATGCCCGCCTTCGGGGACAGCCTCACCGCCTCGGAGATCGCCGCCGTCGTGACTCGGATCCGGCGATCGTGGGGCCACGAGGGCAGCGCGGTGACGGCGGAGGAGGTTCGGAAGGCGGAGGAGCGGGAGGGTTCTTAGCCGATGAGAATCTGGATCGCTTGCATGGCGACCAGCGACAGCGTCGCCGTGACGCCGACCTCGTTGTGGGACGCGTCCTCCAGCGCGTCGGGGAGGAGCTCGCTGAAGACCATCCAGATCATCGCGCCCGCGGCGAAGCCGAGACCGACGGGGAGCCACGCCTCGAAGGTCTCCACGAAGACGAAGGCGGGGACGGCCATCAGTGGCTGCGGCAAGCTGGAGATCACGGACCAGACGGCGGCGCTCCCCACGGTGGCCCCGCGGGGGACCATCACCAACGCGATCGCGAGGCCCTCCGGAACGTTCTGTACCGCGATGGCTGCCGCGATGAGCACGCCGAGCTCCCGTCCGTCGCCGAACGCGACCCCCACGCCGACCCCCTCCGCGAAGGAGTGGACCGTGATCACGGCCACGATCATCAGCGCCTTGATCGCGTCGAGCCTCTGAAGGCCGGCGAACTCCCGTTCGGGGTCGCGGCGAAGGCGGCTGTACGCGAGGACGATGAAGGCGAGCCCGCCGACCACGCCGCCGAGCGTCCGCCAGGTGGCCTCGCCGTCCGCGAAGCCCTCGTAGATCAGCCCGAAGCTCGCGCCGAGCATGAGGCCCGCGGCGAGCGCTCGCGCCAGGCCGAGCCACCGCTTGGCGAACTGCCGCGTGAAAACGAACGGCACCGCGCCGACGCCCGTCGCAAGCGCGGTGACGAGCGCGTAGACCGCTACCTGCCACACAGAAACCACGCCACCCTCCTCTGCTTCCGCCAGCATACGGCGCCCGAATCGGCAGCCGGACTCGCACAGAATTCGGCCGCGCCCCCGCCGCTGCCCATCCGCTCTCCCGCCCCGGCTCACACCTTCACGATCGGAAGAAAACAGTTCCGCACGCAAGCCCCTCGCTGACAGCAGCGGTACGGCGGGCGCCGTAGGGCTCTCCCTCCAGCCGTGCGGCCCTTCCGCAGCCGGATCCCCGGTCGGTGGTTCACCACGGGGCGGACTGGCAGCTCGCTTTCCAGTGCCGGTTGGCTCGGAAACCCCAGCGCTTCGCCGGTTATAAGCATCTCAATGCTCCGCCACCGACCGATCCGCGGCCACCCCCGGCTCGCCGAGGGCCCATTGGGTTCGGGTCGGTCCGCCGGGTAGTGGCCCGGACCGATGGTTGCCGTGGGTCGAATGCTGTTCGGTGGATCGGCGCGACTGAGCGGCCCACCGAAGCGCGATCGGGCGCTCGTCTCTGCGTGCCCATCCGGCGCGGCGGCCCCGATCGCCCGAAGGCCCTCGTCTT
>CAZQQP010000020.1:24707-26862 GCA_964595475.1 uncultured Planctomycetaceae bacterium | reverse complement strand
ATGTGCGTGCGGAGGCCCGCGGGCTTCCCCGCCCGCTCCCGCTCGACCCCGATGGCGGCGCCGAGGAGGCCCGCGAACGCGACGATGCCGATGGTCTTCAGTTCGACGAGCCAGGTGGAAAGCATGAGGGCTCCGCTCGAGGTCGTTCTCGTGGATGAACAGCCGCGGCCCGCCGACGCGTTTGACTCCGCGGGACCGACCGCGTTGCGTGGAGCTCGCGGCGATAATAGTGACCCGACGCCCTCGCCGCCCGTCTCCGTGGGCGGAGCCGCGGCCAGCGGGAGCGGCGACCGAAGGAGGTGGCTATGCACGCGGATCGCACCCGCGACGACCGACGGCGGACGCTGTGGCTGGTTCTGCTCTTCGTGGCGCTGACGGGCCTCGCGCTCTACAGCCGCGGCCCCCGTTGGCTGCCGTGGATGGGTGCCTACGCCGCGGAGCGGTCGGTCACCTCCCGCGGCAAGCTGAACGAGGACGAGAGGCACACGGTTCAGCTCTTCAAGAAGGCCCAGCGCTCGGTGGCGTATATCACCACCCTCGGCCGCGGCCTCAGCCCGCTGACCCGCGAGGTGCAAGAGGTGAAACGCGGCACGGGCTCCGGGTTCATCTGGGACGACGGCGGCCACGTCGTGACCAACTTCCACGTCATCCGCAGCGCCCGGACGGGCGCTCGGGTGACGCTCTCCGACGGCTCGTCCCACCCGGCGGAGCTCGTCGGCTACTCGAAGGACCACGACCTGGCGGTGGTCCGCATTGACGCGCCCAAGAAAAAGCTCCGTCCCGTTCCCCTCGGCAAGTCCAGCAACCTGAAGGTGGGCCAGAGCGTCTACGCCATCGGCAACCCCTTCGGCCTCGACCAGACGCTGACCACGGGCGTCGTCTCGGCGCTCGGGAGGAAAATCAAGAGCGTGGGCGGCTTCCCCATCGACGACGTGGTCCTGACGGACGCGGCGATCAACCCGGGCAACTCCGGCGGACCGCTCCTCGACAGCGCCGGCCGGCTCATCGGCGTGAACACCGCCATCGCGAGCCGCTCCGGCACCTACACGGGCGTGGGCTTCGCCATCCCCGTGGACACGGTCCGCCGCGTCGTGCCCCAGCTCATCAAGTACGGCGAGTATCGCCGGCCCAAGCTCGGCGTGGTGATCCGGCAGGGCCTCAGCGTGGACTCCGCCCGCGAGCTCGGTGTGCCGGGCCTCATGATCGTGGACGTGGTGAAGGGCTCGCCGGCGGACCGGACGGGCCTTCGCGGCGTCCGCCGGTCGCGGACCGGCGCCCTGCTCGCCGGCGACATCATCCAGGCGATCGGCGGCGAAAAGATCCGCTCGGTGGCCGACTACTACCAGGCGCTCGAGCAGCACGACGCCGGCGACCAGGTGGATGTGAAGTACGTCCGCAGCGGCGAGACCACCACCGTGAAGGTGACCCTCGCCGGCCGACCGCGATGAGCCGCTACTTGGCGTCCATCCAGTTCCGCCCCCACCCCACCTCGACCTCGAGGGGGACGGCGAGGTCCATGGCGCCGACCATCGCCTCGCGGACGAGAGCCGCCCGCTCCCGAACACCCTCGGCGGGCGTCTCGAAGACCAGCTCGTCGTGGATCTGAAGAAGCATCCTCAGGGGCAGGCCCTCGTCCGCGATGCGCCGGTGGAGGCGGACCATCGCGATCTTGATCAGGTCCGCGGCGCTGCCCTGGACCACGGTATTGATCGCGATCCGCCGGCCGAACGCCGCCCGATTGGGGCTTCGGGACGTGATCTCGGGGACGGGCCGCCGTCGCTTGCAGACGGTCTCCACGGAGCCACGCTGCCAGGCGGTCTCCACGCAGCTCTCGAGAAACTGGCGGATGCGGGGGAACCGCTCGTTGTAGCTGTCGATGATCCGCCCCGCCATCTCCACGTCCGCCGCGGCGGCGCCGGGGGGCATGCGCCGGGCGAGGCCCTGCGGCGTGATCCCGTAGACGATGCCGAAGTTGACCATCTTGGCGACGCTGCGTTGCTCCGTCGTGATCGCGTCCATCGATGTCTCGAACAGCTCCGCCGCGACGGCGGCGTGGATGTCGAGCTGCTTCTCGAAGACCTCGACGAGGGCGGGGTCACCCGAGAGGTGGGCGAGGAGGCGGAGCTCGATCTGCGAATAGTCGGCGGAGAGGAGG
>CAZQQP010000020.1:12245-24697 GCA_964595475.1 uncultured Planctomycetaceae bacterium | reverse complement strand
TGAGAAGCACCTGGTCGGGCGCCGCGACGAAGGCGCGGCGGATCTGCCGCCCCTCCTCGGTGCGGACGGGGATGTTCTGGAGGTTGGGGTCGCTGCTCGAGAGACGCCCCGTCGCGGTGGTCGTCTGGTTGAAGGAGGCGTGGACGCGACCCGTCTCGGGGTGGACCGCCTCCTTCAACGCCTCGAGATACGTCCCGCGGAGCTTGGTGAGCTGACGCAGCTCGAGGACGAGGCCCGCGACCACGGAGCCGGGCGGCGCCTGGTGGTCCGCGATGCGTTGGAGCACCTCCGAGTCCGTGGAGGGGCCGGTCTTGGTTCGCTTTTGGACCTGACAGCCGAGCCGCTTGAACAGCACCTCCGCGAGCTGGCGGGGCGAGTCGGGGTTGAAGGTCTCCCCCGCGGTTTCGACCACCCGTCCGTGGAGCGCCTCGATGCGCCGGTCGATCGCCTCCTTCTGCCGGTCGAGCTCGCCGGGGTCCACCGCGATGCCGTTGTACTCGAGCGTGGCGAGGATCTCGACGAGCGGCATCTCCAGCGACCGGAACAGCTCGGAAAGACCGGCCGCGTCGAGGTCGGGCGCGAACCGGTCTCGCAGCCGGAGACAGATGTCCGCGTCCTCTGCGGCGTAGGCGGTGGCCTCCTCCACGGGCACCTCGGCCATGGTTCGCTGGTCGCGGCCGCGGCCGAGGAGCTGCTCGATGTCGATCATCTCGTGGTTGAGAAACGCCAGCGCCAGGTTGTCGAGCTTGTAGCTCGACCGGGTGGCGTCGAGGAGGTAGCTCGCGACCATCGTGTCGAAGCCGCCGACCCCCACGCCCGCGAGGCGAACGCCCACCCGCCAGAGCACCACCATGTCGAACTTGAGGTTCTGACCCACCTTGGGGAGCGTGGGGTCCTCCAGCAGCGGACGAAGCCCCTCGACGACGGTGCGCTCGTCGAGGTGGCGGTCGGGATGCGGGGAGAGGGTCGGGATGTACACGCCGCCGCCCGGCTCCCACGCCAGACACACGCCGCAGAGGCGGGCCTGCATGGGATCCGTGCCGTCGGTCTCCACGTCCACCGACAGCCCGCCGCGGGCTCGCCCCGCCGTCTCGATCTCCCCCACGACCTGCTCGAGCCCCTCCCGCGTCGGGATCAGCCGGTAGTCGGCGGCCCGCGCCCGCGTCGGCGGCGATGCCGGCGCGGACTCGAACAGCCCCGCCTCCATCGCGGCGGGCCCGCCTGCTTCCTGCGCGCCGGTCGCGTTCCGCGAAACGGTGGCGTCCTGCGTGACGGCAGCGTCCCGCCCGACGATGGCGTCGAGGTCGCGCTCGTGGCGGCGAAAGCCGAGCTGCTTGAACAGCGCTCGGAGATTCTCCGCGGGGAGCGGCTCGGCCCGCGCCGCGTCGAGGTCGAAGGAGACGGGCGCGTCGGGGCGAAGCTCGACGAGGCGTCGGTTCACCGGTAGCTGGTCGCGGGCCGCCTCGATGTTCTGACGGAGCTTGCCCGACAGCTCGTCGGTGCGGGCGAGGAGCTCCTCGAGGCTGCCGTACTGTCGGATCAGCTTCACGGCGGTCTTCTCCCCCACGCCGTTGACGCCGGGAATGTTGTCGATCTTGTCGCCCGTCAACGCCAGGACGTCCCGGACCTGCTCCGGGTGGAGCTGGCGGTCGTTGCGGAGCGTCTCGAGGTCCACCGTGGTGTTGTTGTGGATGTCGAACAGCTCCACGTGGTCGCTGATGAGCTGCTCGAGGTCCTTGTCCTTGGAGACGATCCGAACGCGGACGGGCTCGCCGTGGAGCTGATTGCAGACCGCGGCGATCACGTCGTCGGCCTCGTAGCCGGGCGCCTCGAGGATGGGAATGCCCATCGTCCGACAAACCTCGAAGATCCGCTCGATCTGAGGGGCGAGGTCCTCCGGTGTCTCGGGTCGGTTCGCCTTGTAGTCCGCGTCGATCTCCGTGCGGAAGGTGGCCTGTTCCTCGGAGTCGACCGCCATCGCCACCAGCTCGGGCCGCTGCTCGCGCCAGAGCTTCAGGAGCATGGCGACGAAGCCGAAGGTGGCGTTGGTGGGCTCCTTGGTGACCGGCGACGTGAGCGACCCGATCGCGTGGTAGGCGCGGAAGATCTGGGCGTGGCCGTCGATGAGGTAGAGCGTCTTCGGCTCGGTCATGGGGCGATTCTACGACGGACGGGCTTCGCCCTCGGTGTCAGCCCGACGCCCGGTCCGGCGCGGTTCGTTCGCCGCGGGAGCGAAGCAGCAGCCGCCGCGCCTCCCGGACACCCGACAGATACGCGCCGTGGACGGTGCCGGGGTAGACCCGATGGGTGGCCTCTCCTGCGAAGAAGAGGCGGTCCCCCACGGGCGTCGCCAGCCGAAGGTAATCATGGTCGCTGGCGCCGACGGGGATGCACGAGTAGCCGCCCCGCGTGAACGGGTCCGACCCCCAGCGGCTGACCCGCGCCTCGCACGGCGTGGGGATGGATCGGCCGAAGAGGCGGCGGAGCGTGACCAGGCACCGCTCCACCACCTGTCGGTCCGTCATGGCCTCGAGCTCCTCCGCGAGGCGGCCCGCCGCCCACCCCACCAGGACACGCGGGAGGCCGTACGGCCGCAAGCTGGTAAACCCCACGAACCGGCGAGGGTTCACGTCGGCGAGAAGATCGCCGACGTGCTCCCACCGGGCCGGCCAGAGCGGCCGCGGAAACTCGAGGACCACCTTGTCCAGAAGGCCCATGCCGAGACGGCGGATCGTCCGCTGCTTCTCGGCGGGCAGTGGCGGGTCGAAGCGGATGTCCGCCGCCTTGAGCACGCCGAGCGGCACCGTCACGACGGCGGCCGCTCCCCGAACCACGCCGCGATCCGTCACCGCGGCCACGCCGCCGTCGCCCCAGCGGATCGCCCGAACGGGGTGGGCCAGCCGGATGTCCAGGTCCGCGGCGAGACCCCGCATCACGCCGTCGTAGCCGGCCGGGAAGACGGCGTCGGGGCCGGGAAGCTCCTCGTCCTGATCCCAGTGGAGGGCGGAGAGGCGGTCGGGGTCCTCCCCGACGATGAGGCCCGCCCAGTTGAGCCCCCATCGGAGCGCCGGGGGAAGCTCCCCGTCGGTCCGGGCAGCGACCCGTCGGATCGCCTCCGTCAGCGACAGGTCTTGTCCCGTCGTCCGCACCAGGCGCTTCGCCATCGCCGCCGCCCGCTCGAACGCGGGCTGGAACCGGCGGACGGGGATCCGACGCGGCGGGGACGCTCCGGCGGAGACGATGCCGAGCGAGGTGTGGGGGGCGAGAACGGTGGGAAGCCCGAGGTCGCGGGCGAGGTCGTGGATGGCGTTGCCGTGGCAGCCGTGGACCCAGGCCGCCCCCATCTCCACGGGGTAGCCGAGCGACCGATCCGTGTGGACGCGACCGCCCACACGGGAGCGGCCCTCCAGCACGATCGCCTCACGGCCCGCGGCGCGGAGCCGCCGAGCGGCGCCGAGGCCGGCCGCACCGGCGCCCACGACCAGGATCGTCCCGCTCGCCATGCGGCGTCAGTCGGCATCGGGCCACTGGACCACCTTCCGCACCTGCTTCAGCCGCTTCCGGACGGCCTTTTTCTCCACCTTCGCGAGCTTCGCCCACGCCGCCGGCTTCCGGTCCAGCTTGACCGCGCCGGTCTCGTTCCCCGCGTTCCGCATGCCGGCGAGGATGGCGATCTGTCGCCAGCCGACCGGCTGCTCCGCGGCGAGGGAGAGCAGCGCCGCCACGCGCTTCGGCTCGCGGCTGCGAAAGGCGGCGTCCGACAGCCGCTCGAGGACGGCGGGGTAGCCGCTTTGCTTCGCTTCCCACTCTTCTCGTGCGAGCAGACGCCGCGCCATCGCCAGCTCGCGATTCTTGAGCCCGCTGACGGCGGCCTGTCGGAGGTAGCGACTCTCGGCATGGGCCGTGAGGAGATCCGCCATGGCCGCCTCCGCGCGATCCGTGCCCCGGGCCTCGCCGAGGGTGAGCATGACCTGGAGCCGGACGCCGGGGGCCTCGTCGGTCACCCGGGAGGCGATGGCGTCGAGAACGCGTCCCTTCTTCTCGCTGGCGAGCAGCGGCTCCGCGGTCCGGACGGCCGCCTCCCGCACCTTCGGATGCGAGGCCCCCATGGCCGCGACCGCCGTGGCCGCGTCCATCGCGCCCAGGCCCCGCAGCGTCCACAGCGCGTGGATGCGGCCGAGCGGACGGTCGCCGTCGCGGGCCATCTCCGCCACCTTGCCGGCGGCCGAGGTGGCGTCCCGCTGGACGAGCAGACGTTGGGCGGTGTCCCGCCACCAGCCGTTGGGGTGGTCGAGATGCTTCACCAGCGCTCCGTCCGACGCGGCGGAGAGGTCCGGCCGGGTGGTCCCCGGCTCCGTGTCCTCGTGGACGATGCGGTAGATGCGGCCGAGGCCGAGCGGCTTGTCGAGGTTTCGCTCGAGGATCTGCTTCTTGAGAAACTTCGTGACGTAGATCTTGTGCTGGAGGATGCCGCGGTAGAGGTCCACCACGTACATGGCGCCGTCGGGGCCCGTCTCACAATGGACCGGGCGGAAGCGCTCGTCGGTGGAGGCGAGAAACTCCCGCTTGCCCCACTGCTCGTCCTTGTACAAGCGGTGCTCCGCCCGGATCGCCACGCCGTCGTTCCGCAGGTCGAACGCCGAGACCACGTTGCCCGACGGCTCCGGGACGAAGGCGTCGCCGACGAAGGACGCGGGAAAGCGATCTCCACGGTAGATGCCCGGTCCGCACACCGCCGTGGTCCTCGCGAGCCGCCCGTCGTCGCGGAGCATGCCGTCGCGATAGCCTCGGTTGATGCCCGGGTTCACCCGGATCGTGTGGACGGACTGGTCGCGGACGATGCGGGTGTTCACCCCGTGCCGCGTGCTCAGCCGCGGGTTGCGCTGGAGATAGTCGCCGGGGAAGAGGTCCGCGTGGAGGTAGCTCGAGTTGGAGTTGGTGTAGATCCGCCCGTAGTTGTCCTGGGTCACCCCCCACTGGCCGCGGAAGGGCGTCTTGTCCGTGAGCACCTCGCCGTCGTCGAAGCGGAGGCGGAGGGAGGACTTCGCGTTGTACATCCAGTTGTCGAGGGCCCGCATCAGCCCGTTGTCGGTGTGCTCCACCGGACCTTGCTTTCCGTAGCCGTCGAGGACCACCTCCTTCTCGTCGGCGCGGAGGTCGCCGTCCGTGTCGCGGCAGTAGAGGAGCTTGGGCGGCTCCGCGACGAGGACGCCCCCTTCCACCACCGCGACGGCCCGCGGCATGACGAGGCCGTCGAGGTAGACCGTGCTCGCGTCCATCCGCCCGTCGCCGTCGTGGTCCTCGAGGACCACGACCTGGCCGAAGCCGGCCCTTTCCCCCTTCCCGTCCACCGTGGGCATGAAGCCCCGCATCTCCACCACCCACAGCCGTCCGTCGGCGTCCCAGTCGATGGCCACGGGATCGTCGACGAGGGGCTCCGCCGCCACCAGCTCCACCCGAAAGCCCGGCGCCACCTTGAAGTTGTCCACCGCCTCCTCGGCGGGGACCACCGGTGCCGGCGGCACGTCCATGTCCCGCCAGACCTCGGGCTGATCTTCAGCGAGAAGGGGCGAGGCGAGCGCGAGAAGGCCGCCGAGCAGCGGGATGGCCGGACGCACGATCGTTCCTTTCGGGGGTGAGCCGTGATCCGCTTGGGCTCGCCGCTCACATGGGCTTGTCGTCGACGGTCTCGTCGTAGATGGACAGGAGCTTCTCCTTGTCGAAGACCATTTCCTGTCGGGTGAGGCCGACGAGGTCGTACTGGGGGGTGAGCTCGATCGCGTCGACGGGGCAGGCCTCCTCGCACATCCCGCAATAGATGCAGCGGAGCTCGTCGATGTCGAACTTGATCGGATACTTCTCGCGGTCGTCCCACGGCGCTTCCGCGGCCTCGATGTAGATGCAGTCCGCGGGACAGGCGGTGGGGCACATGAAGCACGCCACACACTTGACCCTCCCCTCCTCGTCGCGGTTGAGCCGGTGCACGCCGCGGTAGTTGCCGCGGTAGAGACCGCCCTCCTCCACGGGCATGTCCTCCCGCCGGTGTTCGGGGTAGCTGAGGGTTCGCTGGGTCTCGTTGGAGAGCGCGGAGCCGACCATGTGGCGGAGCGTCGTCCCCAGGCCCCTGAAGACCTCCGGGAGGTAGCTGTTCTCCGCCACGCCCAGGCGCGGCGCTTGAAGCGTGTAGGTCTCCTCGTCCCGCATCGGATGCTCTCGTCGTCCGGATTGGGTCGGGCCGATCGTAGGCGCGGGTGAACTTTTCTTGCAGCGGGCGTCACCCGGACTCGCCGTCGGGCTCGACGAACTCGAGACGGGCCGCGGGGAGGACGCCGGCGTCGGCGCCCTCGCGGAGTAGCGTCTCCACCGCCCGCCGTCCTCGCGAGCCGTAGTCGACGGTGGCGTCGTTGACGTACATCCCGATGAAACGGTCCGCCACGTCCCGTGTCAGGCCGCGGGCGTAGCGAAGGGCGTGGCCGACCGCTTCCTCGCGGTGGTCGAGGGCGTATCGGATGGCCGTGAGGAGGACGCGGACGATGGCGGGTGCTTCGTGGGCGAGATCCCGTCGGATCGCGTTGGCGCCGAGAGGGAGCGGCAAGCCGCGGGTTCGCTTCCACCACTCGCCGAGGTCCACCACGCGGTGGAGCCCGTGATCGGCGTACGTGAGCTGTCCCTCGTGGATGATGAGCCCCGCGTCCACCTCGCCGCGGGCCACGGCATCCGGGATGGTGTCGAAGGGGAGGACCTTGGTCCTCGGCGCCTCGGCCCCGGCGTCGCGGAGTAGCAGGCGATACGCGAGGAAGGCCGTGGTTCGCTCGCCGGGGATGCCCACCGTCAGCTCCGGGAGGCGGTCCACGGTCACGGAGCCCGAGCCCACGACGAGGGGGCCGTAGCCGTCCCCCATCGACGCTCCGCAGCTCGTGAGGATGTAGCGGTCCGCCACGAACGGGTACGCGTGGACGGACATGGCCGTGATCTCGAGCTCGCCCCGCTCCGCACGCTGGTTGAGGCTCTCGATGTCCTCGAGGACGTGGTCGAAGCGGTAACGGCCCGTCTCGATGGTCGGGGGCCGGTCGGCGTCGCCGAGGGCGTACCACATGAAGGCGTCGTCGGGGTCCGGGGAGTGGCCGATCCGCAGCCGGCTCTCGTTCGCTGTCATGGCTGGGAGCTCCCCTCGGCGGGCTTCTCCAGCGGGGTGGACCGCACCGTCGGGCGCGTCCCGGTGGCCCGCTCGACGATGGCAGTGACGAGCTTCTTCTCGAGGACGGGATCCTCGCCGACGACCCGCCAGCGGGTGCGGCCCTCGGCCGCGTCGACGGGACGGGTGCCCGCGGTCCGTCCGCGGTAGCGGACGGAGGCGTGGGCGGCGGTGGTGAGCTGCTTCTCGGGTTTCTGCTTCTGCTCCGTGGTCACCGTCACGCGAAGCCGATACGGCGTCTCGCCCGAGCCGCGTCGCTGGATCTCCACCCGCACGCGGTGACGACGGTGGTTCAGCGTGGCGCCGAGTGTCCGTCGGGCCGTGCTCACGTCCGGCTGCCAGGGCTCGAGGGCGCTCGCGGCGATCCTCGGCTTCGTGGTGATGACCCCGGCCCGGCGGTCCTGGCGGTCGACGACGAATCGCCAGTCCCGCAGCACCGCGATGGCGGCCTCGTAGACGCGGTCGTACTCCCGCTCGGCCACGGGGATGGGGTTGGGCGTCCGCGGGACGGAAGCACAGCCCGCGGGGAGGACAATCGCAGTCGCGAGGAGGGTCCGGCCAAGCATGGCCGCAGTCTACGGCTCGGCGGGGGGAACTGCCAGAGAGGACCGCTCGCCCGGCCGACGCGGCTCACCGCCACGCCCATGTATACTGTCGGCGAAGCGGCCGATGCCGCGTGAGCCGAGCGCGAGCGGACCCATGAGCGCTTCCCACCACGCCGACGCAAGCCGTCCCGCCGGACAGGGGGGTCACCTCCTGCTCGTCGCCATCCTCCTCGTGGCGGCGGGCCGGGACGCCGTGGGACGCGTGCTCGACCGGACGCTCGCCCGACAGGGCTTCGCTCTCGCGGAGCAGTGGGTGCGGCGGGCCTCCGTGCCGGACGAGCCGCTTCGGCTCGAGGCGAGCGGCGTCGCGGCCGTTCGGCTGACGCTCCGTTCCGAAGGCCAGACGGTGGGGCAGTCGACCGCCGCGGTGGACGCACCCGCGAACGGTGAGAAGACGCGGAACGTGGCGGCGCTGCTCGCCGAGGCGCTACGCGGGGCGTTCCACGCGGCCTCCCGCACCCTCGAGGGACCCAAGTCGCTGGAGAGACAAGCCGCCGGGCTCCAGCTCGGCGCGACGTTCGCCAAGACGCCCGAGCCGATCCGATTCGACAAGCTCGAAGCGCTGCCCCGCCGCCTCTCCGTGAGCCGCCCGACGCTCGCGATGCGATCCGGCGAGCAGTGGGCGTGGGTCTTTCCCGGCGACGCGATCCGGCGGAACGCGCCGCTGCGGAGCCAGCTCAGCCGCCTCCTCAGCAGCCTCGACCTGCCGCTACAGGCCTGGTCGAGGATCGGAAGCGAGGACGGGCCGGAGCTCTACCGCGCCGAGGCGATCCACCTGGTTCGGCTGTCGAGCCGCGACGAGCCGGTCTTCCTGACGCGCGGAGACGTGACGCGGCCGCCGGCGCCCGTCGACGGGAATCGGCTGGCGACGCTGCAGCAGCGGCTCGTCGGCCACCTTCGCGGCCGGCAGAGGGACGACGGCGACTTCGCGGGAACCTACCACCCGAGCTCGGGCCAGTACGACCCGCCGACGGCGTCGACGCGGGACGCGGCGATCGCCTGCTACGCGCTGGCCCGGGCGGCGCGGGTGCCTGGCCTTTCCGAAGGGGCGGCCGTGGAGACGGGCACGGCGGCCCGTGTCGGGGTGGACGCGGTGGCGGCGGAGCTCGGCGACGGACAAGCGGCGGCGGTCGCCCCGCTCGCCGCGGCGGTGCTCGCCGCGCTGGAGACGCCCGGCGCCTCCAACATGAAGGACACCCGCGACCGGTGGGTTCGGACGCTCCGGGCGGAACAGGGCGACGGCGGCCACTTCGCCTCCGCCGACGGGCGGAGCGCCCTCGCCGCCCGACGCGTGGACGCGCTGGCCGCGGCGGCGCTCGGGCGGTACTACGAGAAGACCCGGAGCGAGAAGGCCCTCCAGGCGGCGGTCGCCACGCTGAAGGCGCTGCGGTCGGACCTCTCCGGCGGGCGGATCGTCCGCTGTCTCCCGTGGCTCGCGATCGCGGAGGCCCACCTCACGAAGCGCGGCCATTCCACAAAGTGGCTGCCGACGCTCAAGAAGACCGCGAAGCGCCTTTGGCAGCGCCAGGTGCGTCCGCTCGAGGCGCGGCGGGGCGACGCCAGCCCGGACACGGTGGGCGGCTTCCGCCGCCCGTGGGCGGAGGACCCCGAGCCGACGTGGGCCACGGCCCGGTCGCTCGCGGCGCTGGCCCGCCTGATGGGGTCGGGCGACTTCCTTGCGGGAGCGGACCGCACCCGCTGGCTCGTCCGCGCCGGCCTCGGCGCCCGCTTCATCGACCAGCTCACCATGCGGCGGCCCACCGTCTACTACGTGCGAACGCCCGACGCGGCCCTCGGCGGCACGCGAAAGGCGCTGTGGGACAACCGCCTGCCCCTGAAGACCACGGCGGTCGCCCTCCTCGCCGTCGCCGAGCTCCGCCACACGCTCGCGGACCTCGCGGCGAGCCAGACCGCGGCGAAGTAGAGCGGCCCACGGACGCTTGCGGACGGCCACGGCGTGGCTCATGATGGGGGCCTGCCTTCGAAGGAGGATCCCAGCCATGCGCACGTGGACAGACTCGGACATCGGAGGGATCGCCGCGGCGCTGTGCTCCGCTCTCTTGGTCGCGGCCCTGACCTCGCCGGCGAGGGCGGCGGAGGATCGGCCGAACTTCGTCCTGCTTTTCGCGGACGATGTGGGATATGGCGACCTGAGCTGCTACGGCCACCCGACCATCGAGACACCCAACCTCGACCGCATGGCCGACAACGGGGTTCGGCTCACCTCCTTCTACTCCGCGCCCGTCTGCGTCCCGGCGCGGGTGCAGCTCATGCTCGGCCGTTACCAGCCGCGGACCTCGGTCGGCGGAACGGGCGTCGGCGGCAACGGCGGCATCCCCGACAGCGCGCTGACCCTCGCCGAGGGGCTGAAGCAAGCGGGCTACCGAACCGGCATGGCGGGCAAGTGGCACCTCGGCTACGCGAAGGACAGGTTTCTCCCGGTGAACCAGGGCTTCGGCTCGTGGCTGGGGCTTCCGTACAGCAACGACATGCGGAAGCCGTGGGTGAACACGGACGTGCCGCTCTGGCTCTACCGCGGCACGGAGAAGATCGAGCACCCGGTGAACCAGGACACGCTGACCACGCGATACACCCAGAAGGCGGTCGACTTCATCCAAAGCTCCGACGACAAGCCCTTCTTCTTCTACCTCGCCTACAGCATGGCCCACCTTCCCGTCCGCACCGCGGACCGCTTTCGCGGCCAGTCGCGGGCCGGGCTCTACGGCGACGTGATGGAGACGATCGACTGGAGCGTGGGGCGGGTCCTCGCGGCCCTCGAGAAGGCGGGCGAGGCGGAGAACACCGTGGTGGTGTTCGCGTCGGACAACGGACCCTGGCTGAACCTCCCCGACCGCATGCTTCAGGCGGGCAACAAGCCGTGGCACGCGGGGTCGCCCGGCCCGCTCCGCGGGTCGAAGGGCTCCACCTACGAGGGCGGCGTCCGGGTGCCCGCGATCGTCCGATGGCCGGGGACCATTCCCGGAAGACGGGTCACGGCGGAGATGGCCGCGACCATGGACCTTTACGTGACGTTCCTCGAGGCCGCCGGCGCCGAAACGCCGGACGCTCCCGTGGACGGCCACGACCTGATGCCGTTTCTGAAGGGCAAGACGGACGAGTCGCCGCGGGAGCGGTTCTACTACTTCCGCGGCAATCGGCTCGAAGCGCTGCGGAAAGGCCCGTGGAAGCTCCGGCTGCGGGGCGAGCCCCAGCTGTTCAACCTCGCGATCGACACGGCGGAGCGATACAACCGGGCGGAGGACAAGCCCAAGGTGGTCCGGCGGCTCGCGAACCAGATGCAGGCGTTCGCCGACAAAGTGGGGGCGAACGTCAAGGAGCTGCCGTAGGACAAGCGCCGCCGCGGGTCACCCCTTTTCGGTGAGCCCCGCGAGGCGGCCGAGGTGCTGGCGGATCTTCTCCACGCGCTCCACTTGGCCTCGGGCGGGAAAGCGCTCGTAGAAGCCCTCCCGGCGGTAGCTGGGGACGGCGTCCTGCCACGGTCGGAACTGCTCCGTAAGGAAGGGCTCCGCGGCCTCGCCGGGCTCCAGCCCCTTCCCCAGCCAGGCCCGCGCCGCGTCGCCGCCCACGCGGACCAGCGCCTTGATCGTGACGTCGCGGGTCACCATGTATCGCTCGTTGTCCCCCCAAGCCTCGCCGAAGTTGGCCTTCGCCGCCCGGAACAGATCGCGGAAGAAGGTGTAGCCCCACTCCCGGTTCCACCCGCGTCCGTCGACGAAGAGAGACTGGATGTCGGAGGAGCCGACGACGCGGAGGATCTCGCGGTAGAGCTGGGCCTGGTTGATCCACATCTCCCGGCGGGAGCGGCCGCCGAGGGTGTTGATGTGGTAGCGGAGCGGGGAGTCGCTCGCCTCGTACAGCGAGCGGACCATCGCCGCCGCGAACTTCTTCTGCGGGTCCGTCCCGAAGCGGATGCGGTCGAAGAGGTCGACGAGGTGGGACTTGTTAATTCGCGTGTGGGTGGAGTTGATGACGACGAACATCTCGGTGGCGAAGTCCGAGGTCTTCCCGTCGAAGATGACGCAGGGCACCTCCAGGCGGCGGTCCGCGTCGGGCTCCTGCAGGTAGAAGTGGAGGCCCGCGAGCCGATGCTGGCCGTCGATGACGAGGAAGTTGCCGTCGGGCTCGACGAGGTCCCCCACACGCTGATACTCGCCGAGCGGCGTGAAGGAGAGGGGCTCCTCCGTGAACAGCAGCACGGCGCCGGGGATGAGCGCCTGCTCGTTCTCGTTGCGGTAGAAGTCGCGGATCTGCCGCACCTTGCGGCGGTTCACCTCGCGTTGGAAGGCGCCGGAGGAGCGCTCGATCGCCTGGATGAACTGGGCGATCTCGTCCTTGTCGCGTCCCTCCTCGCCGCCGACGCGCTGGCCGAGCTCGTCGCGGAAGCGACTGGCGAAACGCACCTTACGGATCAGCTCCTCCGCGGGATAGCTGACGAAGTAGAACTCCGCATCCTTCTGTCGCATCCGTGTCGCGAGCATGAGACTCCCCTCGAACCTCTCAGCGAGCGGCAGAGGATAGACGGACGCCCACCACGGTGCCAGCCTGTTGACGCCGGAAGCCACCTGTGTCGAGGCGGCGGCGGCGTCCGTGTCACACGCGACTGGGCCGCGCGGAACCCCCGACGACCGCTT
>CAZQQP010000020.1:0-12235 GCA_964595475.1 uncultured Planctomycetaceae bacterium | reverse complement strand
TCCGTGTCACACGCGTCCCGGGCCGCCGCGTCGCCGCCCGAGCCGAGGGTCTTGCGGGGTGGGCGACGTTTCCGACAATGATGGATCGGCGGCGAAGGGAGCCGCGGGACAAGAGACGCATGGCGATCGGAGGTGAAGCGATGGCGGATCAGGGTTTGCAGCGTCGGGAGTTTCTCGGAGGGGCGGCGGCCGCGGTGCTCGGCGCCAGCGGTTCGCTGCGAGGGAAAGCGTCGGCCAACGACCGGGTCACTGTGGCCGCGTGCGGGATGAGCCGCGGACGGCGCGTGGCCGAGGGCTTCGCTCACCTTCCCCACGCGGACGTCAAGTACCTTTGTGACGTCGACCGCAGACGGGTGGACAACGCCGTGGAGTCCGTAGGGGAGATCGCCGAGACCAAGCCCGAGGCCGTCACCGACTACCGCCGCATCCTCGACGACGACAGCGTGGACGCGCTGGTGGTCGCCACGCCCGACCATTGGCACGCGCCGATGGCGATCGAGGCGATGAAGGCGGGGAAGCACGTCTACGTGGAGAAGCCGTGCTCGCACAACGCCCGGGAGGGGGAGCTTCTCGTGGAGGCGTCGCGGAAGCACGACAAGGCCGTGCAGATGGGGACCCAGCGGCGGACGTGGCCCAAGATCGTCGAGGCGATGCGGAAGCTGCACGAGGGGGCGATCGGCCGCGTCTACTACTCCCGCGGGTGGTACGCCAACAACCGGGGCTCCATCGGCCAAGGGAAGAAGACCGACCCGCCCTCGCATGTGGACTACGCGTTGTGGCAGGGTCCGGCGCCGCGAAAGCCGTACCGGAGCAACTACCTCCACTACAACTGGCACTGGTTCTGGCACTGGGGGACGGGCGAGCTCGGGAACAACGGCGTCCACGCGATCGACCTCTGCCGATGGGGCCTCGACGTGGACTTTCCGATCCAAGTGACCTCACTGGGCGGGCGATACCGCTACGACGACGACCAGGAGACGCCCGACACCCACGTGGCCGCCTTCGAGTTCGAGGGGGAGCGGTCCATCATGTGGGAGGGGCTGAGCTGCAACCGCATGGGGATCGAGCACAACGGCTTCGGCGCGAGCTTCCACGGGGAGGACGGGTCGCTGATCATCCAGGGCGACGGCTACGCGCTGTACGACGCGAAGAACAACAAGGTGGAGGAGGCGTCCGGAGGACGGGACGACAAGGACCACTTCGACGACTTCGTCCAGGCGATCCGCAGCGGCGACCACCGGGCGCTGAACGCGGAGATCGCGAAGGGACACCAGTCCACGCTGCTGTGCCACCTCGGGAACATCGCGTATCGGACGGGGCGGTCACTTCGCTGCGACGGGAGCAACGGCCACATCCGCGGAGACGAGGAGGCGGCCGCGCTGTGGAGCCGGAACTACGAGGAGGGCTGGGCGCCGAAGGTGTAGCCCCGTGGGAGAACGGACGCTCGCTCGTCCTCCGCCGGAGTCCGCTATGAGATGGGGCCTCCCGCTCCTCGCGATCACGCTGGGTCTGGTCGGCCGTGTCGCCGCCGGCGAGCCGCTGCCGGTGATCGACATCTCCCGCCAGCCGGAGCGCCGCGTGGTGGTGGACCGCGTGGACGGGGCGTATCTCGGCCAGCCGGACACGGTCCTCCTCGGCGACGGCCGGACGATGCTCGTGGGGTATCCGGAGGGCCACGGCGGGCCGAACACCAGCCTCAAGCGGAGCACCGACGGGGGAAGGACGTGGTCCGACCGCCTCTCCGTGCCCGAGAGCTTCACGGGCGACCACAACGCGCCGAGCATCCACCGCCTCGTCGGCCCCGACGGGAAGGCCCGCCTCGTCCTCTTCGTCTCCTACCCCGTCATGAAGCACGCGATCTCCGAGGACGGGGGAGAGACCTGGTCCGAGCTGGAGCCGATCTTCGGCGAGGAGATGAAGGGGGAGCCGGGGTACAAGGGCCACGCCCCACCCAAGTCCGTCATCCGACGCAACGACGGGCGGCACGTCGCCTTTTACCACGACCACTACCGCCACAACGGCGTGAAGCGTGTCGAGGTCATGCGGATCGTCTCCGACGACGGCGGGCGGACGTGGGGCGAGCCCGAGCGGATCAGCCGCCACCCCGATTTCCCCGGTGCCGAGCCCTGCGAGCCGGCCGTCGTCCGCGTGAAGGACGGCGAGCGGCTGCTGTGTCTGTGCCGGGAGAACAGCCGCCAGTACAACTCCATGTGGATGGTCTCCGACGACGAGGGGCGCACCTGGTCGAAGCTCCGCGAGCTGCCCGACCCGCTGACCGGCGACCGCCACGTGGCTCGGCGCACCGACGACGGACGCCTCGTCGTCACCTTTCGCGACCGGATGGAGGGGGCGAGGACTTACGGCGACTTCGTCATGTGGGTGGGCACGGCGGAGGACATCGTCGAGGGGCGACGGGGCGAGTATCGCGTGCGCCTGCTCGACAATCGGGCGGGGCCGGGTGAGACGGGCTACGCCGGCCTCGAGCGGCTGCCCGACGGCACGTTCGTCTCCACCACCTACTGCGACCTCAGCGACGACGGGGAGCGCGACCCGGTGGTGGTCAGCGTCCGGTTCACCATGGCGGAGCTCGACCGCCTCGCCGCCGCCGGGGAGAAGACCGGCTACGACATTCCGCTCATCGACCTCAACGACCACGAGGACCGACAGGTGGTCGTCGACCGCGAGGCGGGGCAGTACCTCGGCCACCCGTCCACCGTCCTCCTCGACGACGGCCGGACCTTGGTCGCGGTCTACCCCAAGGGCCACGGTGACGGCGCGATCGTCCTGAAGCGGAGCACCGACGGCGGACGCACCTGGTCCGACCGCCTTCCCGTCCCGGACAACTGGGCCACATCCAAGGAGACCCCCACCATCCACAAGGTGACCGGGCCCGACGGGAACGACCGCCTCGTCCTCTTCTCCGGCCTCTATCCCGTGCGGATGGCCGTCTCCGAGGACGGCGGACGCACCTGGACACCGCTGAAGCCCGTCGGCGACTGGGGCGGCATCGTGACCATGGGAAGCGTGGTCCCGCGGAAGACGGGTCAGGGCCACTACCTGGCCATGTTCCACGACGACGGGCGGTTCTTCACCGCCGACGGCGAGCGGACCGACACGTTCACCCTCTACCAGACCTTCTCCGAGGACGGCGGCCTCACGTGGAGCGAGCCGGAGACGATCTACAGCAGCGAGCGTGTCCACCTCTGCGAGCCGGGCGTGATCCGCTCGCCCGACGGAGGCAAGCTCGCGGCGCTGCTCCGTGAGAACCGGCGCGTGGAGAACTCCCACGTCATGTTCTCCACCGACGAGGGCGAGTCCTGGTCGCTGCCGCGGGAGGTGCCCGGCGCGCTGACGGGCGATCGGCACCAGGGCGGATACGGCCCCGACGGGCGGCTGTTCCTCTCCTTCCGCGATACCACGCTGGACAGCCCCACCCACGGGGACTGGGTCGGCTGGGTGGGACGATGGCGGGACATCGTCGAGGGGCGAGAGGGGCAGTATCGCGTGCGGCTCAAGGACAACCACAAGGGCGCCGACTGCGGCTACCCGGGCGTGGAGGTCCTTCCCGACGGAACCTTCGTCGTTACCACCTACGGCCACTGGGAGAAGGGGAAGGCACCCTACATCATGAGCGTGCGGTTCCGTTTGGAGGAGCTCGACGAGCTCGCGAAGGAGTCGAAGTGATCGACCGGACCTTTCTGTTCCGAGCTACCCCGCATCGAGCAAGCCGTCGATGAGCGATCTGGAGCCGATCTCCGGACTCCTGCGACCCTTCCGGAGACCGCGTTATCGCTTCGTCGAGCAACTGGACGCGAACGCCCCTGACCGCCGCCATCTCCACAGAGGAGGGCCGGAGCTGAGTACACTTCAACGACGTGGACGATCGGCCGAACCACGACGCGGCTTACACGTCCCACCAAGTGGGCACGCGACACGGAGGTCATGCTCAAGATCTTCAACACGGGGCAGTTCTACGGCTGAGCGCCGACCGCCCCTCTTTTTCGCTGGACAAGAGGACGTGGCGAGGCCGCGGTCGATCACACCGCGATTCAGCGCTTTGCCGCGTCAATCGGACGTCTTGCGGCGTAGACCTCGATCCAGTCCAGCCGAGAGCACGCCTTGCTTCCGCCGCCGCGCTTCAGGTCCGTGAACCCGATCCGCCGCACGCGGCCGAGATCCGGGTCGGTCACCCGCTCACCCTTTGTCAGGCTCTGGGCATCCAGCCGGAACCACTTGCACGCCGCGAGGCGGATCGTGTCCACGGTCCAGTCCTTCGAGGCGGCCGTGCCGCGATCGCTGACCAGCCACCCGTCGTCGGTCCGGACCATCACATGCAGCACGCGGTCGCCGGACTGCTTGGTCCGCCAACGGACCACGCCCCGCTCGCCCAGGGCGGCCCTCGACCGCTTGTGCTCCAGCGTCACCGCCCAGCGGCCCGGACACCTCCCGGACCAGATGTAGTGCGGGTCGTCCCCGTGGTGGCTCCGCTTGATCTTCGCCGCGCCCGGCCCGAGCCGGTGCAGCTTCAATTGGGGATGGGCCAGATGCTTTTGTTCCACGGGGATCGCCGGCGGCGTCTCTTTCAGATCCTCGCGGAACCAACGCAGCTCCGAACGGATCGCCCGAGCCACGGCTCGGGCCGCCCGCTTCTTCCCGGAGCCGTTGAGATGGACCCCGTCGCTGAGCCACTGCTCCGCGCGGGGCTCGATCCGGCCGTAGAGATCATTGGTGGGGATCCCGTGGGCCTTCATCACATCCGCGGCGATCTTGTTGTACGCCACCACGTCCTCGTTGCGGCGGTAGCCCCGGTGCTCGCTCTTCCGTCCGATCGGCGTGGTGGAGGCCCAGATCAGCCGGGCATCGGTCTTCTGCAGCCGCTCGACGAGGTGGCGGAGGTTGCGTCGGTATGGCTCGGGCCGGACCTGACGATGGCCCTCCGGCGGCGGGGTGGCCTCACCGGCCTCGTTCACGTGGGTGACGTCGTGAATGCCCCAGTTGAAGTGGATGAGGTCCCACTTCTTGTCCCCGAGGTACATCTCCAGCTCGTTTCGCGTCTGCCGGGTCGACCGGCAGTTCGCCGGCGCACGGTACACGTTCGCCACGTCGGCGAGGCGACGCTGCACGCCTCGGGTGTACTGGATGGAGACGGAGTCGCCGATCAGCAAGACGTTGGGCAGGGCCGGGTCGTCCTCCACGAAGCCGAACGCCGCGCGCTGCCGGTAGGGCTCGGGCACGGCCTCGCGCCACGCCTTTTCATTCGCGTAAGGCGCCGGCGGCTCGGCCACGCTTACGGAGCACATCCCCACCAGAACCAGCCACAAGAGGGAGTTAGACGGCTTTCTCCTGCGAGGAATTTGGGCTCGCCTCATCCATCGCTCCACTGTGTCTGAAATGGAGATGAATCGTCTCGGGCGAAACAAGCGCGTCAGGAGTATTGTCGGCGGTCGGCGTGGCCTCGCAAGATGTTACAGAGCGCTAAGCAGGCCACCGTCGCCGCGCAACGCAGCCGCTTCGAACCGCCTCCAGCACGGTCGACAAGCTCGCTTCCCCTCGCCTCTCTGGAGATGGTCCTTTCCGGTGGGCGCCTTCCTCGCCAGCGCCGACATTGGAACCCCGGCCCCCTGATCGCTAGCGTCGGCGAGCGACCTGCTGGACTCTCGGCGACATTCCCCGACGCCCGCCGGCTCCCGGCTCACTGCGAGGAGCGGACGCGATGCTCACGCCGCAGCAGAAGAACTTTCTTCGAATCTTCTACAACAACCTCACCGACCGCCCGCTCGACCCGGACGAGTTCTACTACGTCCCCTTCCTCGAGGAAGAGCCGTCGCTCGAGGATCCGATCCAACAGCTTCAGACCCGCATCACCTGGAGCGAGTCGGAGAGCGTGAGCCTGCTGACCGGCATGCGGGGCAGCGGGAAGAGCACGGAGCTACGGCGCCTCAAGCGCCGCCTCGAAGAGGAAGGCTGCACGGTCTTCCTCTGCGACATGCGGGACTACATGAACCTGACCACCCCGGTGGAGGTCACGGATTTCCTGATCTCGGTGATGGCCGCCCTCAGCGACGCGGTCGCGGAGCGCTTCGGCCGGAACCCGTCCGACCGCGGCTACGCGGAGCGGGTCACGGGTTGGTTGCAAAGCGAGGTGGCGGTTCAGGACGTCACGGTCGGTGCCGGCCCGGCCAGCGTGACCGCGAGCCTCCGGGAGGACCCCGACTTCAAGAAGAGGCTGCAAGATCACCTCAAGGGTCGGGTCGCCCGGGTGGTCCAGGACGCCCACGCCTTTGCCCGCGAGGTGGTCGACCTCGTCCGGCAGGAGACGAGCGACCCCGACCGCAAGGTCGTCCTCCTCGTCGATTCCATCGAGCAGATCCGTGGCGTCGGCGCCGACGAGGCGACCCGCGTCTACAAGAGCGTGGAGAACCTCTTCGCCGGCCACGCCGAGAACCTGCACATCCCGACCCTCCACGTCCTCTACACCATCCCGCCCTACCTCATTCCGCTCGCGCCGGGCATCGGCCGCCAGCTCGGCCAGGGCCTCCTCGCGAGCCTGCCGAGCGTCCGAGTGCGGTCCCGTGACGGCAGCCGCGATTCATCCGGCCTCGCAATCATGAAGCGAATCGTGGAGCGACGCTGCTCGGAGTGGCAAACCGTTTTCGCGGAGGAGCAGCTCGCCCGCATGGCAATGGCGGTCGGCGGCGACCTTCGCGATTTCTTCCGCTTCCTCCGGCAGTGCCTCGTCAACGTGGCGACGGGCAAAGAAGCCTCGCTGCCCGTTCCCGAGGCGATCGTCGAGCAGACGGAGAACCACCTGCGGCGGGAGATGCTCCCCATCGCGGACGAGGACAAGGCTTGGCTGCGAAAGATCGCGGCGAGCAAGACGCCGGAGCTCGAGTCCATCACTCAGCTCCCCGAGCTCGCTCGCTTTTTCGATACGAACCTCGTTTTGAACTACCGCGATGGGGAGGACTGGTACGACGTCCACCCGCTGATCGCCGAAGAAATCTCCGGAGGCGGCGATGGATCGTGATTGGCAGAGCCTCACCGCCGAAGCGGAACAGCAGTGGGCGGAGTTCCTCCGCCACGTCGAGTGGGCCGAGGGCTTCGCGCTGCTCGTGCTCTTCGCCGCTGACCGGCGCGTGACGGCGCTGTATCGCGACCGGCTCGAGAAGATCCGCCGCCTCCAGGTCTCCCCACTGGAGACGTTGGCCCCGGAGACGCCGGAGGACCTCACGTACGTCCTGGGGCAGCTCTTGACGCCCGATGAGACGCTTGTCCGTGCTGGATCTCCCCTGTGGCTCGACCTGGGTGGCGACGGCGAGCAATGGACCAGGGCGCGGGGGAACTTCCTTGCAAAGGTCAACGAGCACCGGGAGAGGTTGCGGAGCCAATTGGCTCGTCCGCTCGTCCTCGTCCTGCCCGCCGCCGAGCGAGCCCGTTTTCGTCAGCTCGCTCCGGACCTTTGGTCCGTCCGTAGCTACGCCGAGGTCCTCGAGGCCACTGCGTGGAGCGTCGCGGCGGAGCCCGCCACGGAAACACGCTCCCGAGCCGCAGAGCCCGCGGAGCTCCCGCCTCGCGAAGACAGCGGCGAGCTCCGCGAATGGGAGCGGCTCAGGAGCAAGGGCGCGAAGGGCCCTGACGTCGTCCGGGCCGGTGTGCGGGCGGTGGACGCTGCCCTCGGCCGGGGAGAGGTCGAGACAGCCTCGCGTCTCGCCGAGGAGGTTCTGCAAGAGGCTCGCGCTGGCGGAAACGAGCAGAACCTTCGCGTCGCATGGGACCGGATGGGAGACGTGGCCCACGCCCGGGGCGACCTCGAAGCGGCCGAGTCCGCCTATCGCGAGGGCCTCGAGCTCGCCCGCGCGCTGCGGGCTCAAGTGGGCGACACCCGCCAGACGCTCCGCGACGAGAGCGTCTCGCTCGACAAGGTCGGGGACGTGGCCCACGCCCGGGGCGACGTCGAAGCGGCCGAGTCCGCCTATCGCCAGTGCCTCGAGCTTCGGCGATCGCTCAGGGCCCAAGTCGGCGACACACCCCAGACCCTCCGCGACGAGAGTATCTCGCTCAACAATGTCGGGGACGTGGCCCACGACCGCGGCGACCTTGAAGCGGCCGAGTCCGCCTATCGCGAGGGCCTCGAGCTTCGGCGATCGCTCAGGGCCCAAGTCGGCGACACCCCCCAGACGCTCCGCGACGAGAGCGTCTCGCTTGACAAGGTCGGGGACGTGGCCCACGACCGCGGCGACCTCGAAGCCGCCGAGTCCGCCTACGGCCAGTGCCTCGAGCTTCGGCGATCGCTCAGGGCCCAAGTCGGCGACACCCCCCAGACGCTCCGCGACGAGAGCGTCTCGCTTGACAAAGTCGGGGACGTGGCCCACGACCGCGGCGACCTCGAAGCGGCCGAGTCCGCCTATCGCCAGTCCCTCGAGCTCGCCCAGTCGCTGCGGGCCCAAGTGGGTGACACCCCCCAGACGCTCCGCGACGAGAGTATCTCGCTCGTGAGGGTCGGGGACGTGCCCCACGCTCGCGGCGACCTTGAAGCGGCCGAGTCCGCCTATCGCCAGTCCCTCGAGCTCGTTCGGGCGCTGCGGGCCCAAGTGGGTGACACCCCCCAGACCCTCCGCGACGAGAGCGTCTCGCTCAACAAGGTCGGGAACGTCGCCCACGCCCGCGGCGATCTTGAAGCCGCCGAGTCCGCCTATCGCCAGTCCCTGAAGCTTCGCCGCGCGCTGCGGGCCCAAGTCCGGGGCACCCCCCAGACCCTCCGCGACGAGAGCGTCTCGCTGAACAAGGTCGGGGACGTCGCCCACGCGCGCGGCGACCTCGAAGCCGCCGAGACCGCCTATCGCCAGTCACTCGAGCTCGCCCGCGCGCTGCGGGCCCAAGTCGGGGACACCCCCCAGACCCTCCGCGACGAGAGCGTCTCGCTCGAGAGGGTCGGGGACGTGGCCCACGCCCGCGGCGATTTGGATCGCGCGGAGTCCGCGTACCGGGAGGCGCTGCACCGCGTCCGCGCCGTTCGCGAGCACCTCGGCGACACCCGCCAGACCCTCACCGACCTATGCAGGAGCGTCGACAGGCTGGCTCGGACCTCGGAAGCGCGCGGGGCCGTCGCAGAGGCCAAGGACCACGCCGAGGAGCTCGTTGGGCTCCTCGAACGACTCGTCCGTTCGTTTCAGGAGGACTCCGAACTGTCGACGTGGTTGGGGCGCGCTCGCGATCTCCGAGAAAGACTCCAGGGGCGAGCCCGCTCACAAGCGGGGTGAGCCGTTCGGTCGTTTGCCGGCGTGCCGCTGGCGACCGTTGCCCCCGGACCGTCGGATAAGACCCACCCTTTCGGCGGCTTGGGCTCCGGCCCTGGACCCTTGTCCCTTGACCTTCGACCTCCCCGGACCCCTCAGCCGCCGTCCTCGCTCTTTTCCGCCACCACCTTGTTGCGGAGGACGCCCACGCCCTCGAGCTCGACCTCGACCACGTCGCCGGGGTGGATGGGCTTGGTCTCACCCGGCGTGCCCGTGAAGAGCAGGTCGCCCGGCTGCAGCGTCATGTGCTGCGACGCGAAGCTGACAAGCTTATCCACGGAGAAGATCAGGTCGCTCGTGCGCTCCTCCTGCTTGACCTCTCCGTTGTGGCGGAGTTGGAGCAGGAGATCGTCGTAGTTGAGGCCCGAGACGATCATGGGGCCGCACGGGGCGAAGGTGTCCGACCCCTTCGCCCGCCACCATTGGACGTCCTCCTTCTGCCACACCCGCTCGCTGACGTCGTTGCCGCACGTGACGCCGAGGATGTAATCGGAGGCCTCCTCGACGCTGACGTCCTCCGCTCGCCGACCGATGACCACGACCAGCTCCGCCTCGTAGTGGACTTCCTGAGCGTTGGTCGGGATCTCGATCGCGCCCCCGGGACGAACCAGCGCCGAGGGCACCTTCAGGAACAGCTCCGGATGCTCGGGCGGGGAGGCGTCCCCGAGGTGGCTCCTGTAATTGCCCGCCGTGGAGAGCACCTTGGTCGGCTTCGTCGGGGCGAGCAGCTTCACGTCGTCCAGGCTGTGTGTCTTCCCGGTCCGGCTCCAATCGGCGAAGGTGCCCTCGAGCTCGTGGACGGTGTCGCCCTCTACGAGGCCGTAAGAGGTCTTCCCGTCGGCCGTGAACCGGACATACCGCTTCACCTCCTCGTCCCCGGCGGAAGCGGCCCCGCTGGAGACCCACAGCAACGCGCCGAGCATCACGCTCGTCACGATCCGATTTCCGGACATGTTCTCCCTTTCAATCGAAACACTCGGGCTGTTTCGGCGCCGAGAGAGGCGATCCGCGTGCGATGACACGCCCGAATATAACAGCTCCGGAAGAGCCGTGGGAGTGCAGACCGACTCACGAGGGCTCGCGGCACGCCGGCTCGCGCCGTCGTCACCCTCCCTCCTCGAGCTTGGTGGTGAGCCGCCGGACCTCCTCCCGCACCCGCTTGTTCTCGAAGGCGCGGAAGGCGGGGAGCTCGAGGGACATCACCTTGTCGAAGCGCTTCCGGCCGTTCTCGATGAGGGTGGCCACGTCGCTGCTGAGCTTCACGGTCTTATAGGTGTTCTTCGCCGTGGCGAGCCGCTTGGCGACCTCCTTGTTCTCTCGAGCCACGCGCTCGGCCTGTTGCTGCAGGTAGCGGATGTAGAGCCGGGCAGCCTTCCGGGTCGTCCGGTTCGACTGGATGTTCCGCCGGAGTGCCTTCTTCCGCCCCTTGCCCGTCTCGATCAGCCGCTTCGCCTGCTGAATGTTCTTCTTGGCCCGCGAGACGAAGGTCTTCAGCTTCGGGATGTGCTTCTCCCGCACCCGTTGGATGAAGGTCTTCTGCGTGTGGTCCATCGTCTTCACGAGGACCATGTACATGCCGTAGTAGCGCTTCGCGGGGTCGAGCGCTTCGCCGCTCTTTTCCGTCAGCGTCTGGAGCTGCTCGGTCACCTTCTTGATGTTCTCGAAGACGACGGTCATCCGCACGAAGTCGTCGCCGGAGACGGAACCGAGGAGGCTGTCCACCGCGGCCCGGTCCACCTCCAGCCCCATGCTCCGCAGCGCTTCGGCGAACCGCCGCTTCTTCTTCTCGAGGCGCTTTTTCAGACGGTCGATCCTCTTGTTCGTCTCCTTGATCCGCTGGTCGTAGGCCTCCCGCGTGGTGAGGAACGGGTTGGCCTTGTCGAGCAGGCCGAGGCTCTCCTCCGACGGCGCGGAGACCCGCTTCCGCCGGGCCGCGGCGAGCTTCTCGCGGGCCTTGCCGAGCTTCCGTTGGAGTGTGCGGATCTCCTCCCGGAGGTTTGTGACCTTGGAGGAGTCGAGCACGCCCACGGCCTGGTCGAGGATCGCGGCGATCTTCTTCCGGTTGGACTCCTTGTCCGGCCCGAACAGGAAGGTGTCCTCGGGAAGCGTGTCGTGGCGGCTCACCAGCGGGAGCGCCTCCTTCAGCTTGGGGACGACCCGCGCGAACATCTTCTCGAACCGGCCGTCCCGACCCGGCGAGGCCGCGTCGTCGCCGGCTCCCGCGTCCGTCGCCGCAGCAACCGATAGAAGCAGCGCGACGCCCACCAGGGCGTTGCCCCGAGACGTCCGCCGTCGCACCCCTCCGACCTTCGCCACGCTGCGTCCGACCCTCGCCCGTCCCATAGTGCCCTCCTGAGAACCGGTCGCCCCCATTGTAACGGCGTGGCCCGCCCGACGGCCGTCCGCCTCCGCCCACCGCCGCCTACCATCGCGGCAACGCCAGACCAAGGAGAGCACGCCCATGGGCGAGCCGAAGCGGGTCATGCCGGTGGACGACCACGACCGCATCGTGACGGCGGCGTACCGGAAGCGGGGCTACACGGACGACGAGGCGCGTCAGGCGGCCCGCTTCTGCCGGCTCGCCGCGTGGCACGGCATCCAGACCCACAACGCGTTGAAGGCCCTCCACCTCGACGAGGCGTTCGGCTCCGGTGCCGGCGGCTGCGTGCCCGGCGCCGCGGTGGAGAAGGTGCCCGCCCCGTTCAAGGCCGTGGAGCGGTGGAACGCCAACCGCAAGCTCGGCCAGGCCGTGGCCTTTGACGCGATGGAGACCTGCATGGGCCTCGCGGACGAGTACGGCGTGGGGATGGTGGCGGTGGACAATGCGTTCCACTACCTCTGGGGCGGCGGCTACGTCCTCGAGGCGGCGAAGCACGGCTACATCGGCTACACCCACTGCACAGCGGCCCTCGCGGAGGTCGTCCCCTTCGGCGGAAAGA
>CAZQQP010000019.1:26996-27303 GCA_964595475.1 uncultured Planctomycetaceae bacterium | reverse complement strand
CTGTAAGTCCTTGATTTTCCGGGCCTTGGCTACGCGGGCGACCGGTCACGCCCAAACCAATTAGCTGGTTTGAAGTCGTCGCCGCGCTGCGCTACCTTCCGCCGCAGCCGCTTGAGCAGCCGTCGCACGGCGGCGGTGGTCTCGGAGTCGAGCCCGCGCTCGTTGAATAGCTGCATGGCCTCGACGTCGACGCCATGCGCGTCTGCGAGCGGGAGCAGTTGCCCAAGCAAGGTGGCGAGCTCATCCACGGCCGCCCGTCGCCTCTCGCCCGCCGCCTCGGATATTCGTTGCGCTTCGTCGGTCATCC
>CAZQQP010000019.1:0-26986 GCA_964595475.1 uncultured Planctomycetaceae bacterium | reverse complement strand
GGTGCGCTTCGACCTCGCGGAGGATGGCGTCCGTTCCCGCCGTCGCCGCGCTTTCCGCGTCGTCGAGTGCAGACAATGCAACCTCGATCGCCGCGGCCTGCCCGCTGATCGGAAGATCGACAATGGAGTCGCGAGCATGGCCTACCCCTTTCACGGGTTCCGCCCCGGCCGACGGAAAGGAAAGGGGTAGCGGAACCTTCCCGCCGGCCGGAGCGCGCGGACGGTGCGCTGCCGTCCGGCCCGTTGGTCATACCGTATCACTTGAAGATCTTCGCGAACAGCCGGCCGGTCGCCTTCCCGGCCGCCCGCCGGGCGATCCTCCGGCCCACGCGGCCGCGGCGAACGGCGTTCACGTCTCCGAGCAGCCGGGCGATCAGATAGAGACAGCTTCGCATGATCGATGGGCCTGGTGGTTCGCTTGCCGCTCAATCCATGAACGCCGCCGGAGGCAGCGCGAACCGTTCTCCCAACGCTTTGGCATGATCCCACGTCAGCGCCCGTCGCCCGGCAAGGATGTGCTGAACGAGGGTCCGGTCCGCGTCGATGATCCGAGCCACGTCGGCCGCCGTAAGCTCGTTCGCTTGCATAAGCTCGCTCAGCAGAGCCGAACCGGTCACGTCTGACGTATCCACAGGGTCGTGCTCAGCCTCGTACTGCTCGACCAACGTTGAAATAGTGTCCAGGTAGTCCTCCTGGTCGTCGTTCAAGTCGTGGCCCGCCATCGCGTCGATGATCGCGGTGGCCTGCTCCAGCTCAGCCGAATCGTGGATCGGCCGGGGCGGGTGCAGCCGACACAGCTCCACGATGCTGTCGGGGAGCTCGTCGAATCGGAACGCGTCGCTGCGGGTCTTTGTGCCCATTTTCAAAGCTCCTACGATCAGTGCTTCTGTTTCCAGTGACCTTTCGAGTACTCGCTGTGGGGCAAGAGCTCACCCACAAAGACTTTTCCGGGCTTCTCGTGCCCCGCGTAGTGGACCGCACAGATCAGCCGGTAGTCCTTCCCCGCGATGTTGAAGACCACCACCGTCCTCCCACTGTTTACCCTCACGGAGTCCGCATGGCTGAAGGTCTGTCGAACCTCGGGCCACGAACGCCATCTCGCCTGTTTCACCAGTTTCAACCACCGCCAGAGGGATCTCTCCGCTGAGGGGTGCTGCGCCGCATACTCTCGAATACGGCCTGGCTTGATCACTCTCATCGAGACTCTTTCTCTGAGACGTTGGCACCATCCGTGGTACCCATCTCCCACATCTCCCCGCCCTTGTGACACTGAGTCACTACTTAGGTATAGCGCGCGACTAGCGGTAGGTCCAGTCGTCCGACAGATTTTTCCGCCGGCTACGCGTCGATATCCCTCCGTCGAAGAGGGTCCGCGTGGTCGCGCGCCCGCCGGTTCGTCGGTCAGCCCATCGCCTCCAGAATCTCCAGCTCGATCGCGTCGGCGTCCGCGTCGTGCTCACCCGCGATCCGCTCCGCCTCCGCCCTCGCCTGGTTCGCGAGTCGCCGGGCGGCCTCGCGGACGGCCCGCTCGCGTCGAGGCTCGGCGGCCGCCCGATCCTCGAGCGCCCGACGGACGTGGCTCCGGACCGTCTCGGCGGCGGCGCCGTGCTCCCGGGCGCTCTCCGCGATCGGTTCGCCGCCGGCCAGTCCCGGCCGCGGTTGCGGGTCTGTTCGCGGCCGCGCCGCGCGTAAGGGGCCGGGCTCGTCCACGCAAGGCCGGTCGGGGGCGCGCCGGACTCCCCCGTTCCGCAGGCTCCACAGGATCGCGCCTCACCATCGCGGGCCATGGGGCGACGGACGGTCGGGCCGTGCCCGGCCGTGGCTCGCAGACTGGCGTCGGCGGGGCGGTGGGTCGCCTCGCGGGGTCGGTCCGCGCCCCGGGGCGCGCCGCTGGACGTCACCTGGACACAAACTCGGCGGGTCGAAGTGCGCCCGGCCTCTTCCGGGCGTCGGCCTCGGGGCGACGCCACTCCCGTCCTTCGCCTCCGCGGCCGCGCGGCGGGCCATGGCACCCTCGGGGCGCGCCATCCGTTTTGGGCCACAGGATCGCCGCTCACGGCCTCCCGCGATCGCCGGCTACGGGGGCCGGGCTCCTTCGCTTCACGCTGTGAGGGGCGACGGAGGGGCCGCCACGTCGCCGCCATGCGGAGAGGCGCCCCGCGGTCGTCCTTCCTCAGCTCCCCGGGGCGATAGCGCGACAGTGCTCCCGCGCGTCCCGCCGGCCGTCGCGCCGCCTTCGCCTTCTCGTAGGTCCGCCGGTCCCAGCCGACGGCCGCGGACGGCCTCACGCCTCCGCGGTCAGCGCCAGGATCGCCGCCCGCCGCTTGGGCGACAGCTTCGCGAGCGCCTCCACGTGCTCGGCCACCGCCTCCCGCTCGTCCGCCGGCAGCGCCTCGAGCGCGGCCGCGATCCGCCGGACATCGGCGGCCGGTCCGGACAAATCCCCGTCCACGCCTTCGGGCCCGTCTTCACAAGATCCGTCGGCGGCGGAGCTTGCGCCGTCCCCCGCCGCGGACTTCAAATCCGTCGAGGGACATGTGAACCATGTCCCTGGTGGGTTCGATTCCCATCCACTCCCGTTTCGGCGCGAGCTCCGATCGCGTGGCG
The DNA here is from genome assembly GCA_964595475.1 of uncultured Planctomycetaceae bacterium. GTDB lineage: Bacteria > Planctomycetota > Phycisphaerae > Phycisphaerales > Zrk34 > CAZQQP01. The sequence continues at coordinate 24,379 of CAZQQP010000019.1, read as the reverse complement.
ATGGACGGCCATTCGGGAAAAGGCCCCGTCGCTCGGTCCCCCGCCGAGCGAGCCGCACGGGGCGAGCCGGGGAGAGGGGGTGCTCCGGCGGTCTCGCGGTTCGACCCCGAGAGGCCGTCCACGCTGGACCGGAGGCGTCCCCTTGATACGGTCCCCACTCGGCTCGGCGAGTGAGGACACGGAGGACCAGTCGGATGCGCGCAATGTCGTTCGAGCAAGGCCCGTCGCAGCGGGAGGGGGACATCGAGTGGATCGTGGCGGACTGGCACCGCCAGGAGTTCTGGGGTGGCTCTCGGGTCGGGTTCACCCACGACCGCGAGCAGGCCAAGCGGTTTCGGTCGACGCGAGCGGTGGCCCGCTCCATCGGTCAGATCCGCCGCCGCTTCCGCCGGCGAACCATCGACTATTACCGCGCCGACGCGCCGCTGCCGGGCGAGGGCGAGCCGCGGGAGCAGCCGGCGGAGGCGGTCTCCACCGCGGCCGAGGAGAGCCCGGGCGACGGGAACGTCCACGCGGAAGCCCAAGAGATGGAGGGGGGAACGACCGATCGCGGCGAGGGCGAGGGACTCGCCGACGGTCTCGAAGGGGCGGCCGAGGAGACGGTTTCGGAAGGTGAGGACCGCGCCGAAGCTCCGGCGGAGGCCCAAGAGGAGTCCGCGCTGAGCGGCTTCGCCCACGCGGACCTGCGGGCGGAGCTCGACCGCCGGCGGGACGCCCTCGAGGAAAAGAAGGCCGGAATCGAGCAAGAGCTGGCTTGGATCGACGGAGAGCTCGCGGAGCTGACGCAGGCCGTCGAGGAGCTACCGGGGTGAGCCGCGGGGAAGAACCCTCGGCTCACCGGGGCGCCGTGCGGCACGTCGTTTTTCTTCCGCCTCGGGCTTGCCGGCAGGAGACGCGTTGGGGCCGACCGCGACGCCTGGCTCCGCTCCTAAGAACGTGTGGGAGAAGCGATTCGTCGGCCCGACCCCGTCGCAAGGCGTGGCTGGCAAGGAGGCCGAAGCAGGCGCTGCCGGGCTGTGTCCCGTCGGGACAGGCCGACGCCGACCCGCCGCCGCAGCAGGGCGAAGCCAGAAGCGCTTCCCACACACGTTCTAAGAGGGCTCCGCGGGAGCGGAGCCCTCCCGGCGCGACGCCGGTTGAAAAGCGTGGGATGGGGACGGCTCTCGGGTCGATTTTCATCACGCCGGGTGAGCCGCCCGGCGGCGGGCTTGTACCGGCACGCAGTCTTGTCCAGCGTGAGCGGCCGTTGCTCCGAGCCGCGTCATCTCCGGAGAGCGCCATGTTCCAAGCGAAGACACACGCCGCGGTCCGTCGGGTGACGGCCGTAGGAGTCGCCCTCGCCGTCGGATGGGCCGCCGCCCCGACCTTTGCGGCGGGCTTCGCCGTCCCGACGGGAAACAAGCCCGTGCGTTGGGAGGCGGAGGCCGCCCCGGCCGACGGGTGGGAAACCGTGGAGCGGACCGCCGCGAACGGCGGCGCGTATGCGGACAGCGGCGGCGAGGGCGAGCGGACGACGCTTCGCTTCCGCTTCCACGCGCCGCGGCGGATGACCCTCCGCCTCTGGCCCCAGTGGTGGCGCCACGGCAGCCGACGGCCCGCGAAGCGCTTTCCGCGACCGCTCGACCGCGTGGTGGGCCCGACCGCGCTCGTCGCCCACGAGGACCGGGTCTTCTTCGCGGCGCCCGCGGCGGGTCGGGTCGGCGTCGTCGACGCGGCGGCGGGGAAGCTGGAAGCGCCGATCGACGTCGGCGGCTACCCGCTCGACCTCGTCGCGGCGGCGGGACGCATCTACGTCGCGGACGCGGCCCGCGACCAGGTGGCAGTCCTCGACCCGGCCGACGGAAGCGTGGTGCGGCGAATCTCCGTACCGGCGGAGCCGTGGGCGGTCGCCCGCCACGGCGGACGCGTGTTCGTCGCGTGCAAGGCGGCCCGGGTCCTCGTCGCCATCGACACCGAGTCCCACGAGGTGGTGAAGAAGGCGTCCCTCCCGTTCCCGCCGCGCGCCGTGAAGGGGGTCTCCCGCGACGGCGAACGTCGCCTGGTGGTCCGCCCGATGCCGGTCCTCTACGACCCCGCGTCCCTCGACGCGGAGCCCGCGGACCGGTTCACCTTCTACGCCGAGCTCCGCGACCGCGCCGCGTTCCCCCGCTCCCTTCCCATTGACCACCCGTCGGACTTCCGGGACATCGAGAAGACGTTCTACAGCGAGAAGGCCGGCAAGCTCCAGATGCGGAGCCGCGGCGGCGACGGCGGGTCGCGGTTCGCCCACGCCGCCTTCGACGTCACGGACGTCACCGAGCCGGCGGACGAGGCCGACCCGCCGGACGCCCGGCCGTCGAAGAAAGGTCCGTCGGTCCTCGACGAGGTGGGCTCCACGCTCGCGTTCTCGGCGCCGCTCGCGGGCCGCGTCGGCCTGTTCGACATGGCGGAGGAGCGCCTCGTCGCGACGGTGGACGCCGGCGGCTCCGTGGCGGACCTCGTCGCGGTGCCCGACGCGAAGAAGGTCTACGCCGCCGACGCGGCGGGCGAGCGTCTCGTCGTGATCGACACGGAGAAGCCGGACGTCGTCGCTACGGTGGACCTGCCGGGCGAGCCGATCGCGGTGGCAAGGGCGAACGGCCGTGTGATCGTCACGACGCGCGATCCCGCTTCGCTCGTCGCGGTCGACGTGGACAAGAGCCGCGTCGTCGCGACGGCGGAACTGAAGACGGCCCCGCGGACGATGAAGCGGGTGAAGCTCTACCCGTCGTATGCGCGAGTGGGGCCCCGCCGTTGGCAGGCGTATCCGGCGCCGTCGTTCGAGACGCCGGTCCGCGTGCTCCTCCGGATGCCCGTCCTCGCGTACGACGCGGGCGGCCTCGACCGACTTGGCCCGGCCGCCGACCAGCCGGAGGCGAAGATTCCGCCGGTCCAGGGCAACGCCCGGAACATGGGCGAGCAGCGTGTGCGGGCGGCGTCGCACTCGCGGCGAAGCAAGGTGACGGCGGCGGGGAAGACGGTCCGGACGGAGGGCGCGAGCCACGCCCTCCGCGTCGGGAAGCAATGGGTCGACACCAGCGCGGTGACCGACCCGCATCGGGTCGAGGAGCCGGCCCGCCTCCGCCCCGGCGACGCAGCGGGAACGATCTCGCTGACCGTGGACGGCGGCCGCCGCCTCGACTGGACGCGGAACACGTGGATCGCGCCGCACGACGGCACCGTGCTCGTCAACGGCACGGACCGTTTCCGCCGATGGAACGCGCCGCGGATCACGGTGGAACCCGGCGACCACGTGCTGAAGGTCCACGCGAGGAGCCGCTTCGCTCGGCTCGACGCACTCCGTGTGACCGAGGAGCCCCCGCTGGAGTTGGAGCTCGCTCCGCTCCCTCGCGACGCCCACGGCTCCGTCTCGCTGACCACGTACTCCGGCACGTTCGCGCGGGACGAGGCGGTCGCGTTCGAGACGCGGGTGGCCAACCGAAGCGGACGGCCGATCCAGGCAGAGGTCCGCCATGTCGTCACCGACGTCGCGGGCGAGGAGCTCGCCCGCGGTGAACGGAGCGTCCGCGTCGGCGCCGACGCGACGGTGCGTCGCGCCCTTCGGCCGGACCTCGACGCGTCGGGCATCTTTCACCTCCGGGTGCGCGTGGAGACGGAGCGGGGCACGACCGCACGCAAGGTGACCTTCGTGAAGCTCCCCCGCCTGGGCCATCCCCGCTTGCTCGCCCGCGCCGAGGACCGGCCGGCGATCCGCGAGCGCATGAAGGAGCACGCCACGCTCTTCCGCCGCTATCGCGACTGGCTCCGCTGGCGGCTGGACAGCGGAAGCCTGCTCCCGGCCAAGGACAAGTTTCTCGCGTCCTACCCGACCCCGGAGTACAAGAACGAGGCGGTCAACAAGTGGCCCGTCTTCGCGGCGCAGATGATGGGTTGGCTCAGCCGCGGCGACGCCAGGGCGTACTACACGAGCCGTGTGGAGTCGCTCCTCCCCGACCACCGCCACTACCTCACCGGCCACTCCTACGTCCACAACGCCTTTCCGAGCATCCCCGTGGTCCTCGAGGACATCCGGGCGTCGGTGAAGGAGAGCCTCGACCCCGCTCCCGCCAAGCGATACGCGGACTCGCTCGGCCGGAGCCCCAACCTCGCCCAGAGCCTCATGGCGGTCGACCGTCCGCTGACCGCTCGCATGCGTGGTGCGGTCTACCGCCACGGCAAGTGGGCGGCCAACGTCCGTCGCTACTTCGCCGTGCACGGAGGGAAGCGGGGCGGCAACTGGTGGCTGAGCACGCGGACGGGGTGCGCCTGTCCGCTCCAGGGTGTCTCGCGAGCGCTGCTCTTCTGCCGCACCTTCTTCGACGACGAGGCCCTCTTCACCGGGACGGCCCTCGGTGGGCTGATCACGCACCAGCTCTACGTCCAGCCGCGATACGACAAGCAGGACGCGTTCCCGAGCCAGATCTCCGCGGACACGGGGTCGTACTTCGGCTCGCGTGTCATGCGGAACCTCGTCCCCGCCATCGCGGACCACCCCATGCCCCCGGACGGGGAGAAGTGGAAGGAGCTGGTCCGGCTCATGGGCGACCCGGACGCCGAGGAGAAGCGCGTGCGGGCGGAGATGGACGCCCAGCCGGCGCGGGCGGCCATGGTTCCGCTGTTCGTGGCCCTCGGCTGGTACGACCCGGACATCCCCGACGTCGACCCGAAGGAGCTTCCGCCGACCACGGTGTTCGAGGGGGAGGGGGAGGCGGTGATGGCCTCCTCGTGGGAGCCGGACCGCACGCGGCTCTATTTCACCTCGGGCGTCCGAGACGTCGTCTACCGTGGGCGGCCCGGCCATCTGGAGCTGATGAAAGGCGGGCGGCTCCTCCTCGGGACGGGCGGCCTCGGCGTGGACCACGGCCAGCCCGTCCCGTCGTGGGGGAACACCGTGGTGGTCGGGAAGAAGTGGCGCTCGTGGTGGCGAACCAACGTCGGCCATCCCCGTGGCATGCGACAGAATCTGGTCATGCGGCGCCACCCGCCGGCGAAGGCCCACTACATGAGCCGCGACCGCCGTCTCGCCGGCTACGTCGCGCCGGCGGCGGGCAATCCCTACTACGCCCTCGGCTTCCACAGCCACGCCCGCCATCCGTTCGTGAGGGAGGGTCGCCTCGTCGCCTTCGAGACGTCGCCCGCGTTCGACTACGTCGCGGGGGACACCACCAACGCCTGGCGACCGGAGGACGTGAGGTCCGCGTACCGCCAGGTGGTCTTCGTCCGCCCCGACGTCGCCGTCATCTACGACCGCGTGCGGCCCGGCCCGTCCGCGGGGGCGGTCCGCTGGGTCACCGCCACGGGGCCGGACCTGTCGGTGGGGGAGGACAACCGCTTCACCGTCGCCAACGGGAAGGCACGCCTCGCCGGCCGCTTCCTCCTGCCCGAAAAGATTCGGGTGGAGGCGATCGACCCGCGGAAGAACGCGAAGTACAAGGGGTTCCGCTGGGCCGTCTCTCAGCGCGTCCTGGAGGTCCGGCCGGCCGAGAAGGAGCGAACCGACGGCGACGCCGTGGAGTTTCTGACGGTCTTGCGGACGGGGTCGGGCGGCGAGCCGGCGCTTCCCGTGACGGGAGGCGTCGAGGGAGACCAAGCGAAGGTACGTCTCTCGCTCGACGGCCGGCGGATCGTGGTCCGCTTCGCCCGCGAGGGCCTCCCGTCGGGGACCATCCGCATCGAGGGAGGCGACGCCGAGGTCGACCGCAAGCTCGCGACGGAGGTGGAGGACACCTACCGCCGTTGGAAGGACGAGCCACGGTGGGAAAAGTGGACCGAGGAGCGACGGTTCCGCTTCATGCGGATCGGCGACGACGGGAGCTGATCGGACGACGTCGACGGATCGATTCGACGTCGCCGAACGACGCGACGGGCAACCGACACGGCGCGACAGCGAGTGACACCATGACGATTCGACTTCCCACACGTTCCCGCCGGTCACAAGGACGGGTGCCACTGGCAGCTTGTCTGCCAGTGCCCGCTGTCCGGGACGATTCCGTTCCAGCGGTCCGGGCTCGGTGCGCCGTTCCCCGCCGAGTCGGGCCGACCCGGCCGACCCGTCCGCGGACGAGCCGAGCGCTTTTCTCCGCGGCGGCTCTCTCGGTCGCCCTCCTCGCCGCCGGCCGAGCCGACGCGGCGAGTGCTTCGGCGGACTTCGGCCCCCGCCACCGCCACTTCACCCGGTCGACCATCCACTTTCTCGGGACGGCGGAGGCGGCGACGCTCGCGGGCCGCCACGACCTTCGGGCGGCGGAGGAGAGGCTGCTCCGCCGTACGCTGAAGAACGCGGACGTCCTCCTCGCCCGCCACGGCAGCTTCCCGCCGTATCCGGCGGCGTGGGAGGACGCGGAGAAGATCGCGGCGTGGCAGAAGACGACGGACCGACTCGCGGCGCTCCGGAAGAAAGCGGCGAAGGCGCTCGAAAACGAACACGTGGACCGGGCGGCGGCGTGGGTGGAGAAGGCCCGGAAAGCCGTCGGCGCTCTCGAGGAGCCCTCGGGCTACCCGCCCGGCACGTTCGCGTTCCTCCGTCTCCGCGGCACCGCGAAGACGGCCCGCTCCGTCACGCCGAAAGTGCGGAAGCGACTCGAAAAGGAGCTTCTCGATCGCTTGTCGAAGCGACGTCAGCAGTTCGCGTCAGCGCGGACGCGGCTCCTCGGCCCGAAGGAGCGAGAGCGCTTCGAGAAGCGCCTCGACAAGCTCGTCGGCATGATGCGGTCGATGGTCCGACGGGACGGCCCCGTTCGGAAAAAGCGGGTCAAGGCCATGCACAAGCTCTATCCGCCGTTCCACCGGCCGTCGCACCTCCGCGCGCTCTCGAAACAAGAGAAGGAGCCCCGCGATGAATGAGGGAAGCAAGCAGGGTGTGCGTCCGCCCGTTGCGTGGGCCGTCGCCGCCGCGCTGCTGACCGGCCCGTTCGCCGGGGCGGCAATGGCCTGCGACTGTGCGTTCTGCGGCGTCGCCGCCAAGCCGGACAGCCTCGCCGAGTACAACGGCAAGATGGAGAAGATCCTCGTCGGGGCTGTAAATGCGGAGACGGCCCTCCGGGCGGACCGCCCCGACCGCGTGACGGAGACGGTCCACGGCCTCGTCCAACGCTGGCTCGCGCTCCACTCGGCCTTCTACACGCGACCGCCCGCCGGCTCCGGCGTCGCCCGGAAGCGTTGGCAGGAGTGCCTCACCGGTGCCAACGCCCTCCTGGAGAAGCTCTTCCGCGACGCCCGAAAAGGAGATCTCGACGCGGTCGGCGAGCGTCTGACGGCCCTTCGTCGCCGCTGGCGGACGGCGGACCGACTGCTCGGCATCCCCGAGGCCTATACCCACCTCCGCGAGCTCCGCGCCGCGTACAAGGCCTACGCGAAGGAGGATAGCCCGTACCCCCGCTCCGTCCGCTGGGCGGTTCTCCGGGACCACCTGGAGCGTGCGGAGCCGATTTGGGAGAAGCTCGTCGAGGGCGACCGCCCCGAGGTCTTCGACCGCCCGCTGGATCCGATCGTCGCGGAGCTCAGACGCGTTCGTGACGCCTCGGCGAAAGCCCGTCGCCGCCTCGTCGAGAAATCGGCCGAGCGGCTCGGCAAGCGGCTCGCGACGGTCGACCGTCACCTCGAGCGCCGGGCGAAAAGATTCGACGCACCGACGAGCGGCGACGCCAAAAAGGCATCCGGCGGGGACGGGTAGAGAGCGGCGGACGGCCACCGCGGAGGTGGAAGGTCCGCACTGCTCGTGTCAGGGCACGTGGTCCGGCTCGTGTATTTCGATGGGGCTCGCAACGGGAGCGAGTCGCCCGGACCGACTGGAAATCAGTCGGCGGGCTGTACTGAGTCGTTCGTCGGACCTCGACGTGTTCGCCCCCGGCAGCGATGGTCCGCCGCGTCAGCACATGGTCCCACGGACCCAGTCGCGGAAGGATCGGGCCCAGGTGGTCTCGTCGGTGCCATGGCGGTTCGCGAGGAAGCGATCTACCTCCGTGGCGGCGAGGTCCGGGAAGCAGACGCTGTGGGTGCAGGGCTCGTAGGCTCCGTCGGAGCGGAGCCGCTCGATCCGGAGGTGTGTGCCGTCGCAACGCCACACCTCGCTCACGCCAAGGGTCGCGTAGATTCCCATCCGGTCGAGTGCGCTGCGGGAGATCTCGACCTCCACCGCCAGGTCCGGCGGAGGATCGGACTCGAGTGTGAGATCCTCCCGACCCCGCACCACCAGCTCGTTGTCGACGTAGTAGCACTCGTCCGGTTCGAGGCCCCGCTCGGCGAGCTCTTCCTTGAGGGGGGTGGACCCACCGCTGCGGACGGGGATGGCCAGCTCGAGGGTGAGGGTCTCGACCATCCGACCGATTAGCCTCTTGACCCATTCGTGCTCGACCGACGGGGACATGATCTCAAGGCTCCCCCTGTCATAAGTCAGCCGGACCCCGCGGCCGGCGATGTCGGAGACGAGCGCCGCGTCCGTCGACCAGCGGCTGCCGTGAAGGAGGACCCTCTGTTCTCTGGGCGAAGCGATCGTCGTCATCGTGGCCGTCTCCAGGAATGTAAACGATTCTAGTGCGATTGCAGGCGGAGACGGAAGCGGGAGCGAGACCGCTCGGCGGCGTTTTCTCCTCGCCGCTCTCTACTCCCTCCCGCAGCGGTCGCCCCGCGATGGGGAAGCGCCGTCGTGGAAGCAGCTATCATCTGAGCTATAGCCGGACCGGTGACCCTGTACGGCAGGGGGACGCCGCTGCTCCGCGGCCTCGAGACTCCGCCGGAGGACTGGCCGTGTCGATGGGACGACCGAGTGGGCGCCTGGCGGTGCGAGGCGATCGAGCGGCCACGCGTCGAGGCGGCGGTCCACCGCCTGTCGTCTCTCGCCGCCGTGCTCCGCCGGCCCAAGAGCGTCCTCCCGCCCGATGCGAGGGCGCCTGAAGCTCCAGCCCGATGTATGTGACGAGGATAGAACACGTGAGCGCCGACCGAACCACGACCGGTTCGGGCCGCGGACTGCCGCGACATGGCGCGGCTCCTCCTTCACGTGTTCGGGGCGAGATAATAGACCGGTCGAAGGGGCAAGAGCCGGCGCGCGGTCTCGTGGATCTGCGCGTAATACTGGACCCATAGATCGAAAAAACGTTTGAGATCGAGGAGCGTGATCCGCCGACGTTCTTGGCCGCGCGCCTCTTCCTCCGCATCGCGAGTGAATCCGCCTGTCGAGACGAAGAGCCCCACATCTCCTTCGGCGAGGACCGCCATGAACGCTCGAACCGCGTCCACAGACATGCGGTCCGCTCTCCGCTTCACCTGCGCCTTGATTCGGGGGCCACTGACCCCGAGCGGATCGATATGAGCGAAGACGTCGATCCCCCCATCGGGGCCCGGCGGAGACTGGTAGGTCACGTGATACCCCATCGCACGGAGCAGGCCCGAGACCATGGTCTGAAAATCGTACGGATTCATCTCGCTGAGAGGGTCTTGGATCTCTGTCCACGCGGCCTCCTCCGCCTCCTCGAGCGTCGCAGAGGCTTCCGCGGAATCATCGTCTTCGCCTCCCTGGTCTGGCTCGGGCTGGCTTCTCCTCCACTCTCGGTAGAGCCGGCCCGCCTCTCTCGCGAAGTCTTCCGGATCGGAGAACTGCTCGTAGGCCCGCCGTCCTTGTTCCGTCAGCGACCATTGGCCCTTGTCTTTCACGAGCCACCCGGCTTTGACGGCGGCGATCGAGTGGAATCGGACGATCTTCTCGTAACGACGGAAATTCGGGTTTGCCGGGTACACGCCGTTCTCGAAATCCGTCGGCCGAACCACCTGCTCGAGACGCTCCAACACGTCCTTGGCATGCAGGCCTTCGGGGTTTTCTTTCAGGATCTGGAAGACCCCCCGCATCAGTTGGCCGGCTCGTCCTCTCGTGATTTCGGCCATGTCGTCCCTCTCGTCATTCCTCGGCAACCGCCGCACTCTGACGGTCGGCCACGCCCAGTGGCCTCCACGGAACGGAATCTTATTCGATTCGGTCAAAGCTTCGGCCGCAAGCGCCCCGCGAGTGGACGTCTGAATCCCCCCTCGGTCGTCAGCAACCGTGCGACCAGGTGAGAGGTATCCCCCGCGCCGGGACACCGTCGTATCATGCGACCCATGGCGGCGCCGGTGACCCTCGCTTACGACAGGGGGACGCTGCTGGTCCGCGGCGTCGAGACGCCGCCGGCGGACTGGCCGTGTCGGTGGGACGCGCGAGTGGGCGCCTGGCGGTGCGAGGCGATCGAGCGGCCACGCGTCGAAGCGGCGCTGGAGCGGGTGTGCCCCGGTGGGTGGGTGTCCGAGATGCCCGCTCCGGCGAGCCTCCCCCTTTCCGACGCGACGGTGCCCCCGCTGCGGGCGGAGCAGGGCGAGGCGCTGGACGCCTGGCAAGAGCAGGGCGGCCGCGGGCAGATCGTCATGCCCACGGGAACCGGCAAGACCGTGGTGGCGCTCGCGGCGGTCGAGCGGGTGAAGCGGGCGACCCTCGTGGTGGCGCCGGTCCGCGACCTGATGTATCAGTGGCATCGGCGGATCCGCGACCACCTCGCCTACGACGCCGGCATCATCGGGGACAACCGCTACACGCTCCGCCCGCTCTCGGTCACCACCTACGACAGCGCCTACCTCCACATGCCCGACCTCGGCCCCCGCTTCGACCTCCTCATCTTCGACGAGGTCCACCACCTGCCCGGGGTGTGTCGACGGGAGGCGGCGGAGCTCTCGCCGGCGCGGATGCGGCTGGGGTTGACGGCGACGCCCGAGCGGGCGGACGGCCGCCACGTGGACCTGGAGCGGCTTGTCGGCCCCGTGGCCTACCGCCTCTCGTTCGACCGGGCGCGGGGCGAGCGGCTCGCGGACTTCGACGTGGTCCGCGTCCCCGTGGCGCTCGGCGAGGACGAGCAGGAGCAGTACGACCGGTGCACGTCCGTGCTCCGCACCTTCGTCGCGGAGCGACGCGAGCAGTATCCCCGATACACCTGGCAGGACCTCTGCAAGGAGGTGGGGAAGGACCCGCAGGCCCGCCACGCGTTCAAGGCGTATCACCAGAAGGAGGCGATCGAGGACCGCGCCGCGGAGAAGCTCCGTGTCCTCGAGGACCTCTTCCGCCTCCATCCCGGCGAGCGTGTCATCGTCTTCGCCGGGTCCAACACCATGGCCATGGAGGTCTCCCGCCGCTTTCTCCTCCCCACCATCCTCTCCCACACGCCGAAGGGGGAGCGCCACGCGGTCCTCGACGGCTTCGCCCGCGGCGAGTTCCCGGCGCTGGTGGCCAACCAGGTGCTCGACGAGGGCGTGGACGTGCCCGAGGCGAAGGTAGCGGTGGTCATCGGCGGCCACGCGTCGACGCGACAGGCCCAGCAGCGGCTCGGCCGCATCCTCCGGCGACAGGGACCCGCCCGGGCGGTCCTCTACGAAGTGGTCTGCCAGACCACGGGCGAGACCCAACGCTCCCGCAAGCGACGCCGCAACGATGCTTACCAGCGAACAGTCCATCGTCGTCTTTAACGGCAACCGGGCGGTCCCGGATCGGCTGGGGAAGAACACCCACGCCCACTACCTGGACTACGCCCGTGCCATGCTCGCTGTCTACCGCGGCGGCGTCGGCCGTCCTCGTCGAGAGCTCCACCGGCGGGTGGAGGCGATCTTCCACGACGAGCCCAACTGTCCACCCCGGCGGATCGCGGCGTTCTGCAAGCTCCTCGACGACGCGGCCCGCTATCAGGAGGCGCCGGGGGCGTCCGACCTCCGCCTCCGCGTCTTTCGCGAGGCGGCGAGGTACCACCCGCTGGTGGAGCGTCCCGACCGTCTCTTCGAGCAGACGGAGGCGAAGGTGAAGCAGGCCGTCGCGGAGTCCACGGGACGGCCGTGGGGAGAGATCGACCGCGACCTCTACGCGGACGTGCTCGCCTGTCAGCGGTTGGAGCGCTTCGACGGCTACGAGGACCCGTCCGCTCTCCTCCGTGCGTACAACGTCGGCCAGCTCCAGGCGGCGTTGTACAAGGCCCACCGGCTGACCGTGTGGGCCCGCGAGGACTTCCGAAGGATCGTCCGCCACGTCAAGCTCGCCAAGCTCCTCCACGACATCTCCCGCCGCCCCGACGGCAGCTACCGCATCGACCTGACGGGCCCGGCGTCGTCGCTGCTCCCCACGCGCCGGTACGGCATCCAGTTCGCCCGTCTGGTGGCCCCGCTGCTCACGTGTCGGGGCTGGCAGATGCGTGCCGAGCTCCGGACGCCGTGGGGACGGCCCGCGTGGCTCCACCTCTCGTCGGCGGACGGCTACCGGAGCCACCTTACCCGCCCCGAGCCGTTCGACTCCGCGGTGGAGGCGAAGTTCGCCCGCAAGTTCGGCGAGCGCCGCGACGGCTGGACCCTCCACCGCGAGGGGGTCATCCTCCACGACCGACAGAAGACCTTCGTCCCGGATTTTCTCTTCCGCCACGACGACGGCACGGAGGTGCTCCTGGAGATCGTCGGCTTCTGGACGGCGGAGTATCTCGAGGAGAAGCGGCGGACGCTCACCCGCTTCCCGGACCACCGCATCCTCCTCGCGGTCCCCGAGGCGTCGGTGAAACCGGACGCGGACACGGATCGGCTGATCCCGTACAAGACCGCCTTGAAGGTCCAGCCCGTCCTCGACGCGCTGCAACGGCTCCGGGGCGGGGGGTAGGAGCGGAGCCCACGGCGCGACCGCGTGGGCGGGAGCGAAGGGACTTGCGCGACACCGGCTCCAGATGGTGCCGCTCAACCGCGACGACGTGCGAGGCCCTGTCCAGCTCGGAGCCCAGGAGTTCCGGCATGCCGCCGCCGGGGGTCTCCGCCGTGGGCCACGAGCCAGAGGGGTTCCGTCAAAGGAGAGACCCGGCTCCTGCCGGTTCGTCCGCGGCGGGGATCGCAGAATCGCGTCCGCATCCGCGCCCGACGCAGCCATGGCTGGCGCCGCGGTCTGGTCATCGCGAGCATCGGTGGCGAGACGGCACGATGCGGTCATCCGGCCGCGGTCCCGAACACCGGACATCGGCTGCGACGGGTCGCTGAGGGTTGGCGCGGTCCCCGACCAGTAGTACACTGCAAAGAACTAGGCCAAGGGTCGAGCTGTGCAAGTAAATCGGAAGAGCATCTTCGCCTTGATCGTCTTGGCTGGCCTTTTTCAACCGGGCTGCGCTTGGCAGTCGAAGGACGGAACGCGGAATCATCTTGTCTTCGGCTTCGGCGTGGTGACGACGAAAGATACGAGCGGGAAGCACAAAGTCGGAAACGGCCTGGACGCCCGAGCGCGACGGATTCAAAGCATGGGGGTTCTATTCCATCCGGCGTCGCGCCCAGCGGCCTTCGTGGTGGGCTACGCCGAATCGGAGGTCCTCGAGGTTGCACCACGGGCCAACCTCCTGATCGACCTTCGGAGAAGAAATCACGATCTGCGGGTAAACGCTCGTCGAGCCCCGCGCCAGACTCCGGCAACTTCCATTGGAAAGGACGGGTGAATGGGTGGCGAGAGTTCACCGCGAACATGCCTCGTTTCCGTGGCAATCCTCGTCGCGGCGAGTTTTGGCGGCTGTACGGAACGACTGAATCGCGAAAACGTCTTCGCAAATACGGAGACGGGCATCGGTCTTTTCGTCGCGCAGAACCCGAAGACTCAAGTTTACGAGTTGAAGCTGGGGTATCTTCGCCACGAGTTCTTCTTCGTGCCGACGAGCAAGACGGTGACATACAACAGGCAGACGAGTCCCTCAGGGATGCTGCAGTGGGTGTTCGGGCCTCCGCTCATCGAAGAAGGCGTCTCGAACCACAGTCCCAAGCCGACCGCCGAGGTGCTCGGGGAAGTCGCTGCGGACGTGAGCGCCGACGGCCAGGAAGCGGGTCCGAGCGCCAATTTTGGGGTCAGGCAGCGGCTCGCGGTGGGAGAGACGGCCGTGAGGACCGGTGGGGCGGTTGCCTTGATGGCGGACAGCGCTGAAGAGGCTAGTGCAAGCCACGGGCCTGAGCTTGGAGCTGAGGTCGAAGGAAAGAAGACTCGTCTCGTATACGACGCAATTGCGGATGCCGTGGGTCGACTGAAGGACTTGGAGGAAGATCCTCAAGCTCAAGCCCATGTAAAAAGGCTCCAGCGATTGATTCCGAGGCTCGCTACAGAGGAGCGCAAAAGCCTTGATCCGAAATATCGCTTTGAGCCGGCGACGGAGTCGGAGTCCGCCGTAATTAAGGCAACGGAGCTCCCGGAAATCCCGTACGAGAAGTTTCGGGCTCTTCCGGTGCTTCTAAAGCATTGGAAGCAGTCCACAGAAAATCTTGCCGCAGCAGTTGAGGTCCTTCGCGCAGGAGCCACGCTTCGTTTTCAATCCAAAGACGAGGAACAAGCTGACACCATCAAGCCGTCGGAGGTCGACCAACTCCACCGTCATTACGAGAAGCAGCGAGCGATCTTTAAGGAGTTCGATAAAGCCTTCCGTGCACACCCCGACGTCATTGCTGCCGTGGAATACTTCTACGAGGTTGTCAGTACTGAAGGAGAGGAAAATGGCGAATCAGAGGTTGGACAACCTTGATCCCAAGCTGACCGTAGCAGAGGTCAAGAAGAAAGGACAGAAGTCGGACGAAGATGGTGGTCCCTTGGAACAGCTGAGGGATCTGGTATGCGGCGCGGGATCGTGGTCGCTTCGGGATGATATCAGACTCATCGCTTGGTCGGATCGCCACCAGAAGTGGTACTGCTGGCGAAGCAAGCGATGACTCGACGCGGTGGCGTATAGCACGTGGAGTGAGCCAGCTTCCGAGGAGCTCGCAGCGCCCGTGCGACGCGGACAGATCTCGTTGCTTTTTATGTCGTCGAGCCGGGGCCCGAGGTCGTGGCCCGGGAGTGTGAGCTGCTGAGGGGCCCGCGCATCGAGCGGCGGACGCCGTGCAGTTGGCCAGCTCCCTGGTCGTCCGCGACCGGGAAGATAGCGAGGTCGCCCTCGGCGCTTTCGATCATGGTCTGCTCGCGGCGGCCGAAGCCGAGGGCCTGAAACTGATTGGTCGCGGGGCCAAGCGGCCCGTGCGAGCCGGGCGGGGGGCTGCCTTACGCCCCCGGGGTTAGACCGCAGATCGCGTCGCGCCCGGACCGGTCCGTTTGCCGCGGTGTGCGGTAGCGAAACGTTACCAATATGGAATCACTTCATACCCGTGACCTGAATTCCGAGACGGTGGCGACCCTCGAGCGGCTCGCCCGCATGACGCGAACGTCCTGCTCGCGGCCACGGACGAGGCGCGGTCGGATCAGCGGCTGGCGTTTTTCTTCTGGAAAGTGCGGGGCGGGGCGGGGATCCACCCCGCTCTCAGTGGGAAGGTGCTGTGCGAGTACGTCATCATGGCCATGATCCTATCACGAAAGGAAGCTCGTGCGACAGTTGCATCGACCGACCCTGCCCGCGGCCGGCCTCCTCCTGATCTTGGCCGTAGGCAGCGCCCGCGCGGACGAGACACCCGAGACGGCGAAGGAAATCCGAGCGGAAGCGCTCCGGAAGAATCTTGATCCCGACGGCAGGCCGCTGCCCTTGGCCGGCCACTGGCATGCCAGCGGATTCCACCTCGGGTTCCAAGTCGACCTGATCCGCCGTGGCCATCACATCCTGCCGTTCCTCGAATGGCCCGGGCCGAACGTGGGCGAGACCGACGGCCTCGCCCAGGTCCGGAAATGGAACCTCCCGCTGACACTCATTCACGGAAACCAGTGGGTGAGCCGGTTTTACCACCGGAAGAAGTTCACGAGCCGTCCGCCGCGGGAGCATCCCGGGGTCCTGAATACAAAGGCCGAGCGGGTCGACAAGATCAGCCCGTTCGGGCCGGTCGAGCCGTGGGAGGACCTCGGAAAGATGCTAGCGACCAGCGAAGGGATGCGCGCGATCCAGGAGGCGTATCCCGACCCGCCCCTCGTGCTCGTGGTGACCAACAACGAGCCGAACGACCTGGAATGGCACGACGTGGAGACATCGCAGCGGTACCTGGACCTCTATGGAAAAGGGCGCAGCGACGCCTTCAAGCGGCGTGTCCTGGGCGACGGCTACATCAAGCGCTATCGCCGGCTGATCCAGGGCATCCGCGAGGGCTTCGACGAGCGAGCGTGGAAGGCGAACAGCCTCGTGATGGGGTACGGCTCCGTCGGGCCGCCCCACTTCGGCCGACCCGATCAACCGATCGGCGACGGGGGCTGGCTTCGCTGGGCCGATGCGACAAAAACGCGGACGAGCTGGAACTGGTACGCATGGGACGGCGGGTTGGCCTCCTACTACGACAACGCGTGGGAACAGCAGCAGACGATGTTCAACCTCTGGAGCGACCAGACCTCCTTCATGAACCATGTATTCCAGAAGGAGAGGGCCCTCGCGCTGAAGCCGGACTACTGGTACGAGCTGATTTACTGGGATGGCGGCAGTGACAAAGCGGAGCAATATCAGGAGAAGGGCTATGAGCCGACGACCGGGCCGCGGTATCGTGGTTGGGTCCAATACGGCATGTGGATGCTCAGACCCCGCGTCGCGCGCGAGTGGGAGAGCTCGACGACGGAACACGAGCAGTACTGGTGGAAGATGAAGGAGATCATCCGCGCGGTGGATCTCGTCCACGCGGACCCAATGCTGAGACGGTTCTGGCGCAAAGGCGAGCTGGTGCCCAACACGGCCCGCAAGCATCCGTTCCAGTCGAATGTTCCCGCGAAGTTCCAGGACGAGGACCGGTGGTTTCGGCTGCGGACGAGCCTCGATCCGGAGCGGCCGTGGAAGTTCACAACGAAGCTGCCGGTCTGGTCGCTGGCGCGCGTCGTCGGGGATCCCCCGAAGCGTGAGTGGCTGGTTTATGCGCACGCGCCGCTCGGTGACAAGGAAGCCGTCGAGGTCACGATCCCGGACTACGGCCCAATCACGGTGGACGTGTCCGTCGGCGGGACGTTCTTCCATGTGAAGGAATCCGAGGAGTCGGTCACGAGGGTCGGCGCCATCGAGCAGGTTGACGAGGCTCCGGTAAACATCGAGTGAGGCGCCCCGCGGGTGTGGGGCTGCTCTCGGCCGTTGGTGCGCGCCATCACTCCGACGAACTCGTCCGCTACCGCCAACCCGTCGTTGCTCCTACCGCCGCTCGGCTCGGCTGGCGACGCCTCTTCGCTGCTGACGATCTGACCGTGCCGGTCGGGCTCTTCGCGAGCTCGGCTACAGTCCTGTTTCCGTAGCCGACGCCATGGAGGCTTTGGAGTCGCCGCGCCCGCTTCGGAAATCGAACGACAGGAACCGCTCAAAGCGCTTCGGAAATCGCGGTGAAGCCGCGATCGCTGTGCTGTTTCGTCGGGAGAAGATTGGGAGGCTCATTCTACTTATTCCGGCCGGATTTTCGTGGCGTCTTTTTCTTCTTGGGCGCGCTTTCCTTCGCACCTTTCTCGGGCGGTTCGACCGGGACGGTCTGTCGTGGGGGCGGAGCTCCGCGAAGCAACCCGTCGGTGCTGATCTCTTCGTCGATCTCGGGCCAGTGAATCCCGTAACCGCCCCCGGAAATCTCGCAGTTCCGCCGCTGTGCTTCGGTCGCGTTGAGCGACCGAGGGTACCACGCCAGTGGACGCGAGATGGTTCGGCCGTCCATCAGCGAGACCGTGAGGACATCCTCGCCAATCCCTACCTCCGCGACGCGCTCATCCGCCACCATTCCCAAAGTGCCCATCCCACGCTTCCAGGAATTCCTCTCGATGGACGAGGTAGAAACGATCTCGACCGGTTCGCAAGACGGTCGGTATGAAGGTCAGTCTACCGGCCCTGGTGATAGCATCTTTTGGCGGGTACTCGTGGCACGGGCGTCCCACGGAGGGATCCACCGAGGGTGTCCCCCCGGGACCTTTGGGATCTCGCCTGTATGGCCGGGGACGCTTCCAGCGATAGGCGTGAATGCCAACGATGATCGATTAGGCGTCGCAGGAACCGATTCGTGGACCCGCGCCTGGTGCCCGGTGGATTTCCGAACACCGCGCGAGCGCCGAAGCGATGCACAGGCGAGGACGCCTGTGCCGGGAGGACATCGCGCTGTTCACCATCACGATCGCCTCCGTGAGGGACGCGTGTCAGCGGCCGGGCCATGCCTTCGGAGGCCCGGGGTTCCGAACGATGCGATTGCCCTCGTCTATCGGCCTGAGTCTCCGAGACGTGATGGGGGAGAGAGTTCGGCCGCGGACGTAGGTCGAGTCGGGAGTGAAAGCTGCCCCGCACGCGCCAGAGATCTCCGGACCGGGCAAATCCGGGGCGTCCGTTACCAATCGCACCTTGCTCCGCATCTCTTCGCGACGGTCTCCGCTCCGGGGTCGGTTCCCGACGGAGGGAGCGGAGAGGTGGGGCGTCGATAAGAGAGAAGCGGCGGGTCTCGTCGAGCGTCGATTGTGATTCGTCGGCCCGCCCGCGTGTCACCACGGGGCGGACGTGTTCGGATGCCGCTGTGGCCCAGGCGGGAGCCAGCACGTGTTACGATTGGGCTCGTAGGAAACGAGACGGGCGTAACTCGCCTTCCGCCGGCGTAGCGGATTTTTCCGCTGGTGATGTCCGCTTGATGTTCCGGTAGCGCGCACGGGAGGGCGCAGCTCGTGGCAGCCGGGTGAACCCTCGGGGCGCGATGGACCCACGCCTTTCAAGGTGCCCACTCAGCGCAGTAAACTGAAGGAAAGTCGGATGGAGCCGGCGGAGCCACGCCGAAAGGGAGTTCGGTGTTACCCAAGGCACTTCAACGATTTACGGAAAAATCCCCCATCACGGCGATGGCCGGCGCCGTCGCTGCCCGCTTGCTGAGTGCGAGCCGGTTAAACGACCTCTTCGAGCGGGTGGCGGATGTCCAGTACACGCGGAAGCTGACGTTCGGGGCACTGTTCGATCTGATGAGCGCCGTCGTCTGCGGCGTCTATCCCTCGGTGCATCGGGCATGGCGGGACGCCGAAGGGATCGCCGGCTCCGTGCAAGCGGTCTACGAGAAGCTCGACGGCATGGAACCGATCACCTCGGCGGCGCTGGTCCGCGAGATGGCAAACGACGCGGCGGGGGTGATCGACGAGATTGGGGGTGCTGCAGCGGAGCCGCTGCCCGGCTACCGGATGAAGATCCTCGACGGTCACGACCTCGGCCCCACCGAGCACCGGCCGCAGCCGCTGCGAGGGACTGCGGCGGGAGCGATGCCCCGTGGAAGAGTCTTCCACGGGGCGATGCCGGGGACGATGCTCGCGGTCGTGGAGCCCGCGAGGCGCTTGGTTCGGCAGGTTGTTCCCTGCGAGGACAGCTATACGCAGGAGCGGGTTCTAGCCGAGGTGATCGTCTCCACGGTCAAGCCGGGAGAGCTATGGGTGGCGGATCGGAACTTCTGCACCCGGCGTGTTCTCTTCGGCCTCGATGGCCACGGCGCCGCTCTGATCATCCGCGAGCATGGGCAATTGCCCTGGGAGCGAGCGGGCCCGCGACGACGAGCAGGCCGAACCGACAGCGGGCAAGTCTACGAGCAACCTGTGGGGGTCTATGCGGAGGACGGCAGCTGGGTGCGCTTGCGGCGTGTGGAGCTGCATCTGGACACGCCGACCCGGGAAGGTGAGCGCCGGATCGTGTTGCTGACGAACCTGCCCAAGAAGGCGGCGAAGGCCGCGGATGTCGCGAATCTGTATCGCGACCGGTGGAAGGTGGAGCACACGTTCCAGGAGCTCGCCGAGCATTTGCACGCGGAGATCAACACGCTGGCGTATCCGAAGGCGGCCCTGTTCGGGTACTGTGTTGCGCTGGTCACGTATAACGCTGTATCCGTGATCACGGCAGCCCTTCGCTCGGCCCACGGCCGAGAGCAGGTCGAACAGTTGTCGGCCTACTACATGAGCACGGAGATCCGCGCCACCTACGGGGGATGCTCATCACGATCCCCGAGTCGACATGGTCCCGATACGCGAAGATGAGCCAGCAAGCATTCGCGAGGACACTGCGTGAGATGGCCGAGCACGCCAAGCTTCGCAAATACCGCAAGACGACCCGCGGTCCGAACAAAGAAAAGCCAAAGCGAAGCTACGACCCGAGGCATCCCCATGTTTCAACTGCGCGGGTGCTCGGCGGCGAAAAACCACCTTGAAAGGGGTGGCCCGTCACCCCTTCATCCCGGACATGACCAGAAGCACCGTGACGAGGATAAACGAGCCGATAGCTTCGCGAAGCAAATAGACGACAACCACCGTCAGCCCGAGAAAGACAAGCACGTTCTGCCTGCGATTTGAGCCGTTTAGGACGCGCCGAAGACCGGCGGCGAACCACACGATCGCAAGGACAGTAGCGGTGCCGCCCATCGCCGCGTAAATCAGCGGCGAGTCTGTGAGGTAGCCGACGTAGTGCACCGCGGGTTCCGCGCAGTAAGAGAGAGCGACGATGCCGAGCCCCAGGTAGCCGAATCGCTCGGCCTCGGAGAGAGAAGCCACCCACGCCGAGCAGGCCTCCCGGAGACGAAGGGGGCCCGTCGCCGATCCACGCGCCCTCCTCCGTACAATACCGGATACCAACCGGGCGATTGCGACAGCGAGGAGCGCGAGGAGGACAAAGTGTTTAACGACCATGAGCTGTCTCCGCGTCGCCAGGCAAAGCCGCGTGAGCCCGCGGGGACCCCATCACGTCCCTCGGTGCCGATTCGCCACGCTGCGACGCCACCGCACCGCCGCGCCCGGATCGTCCGAGCCGGTACGGCCCCTTTCCTGCTCTGTTGGATATACGCCGGCGAAGCCCTCTTTTCTGAAACGCCGTTCTCACTTTCGACCGCGACTTTATAGCATAATCACTGGCGAAAGCTACCCCATCGGAGGTATGCGCATGAGCCACCGGCCGCGTCGTCCTTGGAACTGGCAGCTCTTCCCGCCCAACCTTTCGCGCTGGTCGATCGCCGGAAGCTACCTTGCAGTGATCTCGCTGGGGACCCTCCCTGGGCTCCTCGCCGTTGGCGCCTTGTTTACGGGGAGCCTGGCCCTGGCGCTGGCGTGGCTGATCATCCTCCCCGCACCGCTCGCGGCCGTGTGCAGTATCGTCGGGATTCTCGACATTGCGACATCGAGGGACGCCGGTCGCGAGAAGAGTGGAGTCGGGCGCGCCGTCTTCGGGCTGGTGGTCGGTTCGACCATAACGTTTCTCGCAGGCATGCATATGTTTCTTTCGCTGACTCACGAGCCAGAATCGAAAGTCCCAGTCCCGCCGCTAGTGAGGGGCTCGCCCGGAGACGAAACGCGCTCACGCCAAGTCCCCTCGCCGCTGACCCGTCGGCCGAGTCGGAAGACCGAAACGGGGGACACTGGCCCGGTTATCGTTGGTCGGAGCGCGAGGGGGCTATTCGTTCGCGCACGAGCGACGAGTTCTACAAGGGTAGTCCCCGCAGGCAGCGAGCGACCAAACCGTGCCGGTCGCCCGCGCGGTCGGGGCGCCCCTCACAGCTCTCCGTCAACGTATTGTCATAGCAGTCTTTTTTTCGACCCATCCTGCACACGATCCCGTGCTCGTCCAACAGCCTCCGAAACGACCGGATTGTATACCGAACGTTCCGGTCGCTGTGATGGAGGAGCCCAGCCTCCGACCGCCGCTGCGAGATCGGCTCCTGCAAGGCCTTTTCCACGAGCGCACTGCTGAGGTGATCCGCTGCCGACCAGCCCACCACCGTCCGGCTGAACACGTCCATGACCGCAGCCGTGGAGACCCAGCCCTCCTCGGTCGCCTGAAGGCCGGCATCTCGCATGATCGATGCGACGGTCTTCTCACTCACCGCGTCCCCCTATTCGCCAAGCTCCCGCCAGATGCGCGAACTCCCGTAGGTGTGGCGGCTCGTGGCATGGATCTCGCGCACGTTCTCCGTCAGCCAAGCCCGGCGATGTGCTCGAGGGTCCGGCGGTCGGCCGAACCAGTCCGATGCCCCGGCGTTCGTTGCGGTGGACTGGTCAGCGACCTCGTAGTGCACGTTGCTCGCCGCTAGCTCGGGGCGCCCGGTGTTTCGCTTTCGCCGCCGACGGAGACGACGCTCGATCCGGGGCTTGCGTCGAAGGACCTTTTCTGCTCTCTTGGAGGCACTCACTCGAAGTGCCTCCTTGGTAGACGCCGCGTTCCCTCGTGCCATTTATCGAAACCGCCATTTTACACGAGAAATGGAGGGACTTCGAGTGTTTTTTCGTTGGCCCCTCGATCGGGAGGGACCGGAAGCGCTCGGTCGGCCATGACGCTTGTGCGCCGCCCCGCGCTCGGGGACAATTGAACCATCGCCGAGGCTGAGCGTCGCAGAGTGCACGAGGCAGTTTGGAGTGCCGTCGGCGAAAGCCTCGAGCGAAAGTCCATGGAAGGCTCCTCTTTACCACGGGCTTTGGCCGGGAGCAGATCAAAGGGCAGACGAATGAATCTCGACCAGTTGAAGCTGTCATCACGCGTGATGAGGGCACTTCGTGAGCACTTCACGACGGTGGACGAGCTGATCCAATACGAAGAGACCAGTGGCGATTGGAAGCAGCTCGCGGACATTGGGGAAGCCGCGGAGGCAGAAATCAAAGCGGCAATTATGGAATGGCGACAGAGGAGGTCGGAACGGCCGGCGGGCGAAAACGTTGATGAGCAGGCCGAGTCGAGGCCGAAGGTCTTTATCAGCCACAAACACAACAAGAGTCTTGATGTCCAAATAGCGGACCATGTACGAAGCTTCTTCGAACGGAACAGCGCTGGAACGGTCCAGGTCTTCCAATCGAGCGACGCGACCAAGGCGGTTCCCATCGGCGAGGCCGTGAACGCCGAACTTCAGAAGCAACTGGTTGCCGCCGAGGTTCTTGTCCTGGTCTATACCCGCGAGGATGAAGATTGGTCATTCTGCATGTGGGAGGCCGGCGTGGCGTGTGCTCCGACCGGGAAGAACACACGCATAACAGCGCTCGTGTGCACGGAGGAGGTTCCGCGGCCCCTTGCGGACAAACAGGTGGTCCGCGCTCGAGACCCTGAGAATGTTCGTCAATTCGTGATCTCGGCGCTTACGGACAGCGAGTTCTTCCCTGTCCACAACGAAGCCATCACGTCATTCTCTGCCGAGAGCGAAGAGGTGAACAGGATCGCCGACGAGTTTTTTACACAGCTGCAACAGCTGATTCCGCACGAGCCGTCGCGCTCGTGGTTCTTCTTCCCATGGCTTCGCCTCGATTTTTCGTTGATTCGAGCTCAAGAGCTCCAGGCGCAGACTGGGCAGGACGGCGCCGCTCAAGCGAGGGACATCGTTCGAAATGAATGCCGGGTGGAGTCGGAGGCAGAGGTCGGGCGGATGCTTGGCAGGGAAACATTGGTCCAGAGTTCCCTTGCCGAACTCGAAAAGCTTGTCGAGGGTGCGCCATGGGTGGAGGAGCTGTGTGAGAGGGTACTTGCTGCGGCCTGCGGCAAGTGGCCGGAAGGCCCGGGCGAATACGTGTGGGACCAGCACACGAGGCGGAACCGATTCATGGTGTTGGTCGCGCGCGACAAGATTCCGAGCGAGGGGCGGTATGTCTTTCACGTTCACTTCCCACCGTCTCCCGCGGACGCGGCGCAGCAAGGCGATCCTCCCGGCCACTAATGCAATCGCGGTACGCCGCTCACGGCAGCGTCATTTACCGCTCGGCCTCCTCGCTACGACCTTTCCGCATCCCGCTTCAGATTCGTCGGTCCGCCGAGCTCGCTGACCAGCGCAACACAAGAGCGTAGTGCGGTTAAGGTCCGCGCCTCGCAGCGAACCGCGAGGACCCGACGGTCAACCACATCTGGCTTCCTCAACCGGTCCGCCTCCGTACCGGATGTCAGGGGCGCCGGCGCACATTGCCCGATCGCTGCCCTTGTACCTCGAGACCCGAGAAAAGGCGCAGCTCGATGGCGGCTTACCGGAGTCGGGTCGCCTTTGAGCGAACCAAAGACGACGAATTGGCTTCCGTCGCCCGTCAAACCGGCGAAGCGGACTGGCTCATCCTTGACTCTTCTGGCTCGTTCCCGTCACTCCGGCAAACGCCATAAGGTCCCACATCCGGTAGGGCGCGCTCCTTTTTTCGGTGCCGTCGTGGCGGGGTAGCTCTGGAAGCCAGTTCGGGTCGGTCGCGAGAAACGAAGTGCTGTCGTGCTCGAGCTGGCCGATCAGCGTCTCGGCGACGATTCTGCCTCCGACCGGCCCGAGGCGCTCCCCTTGGCACCCGTCCCGCTTCCCCCGGAGCTCGGCCTCGCGGAGGATGTAATACCAGAGCGGAGTTGCGTGGTCGATCTCCGTGCCCGTCCCGATCTCGTCCGGGCTTAGCCTCGATTCCTGCATCGCGTCGGCAGCGGAGCGTTCGCCACGGGTATCCTCGGGTCGACGGCCGGCTGTACCGGATTTTCCCCGGGATCCGGGTCGGAGACGA
>CAZQQP010000018.1:0-29562 GCA_964595475.1 uncultured Planctomycetaceae bacterium | reverse complement strand
GAAGCCCACGCCAAAGCAAGGAGGCTTCCCGCTCCTCGCTTTGGCGTATAGGCTCCACTTATTCTTTTCCGCCTCCTTAGAAGGACGCTCGTCGGTGAAGGGAGTCAATCGCCTCCGGTCGCCGCGTGGAACGGCTCCATCCGCCGGTCGACGAGCACACTATTCCGATCTGAGGGTTGTCACCGGCCGCCCCGTGTGCCGCCGACCGCAGCCGCTCGTCGTGGGGCCGAATCACCAGGGGGTGCGAGCCACCCGCCGCTTCCCGGCCTCGGGCGGGCCAAGCATCCGACTCCTCGGACCCAGCTTACCAGTTGGCTTTCCATGTTCACTGCCGTCGACCGGGGCTCGGCAGTGGCTCACCCTTGGCCGTGGCCACGACTTCGGTCCGCTGCCGCTCGCACAGGGGGTCCCGCTCCGTCGCTTGGTCGCATGTCCGCATCGTGCTGACCCCAATATATGGTGCATCCATCTTGTGCGGTGCCGAGGCTTGTGGGTGGAAGCGCTCGCGGCGGCGCGAGGTCGCCGACAGGTCCTTCGGCCGCTCCGTGCCATTGGCGCGGACCGGCCAACTGTTAAGGTGGTGTATACGCGGCAGCAGGGAGCGTCGGCTATCTTTTCGGGCGGGCATTCTCGCATGCTGGATCGTGCTTCCAGCCTTCCCATGGCGGCGCTCTCTTCGGGGCGATCGTCATTCCGCGACGAAGGAGACCAATGATGCGTGTTCTGCTGGCTCATCCCAGTCCGCTGATGTATTCGGAGATCTACCTCCGGCTGGAGCCGCTGGGCCTCGAGCGGGTCGGCGGCGCCATCCGCGCCGACGGTCACGACGTGCGGATGATCGACCTGCAGATCTTCAACCACCGGCACTACTTCAAGGAAGTGGATCGGTGGCAGCCGGACGTGGTGGCCTTCTCGATCAACTACCTGGCGAACGTGCCGGAGCTGCTCGACCTCGCGAAGGAAACGAAGCGACGGCGGCCGGGGTGTTTCATCTTCGCCGGCGGCCACAGCCTCTCGTTCATCATCGACGAGGTCCTCGAGCACGCGGAGGGAGCCATCGACTGCATCCTCCGCGGCGAGGGAGAGGAGGCGGCGCCCCGCATCGTCCAGGCGGCGCGGGACGGCGGCCTCCACGAGATCCCGGGGGTGTACACCCCGGAAGGAACCGGGCCGCCGCCCCAGCTGATCGGCAGTCTGGAAGACTACCCGCCCGCCCGGGATCTCGCGAGGAAGCGGCACAAGTACTTCATCGGCCACCTCGACCCGTCGGCCTCCATCGAGTTCACCCGGGGATGCCCCTGGGACTGCTCCTTCTGCTCCGCATGGACCTTCTACGGCCGCAGCTACCGGAAGCTCTCCCCGGAGGCGGCGGCGGAGGAGCTCGCGTCCATCCGCGAGCCCAACGTCTTCATTGTCGACGACGTGGCCTTTATCCGGCCCGAGCACGGCCACGCCCTCGCGGACGCGATCGAGCGGCGGGGCATCCGCAAGCGGTACTACCTGGAGACGCGGGCGGACGTCCTCCTCCGCAACCGCGACGTCTTCGAGCGGTGGACGCGGCTCGGCCTCAGCTACATGTTCCTCGGCCTCGAGGCGCTGGACGAGGAGGGCCTCAAGGCCTTCCGCAAGCGGTCCACCCCGGACCAGAACTTCGAGGCCATCCAGGTGGCGAGGGAGCTCGGCATCGAGGTCGCGATCAACCTGATCGCGGACCCCGCCTGGGACCGGAAGCGCTTCGAGCAGCTCCGCGAGTGGGCCCTCCAGGTTCCGGAGATCGTCCACGTCACGGTCCAGACGCCGTACCCGGGTACGGAGATCTGGCACACCGAGGCGAGGCGGCTGACCACGCGGGACTATCGTCTCTTCGACGTCCAGCACGCGGTCCTCCCGACCACGCTGCCGCTGGACCAGTTCTACGAGGAGCTCGTGAAGACACAGAGCGTCCTCAACAAGAAGCACCTGGGCTGGCGGGCGCTGAAGGGGGCGGCGGGCATCGCCGCCGACCGGCTGCTCCACGGCCAGACCAACTTCGTCCGGATGCTCTGGAAATTCTCCCAGGTCTACCACCCAAACCGGCAGCTCCAGGACCACCACCGGTCGGCGAGGTACCTGATGCGGCCGCCGGACTACGAGAACATCGGTCCGGTCAAGCAAAAGGACCTCTTCGTCCACGGCAAAGCCAAGCCCCAGCGCCGCCAGCCAGCCCAGGCCGCGGGGTGAGCAGACGACCGGTGCCGAACCTCGAGTGAATGTCCGCCAACGCGGGAGGGTGAGATGCTGGAGCATCTCAAGATCTACGTGGCGGATCCGTGGTTTGCCGCGAAACATCTCCTGATGCTCGGGGCGCTCGTGTATGGGTTGGCCCAGGTCCGGAAGCATCCCGGCCCATCCGTCTGCGTCGCCGTGGCGGTCACCCTGGAGTTGACCGTCTTCGTGACGCACCGCGTGTTCGGTCTGTTGGGGGGCGATCTCGACCGGCTCGCGGCGACGCTCCTGGGCCTCGCTCGAGGAATTCTTCCCGTGGTCGCGATGGTCCTTCTCTATATCGCCGCGTTCGGTTGGCGGTCACCGCCGACGGAAAGCGCGGCACCGCCGGCCAACGGCGGCGCGACCGACAAGGGCACCGCACCGAACGACTTGGCGAGCGCGGGCATTCCGACGGCGTGGGTTCGCACGCTGGTCGTCTTGTTTGCCGCCTGCGTGGTCTTCGGGGGCGTCGCCGCGCTCGGAGCCGCCTTCCGTGACAGCGTGGAGCTCATCGACGACCTCGGGGAGGTTTTTATGGGCGTGGGCCTCCTCCTCGTGGTGCTCTCGGCGCTGTTGCTGGCCGCTTACCCCCTCCTCAGCCTCATGATCCTCTACCGTGCCTGGGCGTCGATCCAGGATCGCCATGTTCGGACGACGCCGGAGCGTGCTGTCGGCTTTCTGTTTATTCCGGTCTTCAACCTCTATTGGCTCTTCGTCGCGTGGAAGGGCTTCGCGGAGGACTACAACGCGTACGTGTCGCGACACGCGACGCTCGCCCCGCTTCTTCCGCAGGGCCTTTTTTCGGCCTTCTGCGTCCTTCAGCTGCTCGGGCCGTTCGTGGCCCTTCTCGGGCGGATCGCGGCCGGATACGTCGCCGTCACGGCCGCCGTGGGCTTGGCGGTGCTGTGGTATATGACCCGCGCAATCAACGAGCTCACGGCGGAACGGAGCCGCGCCGGTCGTCGCTGAACCGCTCGCGGCACACGGGGAGGCAGGGGAGCGCGGACGCTGAATCGGTCGGGAGCGGTAGGCACTCCCGATGGTGGGGGCCCGACGGCCGCCACGGATCGACTTCGACGACGGCCAAGTACGGGTTGTGCGGATCGGAGACCCTGTGCTAGGGTTTCCGTCCATCCATCCGGAGCTGTAGAGGAGCCAAGCCATGAGCCAGAACCCGACCACCGCGGGTGAGAAGCGCAAGCGGATCGAGCCGCCGGCGGACCTCGCCGAGCGGGCCCACATCGGAAGCTTCGAGCAGTATCAGCAGATGTATCAGCGGTCCATCGAGGACCCCGAGGGGTTCTGGTCGGAGATCGCGGAGCGCTTCGTCTGGGACAAGAAGTGGGACCGCGTCCTCGACTACACCTTCGAGGGGGACGTCTCCATCAAGTGGTTCATCGGCGGCCGGACCAACGTCTGCGTGAACGCGGTGGACCGTTACCTCGAGGATCGACCGGACCAGCCGGCCATCATCTGGGAGGGCAACGAGCCGGGGGAGGACCAGACCCTCACCTATCGCCAGCTCCACCAGGAGGTCTGCAAGTTCGCCAACGTCCTGAAGTCGCTGGGCGTGCAGAAGGGCGACCGCGTCTGCATACAGCTCCAGATGCTTCCGGCGCTCCCCATCGCCATGCTCGCATGCGCCCGCATCGGCGCCATCCACTCCGTGGTCTTCGGCGCCTTCAGCGAGAACGCCCTTCGTGAGCGGATCAACGACTCGGGCTCCAAGGTGGTCATCACGCAGGACACGGCCCACCGCGGTCCGAAAACCGACATCCCCATGAAGACCAAGGTGGACGCGGGCGTGGCGGACTGCCCGACCGTCGAGCACGTGGTGGTGGTCCAGCGGTCGGGCGAGGCCGTCGCGATGACCTCCGGCCGCGACCACTGGTGGCACGACCTCATGCGCGACGCCTCGGCCCAGTGCGAGCCGGAGTGGCTCGACTCCGAGGATCCGCTGTTCATCCTCTACACCTCCGGGTCGACGGGGAAGCCCAAGGGCGTGCTCCACACCACCGCGGGCTACATGATCTACACCGCGACGACCTTCAAGTACATCTTCGACTACCACGACGGGGACGTGTGGTGGTGCACCGCGGACATCGGGTGGATCACGGGCCACTCCTACATCGTCTACGGCCCGCTGTGCCAGGGGGCGGCCACGGTCATGTTCGAGGGCGTGCCCACCTATCCGGACGCGGGCCGCTTCTGGGACATCTGCGACAAGCACCAGGTCAACCAGTTCTACACCGCGCCGACCGCCATCCGCGCGCTCATGAAGGAGGGGGACGATCACCCGCAGAAGCGGGACCTCTCCAGCCTCAAGGTCCTCGGGACCGTGGGTGAGCCGATCAACCCCGACTCGTGGCTGTGGTACTGGGACAAGGTCGGCCGCCAGCGCTGCCCCGTCGTCGACACCTGGTGGCAGACGGAGACGGGGGGCATCATGATCAGCCCGCTCCCCGCCGCCCACACGATGAAGCCGGCCAGTGCCTCTCGCCCCTTCTTCGGCGTGGACCCGGTGGTGGTGGACGACCACGGCAACGAGGTGAGCCGCGGCGAGCGGGGCAAGCTGTGCATCCGGCGTCCCTGGCCGGGCATCATGCGGACCACTTGGGGCGACCACGAGCGCTTCGTCCGCACCTACTTCAGCGCCTATCGCGGGCTCTACTTCTCGGGCGACGGCTGCATGGTCGACGAGGAGGGCGACTACTGGCTCCTCGGCCGCGTGGACGACGTGATCAACGTCTCGGGCCACCGCCTCGGGACGGCGGAGGTGGAAAGCGCGCTGACCGCCCATCCCGCGGTGGCGGAGGCGGCCGTGGTCGGATATCCCCACGAGATCAAGGGCGAGGGCATCTACGCCTACGTCACCCTGCGGCCGGGCCACGAGGGCTCGGAGGCCCTGCGGAAGGAGCTCGTCCAGACGGTTCGCGGGGAGATCGGCCCGATCGCCACGCCCGACGTCGTCCAGTGGGCGCCGGGCCTGCCGAAGACCCGGTCGGGCAAGATCATGCGGCGGGTGCTCCGGAAGATCGCGGAGAACGAGCCGGACAAGGTGGGGGACACCTCCACGCTCGCGGACCCGAGTGTGGTGGACCGCCTCGTGGAGACGCGGCCGACCGCGTGACGTGTCGAGCAGAGGTCCCGATCAGCAGCACGGACAAGCTCCGCGGACTCCGCTTGTCCGTGCCACCCATGTGTCCCGGAGAAGGCTTGCCGGGGCGAGTGTGCTCGTAGCCGGCACAACGCGAGTGTTGTTCCGCTGAAGCCTGGGTGCCACTGGCAGCTTGCTGCCAGTGGATCGTCATCGGTCCGACCGGTGACGGGGTTCGTGGTTCCGTGGGTGGCACGCCCCGACCTCCGCTGCCACGCGTCGCGGTGGCCACAGCGTGTAGAGCGCCAGCCAAGAGGAGGTCTGGCGAACAGCTCAGCCGCGAGAAGTGCTCATGACGCCCGAAGAGCTGGACGAGATGTTGACGCAGACCCTCGAGGACAACCGGTTGTCTCGAGGGGAGAAGAAGGCGCTGAGGGAGCGGATCGAGGAGGCGGGGCCCGACCCCCATCAACTCGCGGTCTACCGCAGCGCCGCCTTCGACGCGGCCCGCCGGGCGATGCCCTCGGGCGAGGCCCGGACCGTGCTCGACTGGCTCGACGCGGTGGTCCGGCTGATGGTCCCGGACCCCGACGACACGGGGGCGGCGCAGGCGGCGGCGCTGTTCAGCCCCGACGACCACTGTCCCCGGCAGATCGGCGACCTCTTCGATCACGCCCGGGAGAGCGCGGACGTCTGCGTCTTCGCCATCACGGACGACCGCATCCGCGACGCTATCGAGCGCGCCCACGACCGCGGCGTGGCCGTCCGGATTCTCTCCGACAACGACAAGAGCAACGATCCCGGCTCCGACGTGGACTATCTCGCCAACCGGGGCATCCCGGTTCGGCTGGACCGCTCGGACTACCACATGCACCACAAGTTCGCCGTCTTCGACGGGCGGTGTCTGCTCACCGGCAGCTACAACTGGACACGGACGGCGGCGCTGGAGAACGAGGAGAACCTCGTCCTGACCACGGATCCCCGCCTCGTCCGGCCCTTTATCCAGACCTTCGAGAAGCTGTGGGACGAGGTCGGATGATGCGGTAGAGCGGTGCGACGGGGCGAGGGCTCTCCGCTCCTTTGTCGGATGGCGGTTTCGGCGCCGTCGCTGCTCCGCTGGGTAGACCGTCTTTTCGCGAGTCCCGACCATGCGGTGAAAAGCGCCGAGCGAGGTCAGGGCTCGATTCGGGAGCCTCGTGTCACGCCGTCGGTGGCGGACCGGCGCTCCAATGGCTGGTGGTTTGCCGGCCCGGAAGTGGGCCGTCCGCCCGTCTGACGGCCTCACCAGTGCTTCTCCCGCCGCTTCATGAGCTTGGGGAACTTCTCGTCCGTGTCCCCGAGCTTCTTCTTCTTGGCGAGCAGCTTCTTCTTGAGCCGCGCCACGACGTCCGCGTAAGCGGGGTCGCGGTAGACGTTGTCCATCTCGTGGGGGTCCTTCGCGAGGTCGTACAGCTCCCACCCCGGCTTCGTGGGCTTGTTGTTGGTGTGGCCGAGGGCGAGGCCGTAGAAGAAGATGAGCTTGTACCGCTGGGTGCGAATGCCGTAGTGAGCGGGCCGCCGGGCGCCGTTGGCGTGCATCCAGTAGCGATAGTACATCGCGTCCCGCCAGTCGGAAGGGGTGTCCCCTTCCAGAATGGGGCGGAGGCTCCGGCCCTGCATGGCGTCGGGCGTCTCGACGCCCGCGTAGTCGAGGAAGGTCGGCGCGAAGTCGACGTTCACGCCGATCGCGTCCGTCACCGAGCCCGGCTGGATGTGGCCCGGATACCGCACGAGGAGGGGCATCCGGAGCGACTGCTCGTACATCCAGCGCTTGTCGATGTAGTTGTGCTCGCCGAGGAAGTAGCCCTGGTCCGACGTGTAGATGACGATCGTGTTCTCGGCGAGGCCCGCCTTGTCGAGGTATTGGAGGATCCGCCCGACGTTGTCGTCGATGGCGGCGACGCAGCGGAGGTAGTGCTTGAGGAAGCGCTGGTAGGCCGCCCGCTTCCGCTGGCGCTCGGTCATCTCGTCGAGGGAGCGATTGGGCGGCCAGCTTCCGCCGGAGCGCCGCGCGAGACGGTGGGCCATCGTGTCGATGGTGAAGCCGTACGCCCGCGAGCCGGGTGATCGGTGGCTGAGGTCCTCCCAGAGGCTCGGCGGCTCGGGAATCACGGTGTCCGCGTAGCGATCCGCGTAGCGGTCGGGATAGCCCCACGGCTCGTGGGAGCTCTTGAAGTGGGTCATCAGGCAGAACGGCTCGTCCGAGCTCCGTCCCTTCAGCCAGTCCAGCGTCAGGTCGCCGATTACGTCGGCGGAGAAGCCCTCGTGCTTCACGCGATCGCCGTCCTGCGTCCGGAAGACGGGATCGTGATAGCGCCCCTGGCCGGGGAGGACCTTCCAGTAGTCGAAGCCCTGCGGCTCGGACTTCAGGTGCCACTTCCCCACGACGGCGGTCTGATAGCCGGCGTCCTGGAGCATCTTCGCGACCGTGGGCCGATCGGGGTCGAGGCGGTCGCGGAGCGTGTACACCTCGTTGATGTGGCTGTACTGGCCCGTCAGGATCGACGCCCGGCTGGGCACGCAGATGGAGTTCGTGACGAAGAAGTTCTCGAAGCGCATCCCCTCCTCCGCGAGCCGGTCGATGTGGGTCGTCGGGGCGAGGTCCGCCAGCCGCGAGCCGTACGACCCGAGGGCCTGGTCGGTGTGGTCGTCCGACATGATGAACAGAATGTTGGGCCGCTCGTCCGCGGCGTGAGTCACCCCTCCGGCGAGGGCCGAGAGGACGGCGGCGACCGCGAGCGACCGGAGCGGAAAAAAAGCACGCGACATCGGGTCGGCTCCGCTTGTTATTTCGATCGGACCTCCACCGTGAAGGCCCTCGCGGGGTTCTTCACGGTCAGTTGCTTGACCTCCTCCTCCGTCACGCCCGCTTTCCGAAGCGCGGGGACAAGCTCGTTGAACAGCGTCGTGTAGGGGCGGAACGTGCCGCCGTCCTCCTTCCCCACGTGGTACCACCCGGCGTCGTGGGAGAGGAGCACGCGGTGGAGGAGCCCGTGGTCCTTCATGTTCTTCACCATCTCCACGTGGCGGCCGATGCTGTCGGGGCCCACCCCGTCGAACTCCACCCATGCTCCCCGCTCGGCGGCCGCGACGTGGCGGGCGAGGTCCTTCTCCGCCTGGGCGTGGACCCAGATCCAGGCGCTCGGGTCGAGGCCCTCCGCCTCGATCACGTCCAGCTGCTCGAAGGCGGCGGGCGCCGGTCCGGTGTGGGCGGCGATGGTCAGCCCGCTCCGCCGGTGCGTCCTCGCCGCGGCCTTCACTAGCTTCCGGTCGACGTCGGAGAGCGAGCCGCGGTCCACCCCGATCTTGATGAACCCCGGCCGGACGCCGCTGTCCCCGATGCCGTTTTCCCACTCGGTCACCCAGCGGTCCGCGAGCGCGTCCGCCGACTCCTTGAAGGCATGCTCGGGAAGAAACTTATCGTTCCGGGCGCCGTAGTAGCCCGTGTTGGTCAGGATATCGAGGCCCGCGAGACGGGAGAGGCGTTGGAGGAGGACGGGATCGCGCCCGATGTAGGCGGGCGTGCACTCCGCGAACGTCCGTAAGCCGGCCTCGCGTGCCTTCCGGAGGTGGGGGAGGACCGTCCGGACCACTTCGTCGCGGTTGTAGCGGTCGCGGCTGACCTTCTCCGCGCCGATGAAGTCCACGAGCACGTGCTCGTGCGGGAGCATCGCTCCCACCCGGGTCGGCTCCAGGGGACCTTGGACGGTCATCACGGTCTTCGGCGTGGCGGCGTCAGCGGTGGGGTGGAGCCACCCCGCCGCGGCGACTGCGGTGCATGCTCGGAGAAATCGCCGGCGATCCATGGGGCTCCTTTCGGAATCCGCTTCGCGGCAGTTCATAGTGTGTCGATCGGCGGGCGACCGCTCAAGCGCGGAGTCGGGGACGGCACGCCGGCACTCCCGCGTCGGCCGGACCGAAATCCGCTCGCCGGCCGTCCTATACAATCCGCACAGCGGTCACGAGCGTGTGGCGTGGCGACGCCGTGGGGCACGGGCAGGCAAGATGCCGGTGACCCTCGACGCGGTGCACGTGCACCCTGTCGCGTCTCACGGCGGGGTCACGGTGACGATGGCTCGACGGGCGTGTCATGCACCCCGAGACGAGCCCGCCACCACGGGCAAGCCCGCGGACGGGCACCGGCGGCATCCCGCTGGGACTTGCCCGTGCCACCCAAGCGGAGAGGACGGCGGCGACACGGAGTCGGTTCGCGGCGTGGAGGGGCACCCGAAGTCATACGCTCGCGGTGGGCTGGGACCGGGTCCACGCACGCGATCTGCGACGAAGGAAAGGAGCGTCGGATGGAGTACCGCAACCTCGGTCGAGCCGGCGTGAAGGTCTCGCCGCTGTGTCTCGGGACGATGATGTTCGGGCCCTGGGGCAACACGGACGAGGCGGAGTGCGCCCGGGTCATCCACCGGGCCCTCGACGCGGGCATCAACTTCATCGACACGGCGAACATCTACTCCAAGGGCGAGTCCGAGGCGATCGTCGGGCGGGCGCTCCGCGACCGCCGCGAGGAGGTGGTTCTCGCGACCAAGGTCTGGGGCGCCATGGGGGAGGGACCCAACGAGCGGGGGCTGTCGAGGAAGGCGATCGAGGAGCAGGTGGACAAGAGCCTCTGCCGTCTCCAGACCGACGTCATCGACCTGTACCAGATCCATCGCCCCGACCCGACCACGCCGTGGGAGGAGACGCTCGCCACGCTGACGGACCTCGTCCGGCGAGGCAAGGTGCGGTACATCGGCGCCTCGACGAGCCACACCGGCGGTTCCGGCTCCTTCCAGAAGGTCCTCCCGGCGTGGGAGATGGTGGAGAGCCTCTGGGTAAGCGAGCGGCGGGAGCTGGAGCCCTTCGTCTGCTTGCAGCCGCCGTACAGCATGCTCCGCCGGGCGATGGAGGTGGAGCAATTCCCCATGACCCGTCGCTTCGGCGTCGGCAACATCGTCTGGAGTCCGCTCGAGGGCGGCTGGCTGACGGGCAAGTACCGCAACGACCAGGAGCCGCCGGACAGCCCCCGCCGGCGAAACTTCATCGGCGATCCCCGCGATCCGAAGTTCGACCGGCGCCGGTCGGCCGTGGAGAAGCTGCTCCCCTGGGCGGAAGAGAAGGGCGCTCCGCTCGCGGAGCTGGCGATGGCGTGGACGCTCCGCCACCCCGCCGTCACATCCGTCATCATCGGCCCGCGGACGGAGGAGCAGCTCGACAGCTGCGTGCGGTCCCTCGACCACGAGATCACGGACGAGGACGCGGCCCGCATCGACGCGATCGTCCCACCGGGGACGACGGCCTTGTGAGGGGCTCGCAGCGTCCGGCGGCCGGGCGTCGCTTCGTCGTCTCGACGGAGCGGGGGCGGACGAAGGTGCCGGGCGATGTGCGTTCGCGCTTCGACCGCCGTTTCCGCGGTCGGTGGCCTTGTCCCGCCAAGCCGGCCCACCCGCTCGCGACTGTCCGGAAGATGTAAGAGGAGACGGCGTCGCGGGCGGCCTCACACCCACACCCATCGCTTGGCCTTCATCTCGAAGCGCGGGAGGCTGTCGGCCGGAACGGGTTGGACGTCCACGCGAAGCGCCAGCCCCGTCCGAAGGTCGCCGGCAAGGTCCCGGGCGAGACGGTCGCCGTCGCTCACGTCCGCCCGCGGCTCGACGAGGATGCGCATCTCCGTCATCGATCCCGTCCGCTGGAGCTCCACGCGATACTCGGCGACGCCCTCTCTCGCCCGCACGATCTGGTCGACCGCGGAGGGATACACGTTGACGCCGCGAACCACGACCATGTCGTCCGTCCGGCCGAGGATGCCGCCGACCAGCGCGATCTCGGAGTGGCCGCAGGCGCACGGCTCCTGGATCCGCGGGCGAACCAGGTCGCCCGTGCGATAGCGAAGCAGCGGCGAGCCCGTCCGCCCGAGCGTGGTGAGGACGAGCTCTCCGGTGGCCTCCCCGTCCGCTTCGACGGGCTTGCCGGTCTCGGGATCCACCACTTCCGGGTAGTAGGACGCCTCGACCACGTGGAGCACACCGGGCTCCGCCGGACATTGGAAGCTGACGGGACCGACCTCGGTCATCCCGTGGTGGTCGAAGACGCGAGCGGTGGGCCACAGCCGCTCGACCCGCTCGCGTGTGGCGGGAATCGAGCCGCCGGTCTCTCCCGCGACGATGAGGGTCCGGACGGGCGCTTGCCCCAGGTCGACTCCTTCCTCCGCGGCCACTTCCGCGAGCCGCATGGCGTAGGTGGGCGTGCAGCAGAGGACCGTGGCCCGGTTGTCGAAGAGAGCTCGCAACCTCGCGGGGCTTCCCATCCCCCCGGCGGGGATGCACATGCACCCGACCTGCGCCGCGGCCTCGTACGCGGTCCAGAACCCCAGAAAGGGGCCGAAGGAGAAGGCGAAAAGGACGCGGTCCACCCGGTCGACGCCCGCCGCCTGGTAGACCACCTTCCAGTTGTCGAGCATCCACTGCCAGCTCGCAGGGGTGTCCAGCCATCGCATCGGCTGTCCCGTGGTCCCGCTGGTCTGGTTGAACCGGCTGTACTCGTGGAGCGCGTAAGTCAGATTGGTTCCGTAGGGCGGGCTCGCCGCCTGGTCCGCCATCACGGCCTGCTTGGTGGTCGTCGGCAGACGGGCGGAGAAGGCGGCGAGGCTGGGCACCTCGTCCGCGAGGCCCGCGCTACGCAGAGCGGGCGCGTAGAAGGGATTGTGGGCCGCGAGAAGCCCGACAAGATCACGCAGCGACGCGAGCTGCTGCTCCTCGATGGCGGCACGTGTGGTCATGGTGGGTCACGAGGTAGGGGAGCCACCGGAGTCGCCGGCCGCGGCGCGATCGGAGCTCGACGGCGCGGCGGGGGCCACCTCCGCCTGTGTCTGCTCCTTCGCCTTTCCGTCGCCCTCCGGCTTGTACCGCATGACGAGAAAGCCCCCGAGGGCGGCGATGAGGATGCCCGCGACGAATTGCCAACGGATGGCACCGAGTCCGCCCGCGGGCGGGTGAAGGGACAGCGCCACGATGGCGTTCACCACGGGGGCGCCGGCGAAGACGATCGACATCACCACCGGGACGTAGCTCTTGGTCGGCGGCGGGGCCGCACCGAACGCGAGGAGGATGCCGAAGGCGCCCGTGGCGCCGAGCGTCCCCGCGAGGAGGGAAATGAGGGCGCCCTTGGGCGGCACCGATAGCGAGGCGCCGCTGGCCTTGAGGAGAAACAGCGGGGCGAGGATCGCCACGAGGAAGTACGCGATGCCGACGAAGAGGAACGCCTTGTACCGCGCCTGGACCATGTCGATGCCGCTGCTCTTGAAGATCGCCATCTGTCCGGCGTGGAGGCAGACGCCGTAGAGCCCCCAACTCGCAACGGTCAGCAGCGCGAAAAACAGCCAAGTCATGCTCTGAGAGCTCGGAGCGTCGCTGGCCATGGGCCTGGTCCTTTCCTCGCCTGTAATGTCGATGCACGGGAGCCGTGACGGGGCGTTTCTTCCGCTCCCTCACGGTCGCGGCTCGTTTGCTCCTCACGGTCGCGGCCCGTCACAAGCCGACCTCCGCGAGCCGCGACGCCGGGGCCGCTTCGAGCCGCGTGGCGATGGCCTCCGGGATGGGAACCGCCTTCATTCCCCCGTCGGGGGCGTGCTGCGTGCAGACGGCGGTGAGGCCGCCGGTCGCGACCCGCTCCTCGCCGGAGGAAGCCCCAATTTTCCGAAAGACGAAGGCGTAATCAATCGACCGGCTCCGGAGCTGCCGGACGAGAAGGTGGACCTCGAGGGTCTCCTCGAAGGCGATGGGGCGGGCGTAGTCGCACTCCGCGTGGACGCGGGGCCACGCGTAGCGCTGACCGTCGACGCGGGTGACGACGGAGAAGCCCAGCGACCGGAAGAGGGCGTGCTCCGTGTCCTCCATGTAGCGGAAGAAATTGGAGAAATGGGCGATGCCGCCCATGTCCGTCTCCGCGAAGGCGATGGATCTCTCTGTCTTGTGCTCGGAGGCCATGGTCGCTCTATGAGGCATGGAGCATGGGGCTCGCGGCATGGGGCTTGGCCGGTCGACGCCGGACACCCTCGGTCCGCGCCACCGCTAATCAGAGGATTCTCCGGCCTCGGAGAGCCGCCGGACGAAGGCGTCATGCTCGGCGCTCGAGCCACCTTCGCGGACGACGTCGAGGACCCGGGCGAGATCCCCTCGGAGCATCGCGTCCGGATCGAGCCAGAGGCCCGGCAAGCGCACGCTCTTGAAGACCCGTCGACCGCCGCCGGAATCCTCTACGGGCTCGATCCTTTGGTAGTCTCCCTCCCGGAGCACGAACCAGTCGAACGCTCCATCGAGGACCCGCCAGACCACATATTCACCCACGCCGTGCTCGCGGTACACCTCGAGCTTATCGTGTAGGTCGAGACTGGTGCTCGATGCCGCGACCTCGACGGCGAGCTCCGGTGCGCCGCGGAGATATCCGTTCTGATCCACCCAGCACTGTCCACCGGCCGCGGTGGGGATGCGGACGGCCGCGTCCGGCTGTGGCATGTTCGATTCTCCCAGGCGCACAGAGGCGTCGGTGCTCACCCGGATGCCCGGAGTCACCGTCCAATAATACCCGAGCCACGTCAGGACTTGCGTATGTGGATCGCCGTGTTCCGCGGCCCGGACCGCGGCGGGCATGTACACCACTCCCTTGATCAGCTCGGCCTTCTTGAGGCCGGGCATGGCGTCGAAGCGCCGCTCGAACTCGGCCCGGGTCAGCCGATCGCCGTTCTCGAGCGGGGGGATCCTCTTCCGGATGGGCGACTGCGCCGTCGTCATAGGTGGACATGATAGAACCCGGGCCGGAGTCGGGCGTACGGGTCGACACGCGCCTTGGGCTGCGGCTTGAGTGCGGGCTGGTCTTCGGAGCGGCCTGCCGCTCGCTGCCGCGTCGCGTTGAAGCGGATCACACGCGGGCCGCCGCCCGCTCCCCGAGCAGCGCGAGCAGATCCGTCGCCATGCGGTCGATCGTGAACCGGGAGAGCACCGCCTCTCGCCCCCGCTCGCCCCTCCGCTTCGTTTCGTCCGGCTGCAGCAGAAGGCTCTCCAGGCTGTCCGACAGCGCCTGCGTGTCGTGGGGCTCGCAGAGGATGCCTCCGTCTGTCGCCTCGATCAGCTCGGGAAAGGCGGCGTGGCGCGGCTGAACCACCGGCACGCCGCACGCGAGCGCCTCGAGGACGTACAACCCGAACGACTCGCCGTAGGTCGCGGGCACGGAGAAGACGCTCATACGCCGGAGGAGCCGACCCTTTTCCTCTCGGCTGATATTCGGGTGGAAGCTGGCGGCGTCGGCCAGGTCGGCCTCCTTCAGGCGCTCCTTCATCGCCTCGACGAACGGCTCGTCCTCGGGCGTCATGGCGCCGGCCACCTCCAGCCGAAGCCCACCCACGCGGTCCCGCTGCTTCAGCCGGATGAACGCATCCACGAGCTGCTCCAGCCCCTTCACCCGGTTCATCCTTGCCAGATAGCCGACCGTGGGCGGGTCGGGCGGCTCCGCCGCCGGCTCGTACCCCTCCACGCTGATGCCGTTGGGGAGGACCCGGACCTGTTCCGGAGAGAGCTCGAGACGCTCCGCCATGGTCTGGGCGTAGTATCGGCTGACGGCGACCAGCGCGTCGACGTCTCTCGCCCGCTCGCCGACGATCCGCCACGCCTCGCCGCCGTACGGCTCGGGCAGCGTATCGAGGAAGGCGTCCTCCCCTTGCAGAAAACAGACCACGGGACAGCCGAGCGCCGCTTTCAGCCGCCGCGACAGGCCGAGGAGCAGACCGTTGGACAGGAGGGTGACGTCCGGCGTGTGCTGGGTCTCCAGCCAGCCGATCAGCTTCTCGAGCTCCTTCCCTTGCTGCCCCTCTTCCCCCCGGAGCATCGAGAGGGTCATCTCCCCGAGCTCTTCCGGGCTGGTCATCGACGCGTGGTCCGCGGCCCATCGGAGGAGGCCCGGCCGGTCGAACAGGCGATCCACCCACTCCGGCGTGTGCTGGAAGATCCGGCTCTTCTGCTGCAGGTAGACGTTGATGCCGCCGAAGAAGATGGGCGCCGTCCCGTCGGCCAGCGGCTCGTCCGTGACCAGCGGGAGATATAGCGGCACGGTCTGTACCTCGTGGCCCCTCTCCCGCAACGCCCTCGCCAACGCGTGGTCGCGGAGGCAGTTGCCGCAGTGAAAATTGCCGGTCCCGGGTGTGAGCTGGACGATCTTCATACGACAGACGCCGCGGTCCGCCCGTGCGGCAGCGATTCGGGCACTTCCGCGAACTCCGAGACGGCCTCGAACAGCGGCTCGAAGTCCCGAAACAGGTTGCCGATGAGACAGTCCGTGACATCCCCTTTCAGCTCCGGATACTTCCGCAGCATATCCCCGAAGCGGAAGTTCTTGTCGTAGAAGGCGTAGACCAGCTTCCGCATCGCCTCGATGCCCTCGCAAAGCTGCTCGCCGTATTCCGCGAAGCTCGCCGCGGACGGGTCGCCCCTGCGGATCGCGGCGTCCACCGCGTCGCCGGCCATCACCCCGCCCTGCAGCGCCAGGAAAACGCCCGAGGAGAAGACGGGATCCAGAAACGCCAGCGCGTCGCCGGTGAGGACCAGGCCGTCGGCCGCGCAGTGCTCCGCCCGATACGAGTAGTCGCTGGTCACCCGGCACCCTTCGAGCTTCTCACCGGTGGACAGCCGGTCGCGGATCCACGGCTGGATCTCCGCCTCCCGGTGGAAGATCGCGTCCGGGTTCCGCTCGCCGCGATAGAGATACTCCCGGTCCCCGACGATGCCCACGCTCACCTTGTCGTCGCACAGGGGGATGTACCAGAACCATGCCTTCTCCGGGAGGTAGGCCACAGTGGTCGCCGCCTCGTCGACGCCGGGATCCCGCCTGGCCCCCTTGTAGTAGGTCCACACCGCGATCTTCTTCAGCCCCTGGTCCACGCGCTTCCAATTGAACCGGCTCGCGGCGAACATCCCCCGCCCGCTCGCGTCGATCGTCACGGGTGCCTTGAGCCGGAGCGGCTCGCCGTCGGGTCCCTCCGCCCGCACGCCGACCACGGAGCCCCCCTCCCAGATCAGCTCCTTCACGGCGGTCCGCTCCCGGACGTCCGCTCCCTTCTCCCTCGCGTTGTCGAGGAGCATCTCGTCGAACTCGTCGCGGACCACCTGCCACGTCCGGGCGCAGTCGTGCTGGATGTGCTGGAAGAAGTAGAACGGGCTGGAGACGTTGCCGCGGCGGCCGACGAACTGCACGCTGTACTTCTTGGGAAAGCGGGTCCGGTCGAGCTTCTCCACCATCCCCAGCCGCTCCAGCGGAAACCAGCAGTAGGGGATGAGCGACTCGCCGATCTTGTACCTCGGAAACTGCTCCCGCTCGAGCACCACCGCGTGCCGCCCGTGCTCCGCGAGCACCGTGGCCGCGGCGGACCCGGCGGGCCCTCCGCCGATGATGATCGCGTCGCAGATTTCTTCCCTCGGCTCCAGCTTCATCGCGTTTCCTTCGCATCCGCACCGATGGGCGGGAGGATCTCCACTACCTCCGCGATCGGCTGTTCCAGGTTGTTGTAGATCACGTTGCACCGTCCCCACAGCGGATAGGACCGGGTCAGCCCGAGGGCGTCGTTGATGACATCGTCCGATCGCACCCGGAAAAAGCCCCGCGGCCGGCTCGCGTGGTCGATCGCGTGCTCGCGGAGAATGGTTCCCAGCGGTCGGTAGCCCCGGCGGATCGGCCCCCACGACTCCGGCGGCAGCCGACGCAGGTCGATGCGAATGGCGCCGAACTCCGCCACCTCGCCGCTGTCGTCGCCCACCAGAAGCACCTCGCGGCGGAGCGCTTCGTTTGCCTCCCGCACGTCCAGCAGGCGAAGGTGAATGGTCTGCCCCCAGTACCGCTCGAGGGTCGGTGTCATGTCCCGGTCGTGCACGAGGAGCTCGTGATAGGGAGCGGGCACCGTCGCCGGGTCGACGAGATCCGTCGCCGGCATGCGCTGGCCGCGAGCCTGGTAGAACGCCTCCAACGGCTCGAACCGCGGGGCGGTGTCGAGGGACTGTCCCATCCGCTCAGCCTCGGGTGAAGCGATCGTCCTGGTGCTCCGGGAGGAAGAACTGGTGGAGGAGGCTGTCCACCTGCAGCAGCGTGTCGCGGTCCATCTTGATCACACCGTCGTTTACCCAGATGAAGCCCTCCTTCTCCAGGTCGCGAAGGGGCTCCTCGAAGCGCTGCAGCGGGTCCACGCCGAACTTCTCCTTCAGCGCCCGGGTGTCCAGCCAGCCCTTCTTCAGGCCGAGGATGAACTCCCGGACGAAGCGCTCCGTCTCGTTCGTCTGGTACGCCTTCCTCAGCGGCAGCTCGCCGCCCTCCGCCGCGTCCATATACGGGTCGATGTCCTTCTGGTTCTGCAGGTGCATGCCGCTGAGGAAGCCGAAGGAGGACACGCCCACCGGCACGATGTCCCACCCCTGGAACAGCGCGTCGCGGTAGATGAACGGCGCGTTGTCCTTGGCCGCGGTATAGCCGGACGTGACCGTATAGCCGCGCTTCTCCAGCTCGCCGAGGGCGTACTTCACCCACCGCCGCTTCGTATCCCAGTCCGCGACGGGTGCCTCGATCTGCCCCTCCGCCTCCATCTGCTGGTAGATGGTGGTGTTGAACGGAATCTCCATCTGGTAGATGGTCACGCAGTCCGGCTCGATCTCGAGGGTGCGCTCCACGTTCCACGCCCAGTTCTCCTCCGTCTCCTCGAGCATGCCCGCGATCAGGTCGACGTTGATCTGCGGAAAGCCGCAGTTCCGGGCCGTCTCGTAGGCGGTGTAGATGGGCTTGGACCCGTGGGCGCGGTTGTTGGTCTTGAGCACGTGGTCGTTGAAGTTCTCGATGCCCAGGCTCAGCCGGGTGACGCCCAGGTCGCGGAGGACCTTGAGCTTCTCCTCGTTCAGCGTGCCCGGCTCGCACTCGAAGGTCACCTCCTCCGTCTGGTCCCACGGCAACGCCGACTGGAGCCCCTCGAAGAGGTCGCGAAGCTGGGCGGCCGACAGGAATGACGGCGTGCCCCCGCCGAAGTAGACCGTCTTCAGCGGCCGGTCGCCGATGACCGCCTGCTCCGCCCATCGGTGCGCCTCGGTCTTCGCCGCCGCGACGTATCGGTCGAGCTTGCGGACCTCCTTGCCTGTGTAGACCTTGAAGTAGCAGAAGTGGCACCGCTTCCGGCAGAAGGGCAGGTGGATGTACATGCCCAGCTTCGTGTCGAGGGCCGGCGGCCGCTGCACCATCTCCTTGGCCGCGGACACCTGGTCGGTCGACCAGAAGGAAAACGGCGGATAATTGGAGATGAAATAATTGCCCGCCGTGGTTTTCTTGTCCCGGTTGGTCACGGGAAGCGGACGAACTGTGGTGGTTGTCGTGGTCATCGCTCGCTCCTATCCACCTGAACCCCTGAACTGTGTCGTTGGAAAGAGCACCCGCTCCGACGGGTCCGCTCATTGCTTGGACGCTCCGAACGCGTAAACACGGCCGTCGAGGCTGCCGACGACCATCGTCTCCGAGGCGACCGCGGGCGACGCCTTCACGGGCTCGCCGATCTCGAAGGTCCACTGCTCGTTCCCACCCTTCAGCCCGATCATATACACGCGTCCGTCGTCGCTTCCGACGACCACGCGGTCGCCCACGATGACGGGGGAGCTCTCGATCTTCCCCCGCGTGCTGAACTGCCAGACCGGCTCGCCGCTCGACCGCTCCACACAGTGGACCCGCTTGTCGTGGCCGGCGAAGACCACCCGCTGATCCGTGACCGCCGCGGACGCGTCGTAGGGGAACTTTTTCCGCTCGTATCGCCACAGCGTCTCGCCCGCGGCGAGGTCGATGGCGAGGAAGGCGTTGCCGTAGTGGCCGACGAAGGCTTGACCGTCGTCCACCGCGACGGTCGCCGCGATATAGCTGCCCGTGTCGATCTTCTTGATGGCCTTGCCGTCAGCGAGGTTCACGAGGTGGATTCTCGCGTCGCACCCCCCGACGATCGCGCGGCCCTCGCCGATGACGGGGGCCCCGTTGATGTAGTTCTGCGTGCTGTACCGCCAGAGCTCCTCGCCCCTCGCCGCGTCGAAGCAGTAGAGGTTGCTGTCGTAGCTTCCGACGAGGATGCGCCCGGACCCGTCGGACCGGAAGGCGTTGGCCGACCCGAGGATCTTGCCGCCGACCTCGGCCTTCCATTTGAGCTCGCCGCTCGCCGCGTCGACGCAGTAGAAAACACCCGCGGAACATCCCACATAGACGGCGTCAGCCGTCAGCAGCGGCGGCGCTTCCACCGCCCCTTTCGCATCGAAGGACCACGCCTTCTTCCCGGTGCGAAGGTCCAGCGCGTACAGCTTCCCGTCGTCGCTGCCCACGTAGACACGCCCGTCCCCGATGACCGCGGAGGACCGAACCGCCCGCTCCGTCTCGAAGGTCCACAGCAGCTCGGGCTCCTTGGGAAGCTCGCTCGCGGCCACCCCCTGCATGCGATAGCCGCCCCGGTAGACGGGCCAGCGATCGGGCGCGGCCGTCGGTCCGATGGGCTTCGAGGCCGCAATCGCGGTCGGTGCCGCCGCCACGACAGCTCCGAGAGCCAGAGCCTGAGCGGCGGCTCGCCCCCGCCTCCAGTGTGTGACCGTGCGTAGCATTGGGGGTGACCCTTATAGAGAGGACGATTGTACGCAAGCTTACGATCTGCGTCGTCCGAGCCGGCGCATCCGCCGGGGGCGGTCTCCCCGGACAACGGAGA
Organism: uncultured Planctomycetaceae bacterium; assembly: GCA_964595475.1. GTDB lineage: Bacteria > Planctomycetota > Phycisphaerae > Phycisphaerales > Zrk34 > CAZQQP01. The sequence goes on along the minus strand of CAZQQP010000018.1, from coordinate 9,442 downwards.
AAGGTCATCTCGGGGTGTCGCTTTCCCCTTCCCGCCTTCGGCGCAGGTAGAGGGTTCACTGGTCGAGGAGCCCCACCAATAAGCCGCAGGGTCCGCCGATCAGCAAGCCGATCCCGCCGCCGAACGCGGCGCCCGTGCCGACGGGGCTTCGATCCGCCTGCACGCCGAGGCTGACCTCGCCTTGCGTTCCCTTGCTGTCGCCACCCTCACGGTCGGAGCGCTCCGCGGAGCCCCGGGCCTGGATCTGCCGCGGCATGCCCATGCCGAACAGCGCTCCCGCGGCGGCCCCGATCGCGCCGGCAACCACCGTGACGAGCAAGAGGACGAACAGGAACCGCGGGAGCGTCATGAGCGTGGCTCCAAGTGGAGCGGCTCGGCGAAGGTCTCGGCTCGGAAACGGCAGGCCGCCGGCTACGCCGACCGCTGCTCCGGTTGGCTCGCCGCCGCCCGCGGCGCCATCGCGGCGGCATAGAGAGAGGAGAAGTCGTCCGGCGTGAGAGCACGGGGGTTGAACCCCGCCGTCCACTGCATGGCCGCTTCCTCCGCGAGGTCCGGGAGGCGCTCCGGTGCCACGCCTTTCTCGGCGAGGCCGGTCGGCCAACGGCCGGTCTCGATCAGCTCGTGGAGCCGCCCGACGAGCACGTGGACCGCCCGGCTCACGTCGTCCGTCGGCCGGGCGAGGCCCGCCGCCACGGCGAGCGCCCGGTAGATGCCCGCCGCCGACGCCTCCCCGGCGTTGAGCTCGACCACGTGCGGAAGCATCAGCCCGACCGCTTGTCCGTGGACGATGCCGTAGTGGGCCGTCAGCGGGTTCGCCGCGGCGTGGGCGGCGCCGAGCATGCTGTTCTCGATGGCCGTCCCCGCGTAGGCCGCGGCGAGGAGCATGCGGCCCCGCGCCGTCAGATCCTCCGGCGCCTCCAGGACGCGGGGGAGATTCTCCTCCGCGAGGATGAACGCCTCCCGCGAGTAGATCCCGCTCAGCTCGTTCCGACGGCGGGTCACCGCGGACTCCACCGCGTGGGCGATCGTGTCCATACCCGTGCAGAGGGTGACGTCGAAGGGCTGGGTCACCGTCAGCATGGGGTCGAGAACGGCGGCCGCCGCGGCCGCCTTCGGGTCGCCGCAGGCCATCTTCTGGTGGGTCGCGGCGTCCGCGATGAGCGCGAAGGATTGACACTCGCTTCCCGTCCCCGCGGTGGTCGGAATCGCGATGAGCGGGAGCATCGGCCGCGTGGCCTTCCCCACGCCCCAGTAGTCCTGCATCCTCCCGCCGTTGGTCAGGACGAAGTTGCACCCCTTCGCGGTGTCCAGACTGCTGCCGCCCCCCAGGCCGACGAGCAAGTCGGCCCCCGCGTCGCGGGCCGCTTGCACGCACTGATCCACTTCCGCCGTGGTGGGGTTCTCCACCACCGCGTCGAAGATGGACACCGACAGCCCCTCGTCCGCGAGCGAGCGGCGGACCCGCTCCGCGTGGCCCGCCTCGACGATGTGGGGATCGGTCACCACCAGCGCCCGCCGCCCGCCGAGCGACCGGGCGATCTCCCCGGTTCGGTCCACTGTGTCCGGGCCGAAGACCACGCGGGTCCGCGGCTGGTGGTCGAATCCGATCAGCTCGGAGCCCATAGGCGCGTCCCAACTGCCGAGGCTCGGCCCCGCGGTGTCGGCGGAGACCGTCAGGCGGGAACGGCCGCCGACGCGAACTGGATCGCGCGGCGGCGGTAGAGAAACTCGAAGAGATTGCCTTCGTGCGGCTGTTCCCAGGAGACCTGCGTGGTGGGCATTGGACCGAGGTTGAGCCGCTGGATCAACGGACTCCGCAGCAGCGCGTCCGTGAAGCCGCTGTCCTCCGTCACCGCCGAGACGACCAGCGACGGACCGATCCGATCCAGCATCTCCTCCTGCGGCACCTCCACCACGCTCGCGTACGGGAAGAGAAACTCGCGGTTGGCGAGCGGATGGTCGAAGCTCTCGCAATGCACCACCGTGGGAAGGAGGTAGGTGCACCCCTCCAGCTCCGTTCGCCGCGGCGTGTTCCCGCGGTGACGGGCCGTCACGTCCGTCGCCCCCGCTGTCTTCAGCCCGTAGTCCACCTGCTGATCCATCGCGTCGGCCATCGTCGGGTTCGCGAAGCCGCTGAGGACGGCCTCCTCGTCGTCGTGGGGGCGGGGGGTGATCGCCGCGAGCCGCTCGCCGAGGGCCTCCGCCACGGCCTCGCCGTGACGGGGAACGACGACGGACGACGCGTTGATGCACGACCGCCCACCGTTGGCGACGATGGAGTCGGCCATCAGGTCCAGGTGGTCGGCCCACCGGTCGACCTGGTCTTCCCCGAGGAGCACCTTCGACCAGCCCGGCCCGTGCACGGAGACGTCCGGGTTGTTCGCGTGCTGGGCCACCGTCTGCTCGCCGCCGAAGATCAACGCCTTGCCGGCGCCGTCCATCACGGCGCCCGACCCCTCGTGGTCCGTCGGGTAGAAGCAGAAGGCCTCCGCCGGACACCCGGCCGCGATCAACGCCTGGATGATCCGCAGCGGCGTCCACGGCTCCTCCCGGCCGGGCTTCAGGACGACCGGGATCTTCAGCGGAACCGCCGGGATCCAGAGGCTGTTCACCCCGGGCGAGTTGCTCGGGAGCACCACGCCAAGCGACTGCGTGTCCGGATAGTAGCTGACGGGCACGCCCGCTTGCTCACCGGTGCCGCGGTCGATGGCGGAGAGGTCGAGCCCCCGCGTCAGGCCGTGGAGGATGGTCCCCATGTTGATCAGGACTTGGTGGACCTTCCGCATGTTGTTGCGGACGAGCGCCTTGGGCAGACCGCTCGTCGCGGAGAGCGCCTCCACATAGTCCTCGGGCGACTGGGCCGGCCCGTCGTCGCCGAGCGGCAGGTCGCCGTTCAGGAAGCGGTCGCCGGCGTCCGCGCAGATCTCCACGAGCCGCTCGCACGTCAGCGAGCGAAGCGCCTCGTGGGACTGGCCGATCTTCCGCAGGTCCCGCCGGATCAGCCCCGCGTTGACCTGCGAGACCTCCGCGACCGAGGTGTCGCTGCGGACGGAGCCGATGCTCGTGGTCTCGAGGCTCTGATACGCCTTGCCGCGTCGGATGGCTGGGATATGGGGCAGGCTCATCGTCTTCCTCTCCCAAGTCGCGCCGGTTCGCAACGGAACGTGGGCGTCACAGCGTGCGTCGGTCGACCCCGTTCCGCCGCTCAGTACACCCCCTCGACCACGGGCTGCTCGCTCTGGCCGAACGGGCGGACCTGTCCCACCCCGTCCCACGGAAACCGCTCGGTCGGCTTGCAACGGATCGCCTCGTCCCGCTCGAGGAATCTCGGAAGGAACAGCTCCTTGGTGAGCGTGGTCAGCTCCACCCGCCCCCACTGTCCGTAATCCACCAGCTGGTCCGTCTTCTCGGGGTCGACCACACGAAGGACCGCTCGCGGCTGCGGGGCGTAATAGGTGATCGCGTAGTTGTCCTCCGGCGTCAGCGGCTTGTGGGCCGCGAGCCCCATCAGCGTGTTTCCGTAGGTCGGGACCAGCTGGGCCTCGTTCTCGAGGACCTCCTCGACGAGGAAGCGAACCGTCTGCGGCGCCATCTCGGTTCCGCCACAGAAGACCCCCGTGATCCCGGCCTCCGGAATGGAGATCCGCTCCCCGAGCGACTCGAGCAGGCGCGGCGTCGTGAACAGGACGTTGACCGGACGGTTCCGGATGATCGTCAGCGCCTGGTCGATGACGTGCTCCATGTACGCCTTCGCCTCGTCGGAGCGCTTGTTTCCGAGCAGCTTCTTCACCCACCGGGGATCGAGGTCGATGAAATAGCAGGACGAGCCCCGGTAGTTGGCCAGGTGCTCGATCGCCAGCCGCAGCCGCCGCGGCCCGGTCGGCCCGATCATCAGCCAGTTCCCGCCGCGGGGGAAGTACCGGTCGTCCAGCGTCTCGGAGAAATCCTCGTAGTCGATCTTGTAGTCGTCCCACCCGATGCGCTGCTTCGGCATCCCGGTGGTCCCGCCCGTCTCGAAGACGTAGTACGGCCGACCCTTGTAGGCCCGGGGGATGAACCGCTCATGGGGCTCGTCCCGCAGCGCATCGTCCTGGAAGTGCTCGAACCGCACGAGGTCCGCAAACCCCCGAACCTCCTCGGCGGGGTTCCACCCGGCCCTCTCCGCCCAGTCCAGCCAGTAGGGCGTTCCGGTCTCCGGGGAGAAGTGCCACTGCACGATCTCCCGGACGTGGGCGTCGAGCTGGCGTTGGGCCGCCTCGAGATTGGTTCCGCTCTTCGTCGCTTCGGTGCTCATGTTGTCGTTCCTGCGGCGGGAGGTGGAACAGCACCCGGCTGTCCGGCGTCCCCCGTCCTTTGAATAAAGAATTTTTCCGTCGCTTCCGTGGGAAGCGGCCGGGTCAGCAAAGAGACTCCCACCAGCGTCACAGCCGAGGCGAGGAAGATGAAAGTGACCGGCATCACCCCAACCACGAGATACTCTCCGTGGGTGTGTTCGCCAAGCAGGTTCGTCCCCTCGACCACGATGTCGTCGATAAAGAACGCGAGCCAGACGACCGCGGTAACGATCACACAGGCGATCGCGCCCGCCCGCGTGGCCCGACGCCAGTAAACCGCTGCGAACACGAGAGGAAACAGCGCCGCGAATCCGGAGAAGCACCAGATTCCCAGATCGAAGACGTTGGCGTTGATCAGCCACATCGACAGGCCGTAGGCGATCGCGACGATCGTCACGACGAAGCCGCGTGCGAGCCAGACCATCTGCCTGTCGGTGAATCGGTCCTCCCCCAACGAGTGCGCGACGATGTCGTTCGTGAACATCGTCCCGAGGCAAACGAACTGAGAGTCGAGGGAGGACATGATCGCCGCCATGATACCGGCGCTCAGGAGGCCGGTGAGGAAGGGGTTCTCGACGAGCGTCCGAACCATCATGGCAAGGGCGGTGCTCGCGATCGGCTCCCCGTTCGCCTTGGTGGGCATTTTCAGGTCGCCCGCGGAGTACAATCCCGCCGCCCACATTCCGATAAGGATGCACGGAACCCAGACGATCATGATGAAGATCGGATGAGCGATCACCGTGAGCCGAAAGGTCTTGGCGGTCCGCGCCGTCAGCCAGTGCTGGAAGAGGTGAGGGAACATCCCCACCGACAGGGGGACGAAGACGTAACTCGCGAACATCCACTTCCCCATCCCGGAGCGGTCCGCCCGCGAGGGCTTCTGGTCGAGGACCATCCGGCCCGCTTCATCCAGGCCGCCGAGCGACGACGAGATCATGTAGAACGTGATCACCCCGGTGATCATGAACACGATGGTCTGGAAGGTGTTCGCCCACGCCGCCGATCGGACGCCCGCGACGAAGACGTAGAACAGGACCACCGCGCTGATGCCGAGGCCGGTGACCCACCCGGGAACGGCTCCCTTGGTCTGCGCGAACGTCTCGGGAAACATCCCCATGGTCAGGGGCTGCATCACCTTGCACGCCGAGATGATGCCCACGAGGAGATAGGGCAGCACCAGCAGAACCAGGATCGGAAATAGCATGTATCCCAGCGCCGGGGACTGGAAGCGATCGCGGAAGAACTGCACCTGGGTGACGTAGCCGTATCGCTTGCCGATCGCCCACAGCCGGATCCCCACCAAGAAGAAGACCGCGGAGTGCACCAGGCCCGACCACGAAGCCATCAGCCCGTAGACCCCGATTCCATGGGTGAAGCTCTTCGCGGTCGACCCGACCAGCGCGAAGCCGGTCATCGTCGTCCCGAAGACGCTCATGAGCAGGAGGAACGGCCCGATCGATCGGGAGGCGACGAAGTAGTCCTTGCTGGTCCCGCGGAAAAAGCGGCTGACGACCACCCCGAGCCCCAGCAGGAGGCCGAGATAGCCGATGATGATCCACAGCGGGGTGCGGGACGCGTGGCCGGTTGCCTGCTGCGCGAGGGTCGACGCGCTAACCCATGTCTCCACCATTGAGCCTCACCTCTCCTTGCGAGGCCGGTCCGCCGGCCTATCTCTCCTCGTTGTTCTCGAACTCGTCGGCCCATTCCTCGATGTGCTCGGGCCACGCCCACCGGACCGCGGCGGCCCAAGTCAGGCCCGCCGCGATCGAGAACAGCGCGTGGTAGTAAAGCCCGATCGGGAGGAAGCCGAAGACGAGCGCGGCATCGTCCCACCACCAGAAGTCCTGATGGACGACGAAGAGCACCGCCACAAGAACCCACACGAACCGACGCATGAAAGAGGACCCGCCGCGGCTCATTCCGAGGCCTCCTCCGCGGCGCCGCCCTTCTTCTGCTTCGCGACGGCGTAGAGGTTCATGCCGGTGGCCACGTACAGCGTCCCATTCGCCGCGATCGGGGTGGACGTGATCGCGGAGTTCATGTTGATCGTGTTCAGCACCTTCTTTTTCCGCCCCGTCGCGAGCACGAGCAGCTCCCCGGCGCGGTTGCCGATGAAGACCTTGCCGTCCACCACGAGCGGCGAGCCCCAGATATGGCTGAGCACGTCGTGGGTCCACACCTGCTCGCCGGTCTTCGCGTCCACGCAGTGGATGATGCCCGTGTAGTCCGGGATGTACACGAGGCCCTTGTGGACCGCGGCGGTCGCCATGGTCCGGTCGATCTCCTTGTACTGCCAGACCTTGCTCCCCGACTTCACGTCGATGGCGGCGAGGTTCCCGATGCCCTCACCGTGGTGGGGGTCCTGTCCCACCGCGACGTAGACCTTGCCGTCCTTGTACACGGGCGTGGCGATGATGTCGCTCGCCCCCTTGGGATGCGGGTACTTCTCCTTCTCGAGCACCTTCCGCATCTCCGGGCGATTGGCGTCGACCTTCCAGTCCGTGGGGAAGACGGAGTAGCCCCGCGGGCTCTTCTTGGTCTTCGGGTTGAACGCGTAGCAGTAGCCGTCGCCGCCGCCGAAGATGATCCGCCGCTTGCCGTCGAACCTCGCGAGGGTGGGGCTCGACCAGTTGGAGTGCAGCACCCGCTTGCTGATCCCCGCGTTTTCCTCCCCCACCAGCTTCCCCGTCTTCTTGTCCAGCGCAATCATCGCCGGCGCCAGCGGCGAGGGGATGTTGGTGTGGGACCAATCCTGGCCATTGGCGGTGGCGGCGTAGACCCGCCCGCCCGTCACGAGCGGCGAGGTGCTCGTGATGTTGTGGGGGAAGACGCCGAGCTTCTTCCGCATGTCATACTTCCAGATGATGTCCGCGTCGAAGGAGGGCTTGACCGCGACGGGCTCGTTGCTGGGCCCCGCCATGTACTGACCCTCCTTCTGAAACCCGTCGTTGCCGTCGCTCAGCGCCTGGGCGTCGACGCAGACGATCTCGCAGCGATTGCTCGCGAAGTAGACGCGGTCGCCGTCGATCGCGGGCGAGGAGCAGATGCCCACGTACTCCCAGTCGCTGACCTTGCCGGCCCCGAGCTTCGGCGCGGTGAACTGCCACAGGAACTCGCCGGTCTTCTCGTCGAAGCAGTAGAGCAGGCTGTAGTCGCCCTCGAAGCGGCTGTCGCGGGGCGACCGGTTGTTCGTTCCCACGTAGACCCGCCCATTGGCGACGGTGGGGTTCCCGTAGGCGAGCGACCCGAGCTTGCCCACCCATCGGACGTTCTTCGTGGTGGCCGGGTCGATCTTGTCCGACCCCTTCTTGAACTTCCCCGGATCGAAGGAGGCGGGGATGTTCTTCTCCGTGGAGACCATGTTGCGGTCGGGCGAGCCGCCCCACATGGGCCAGTCGTCCGCCCGCGCCGCCGGGGCCGCCGCCACCAGCATCGCCACCGCCGCGTTCGCCGTGTGCCGCATCGTCATAGGACGCTCCTCTCGTTCGGCCGCTGGAGCCGTGTCTTACTTGGAGATTTTGATGTTGTCCACAAACACTCGGTACTGGTCCTGCACGGAAAACCCGTAGACGCCGGGTGCGCCGCGCTTGTGGACCCGCTTCTGCTCGGCCTTGAGGGTCCACTTCTTCGGCTCGGACTTCTTCCGGGGCCACGCCTTGGCATAGACCACGCCGGAGCCGTCGTCGTGGACGTCCACCTTCGACTTGATGGTGTACCAGGTGTCCGGCTGGATGGTGAAGTCCGTGTTCACCTTCACGCGGTCCGGGTTGGACCGGATCTCCAGCCGTTGCCAGTTTCCTACCAGGTGGATGGTGTACCTCTGGTTGATGATGCCCACGTCGCCCATCCCCCGCCGGTCGCCGCGAACCATGACGTCCGCCTGCATCGTGTACTCGCTGAACCGAGGCGGACCGATGAACGTCCGGGCCCGCTGGAACAGCAGGATCTTCAGCGTCTTCGCGAGCGTCTTGCTTCCGCCGACCTTTCGGAGCTCCCACTTGGGGCCCGCCCCGATCCACGGCTCCGGGGGCGGGGCGACGCGGACGTCGGCTCCCTTCTTGGGCTTGGTCAGCTCGAAGCCCTCGAAGTCCTCCTTGTAAGGCAGCTCCGGCAGCACCCGGCCTCGAAAGCTGCCGGTCATGCTGTCAGCCTTGGCCTTGAAGCCACCGGCCGAGAGCTTCGCGTCCGACGGAACCACCAGCTTGCCCTTTTTGTTGAAAGACGCGTCCATCCCCGAGGCCTTGACCACCTTGAACGGCTGCTTCGACCACTGGACCTTCTTGGCGAGCTCCCCGGTGAACAGGCCGTTCTTGTCGAGCTTCCGCACGCGGAAGGAGTGCTTCTGCCCGGGCCGGGCGATGATCTCGCCGGGGACGACCTGAAGCTGCTTGGCCTTCCCGGGCTCGGGCCGCTTCTCCTTCGCCACCTTTGGCGGCGCCGGGTGGTCCCCCGGCTTACCGAAGCAGTACAGCTTCTGCTTCGTCAGCACGTAGACGCGTCCCTTCCAGATCGCCGGGGCGCCCAGCGCCCCGCCGTCGAGGCTGACCTCGCTGAGAACCTTGGCGCCGTCGTCCGACGGCTTGAGCACGTAGAAGTTGCCGCTGAGGAAGGGGAGGTAGATCTTCCCGTCGCCGTAGGTCGGCGACGCGTGGAGCTGCTCGTTCTCCAGCTTCTTCTTCCAGAGCATCTCGCCGCTCGCGGCGTCCAGGCACGCGAGCTCTCCGCTCTTCGTGCACTGGTAGACCCGGTCGTCGACCAGCGTCGGCGAGCTCGTGAACATCCGCAGCGGCGCCCGCCAGACCCGCCGCTTCTCGCGGTCGAGCACCAAGGGTCGCTTGTCGTCCGGTCCCGGCGAGGCCCCCCGCCGGATCGCGACCATTCCTCCGATCTCGGAGCTATTGATGGCTTGCTTTCCGTGGATAGCGATCACCTTGTCCTTATAGAGGACGGGGCTCGCGTTGATCCCGCCGGTGGACAGCCGATACCGCCAGATCGGATCGCCCGTCCTCGCGTTCACGCACACCACGTTGCCGCAGCCGGTGCCCACGTAGAAGACGCGCTTGCCGTCCTTCCAGTCGAACACGGGCGTGGAGAAGGAGCTGTCCTTG
>CAZQQP010000017.1:28049-29588 GCA_964595475.1 uncultured Planctomycetaceae bacterium | reverse complement strand
ATGTTTCAACTGCGCGGGTGCTCGGTGGCGAAAAACCACCTTGAAAGGGGTGGTCCCGGAGGCCCCTGGCCCCGCGGACGCCCCGCGCGCACACGGTCACGGCCGGGTGGAAAGATCTTTTGGCGGTCGCGAGCGTGTGCGCGGTCGGCGGTCGGACACCCGACGTCCTAGCCCATGTCACTGTCGCGTCCGTTCGAATCGGCGCTTTGTCGTGGGCGCCGCCCGACGCCTCCGGTCGAATGGCAGCCTCTCGGGAGCTTCGGCCGGCCGAGGCGCCTGGGCCGGCCCACGGGGAGCGCCGTCCGCTCCCGCACACTCACTCTGCGTCGATGGGGCTCGCCGATTGGGTGTTGCTTCGAGAGCCGGCGGCGGGCTTGAGGCGTTGGCCGCGGCGGAAGGGCCCGCCCTCCACGGGGCGGGCGATGGCCATCTTCTCGCGGACCTCCTCGATTCGGATGCGGCCGACCTGCGGGCCGGGGAGCTTGCCCACCTGGTCGCCGGTGGCCGGGTCCGTGACGGCTTCGGGCTGCTCGAGCACGCGGTAGGTCATCCCCGCCTTCTGGTCGTGCTTCCGCCCGCCGGTCACGACGATGCGGTCGCCGTCCACGCGAGCGATGTGCGGATGCCATCGCCGCTTGTCCACGTCCTTCACGAGCGCCTGGATCGCCTTCCGCACCGCGTTCCGCGTGGCGATGCCGAGCGGCGTGCGGAAGAACGCGTCGCCGCCGAAGCGCACGTGCTTGTACTCGCCCTCGCCGTAGGGGCCGCCGGCCTCGGCGTAGCCGTCGCTGCTAATGGAGCTGACGATCTCGCCGGACTCCACGTCGACCACCGTGAGGGTCAACGCCACCCGCGCCGTATACCCGGAGAAGCCGAGCACCGACCCGTCCCACGCCGCCTCCAGCTCGCCGCTGGCCACCTGAGTGAAGTCCGTGATCACGCCGCGAATGAAGTATTGCACGTTCTTGAGCCGACCGTGGTCGGCGCGTCCCTGCTTCCGGAAGTACTCCGTCGCCTGCATGTCCAGCTCGCGGAGGACCCTCTCCAGATGGCGCCGCTCGACCACGACGAAATGGGAGGAGGCGACCAGCTCCGAGACCAGCAGGTCCGCCATGCCCCGTCCCAGCTTCCACTGCCCGGAGAAGCCGGAGCGATTCTCGAACCGGCTCACCGCCACGACCGGGCGGACCGCGTCCTCGCCGGGCGGCGCGGGAAGGTCCACGGTCGGCGACGTGCACCCGGACCCACCTACCGCCGCGAACACCGTCGCGGCCGCCGCGACACGCGCCAATGAAATGAGGCCTCCTCGTCCATCCATCGATCCCCATGGTCGCCGACCTGAACATGCGCTGTCAAAGCAGAAGGTCGCTGTCCGTCGCGACGGTGGGCGTCGCTTCGCCGGGGTGAAGACCCGTCAGGCCGCAGTCGTGTGGCACGGGCAACGCTGTCCGCACCCTTGCCCGTGGTCGACCGGCCGGTCGAACCGCCCTCCTTTGCGACGGCCGAGCCTTCTCTTGAGCCCCCTCGTAGATGGCTTGG
>CAZQQP010000017.1:21715-28039 GCA_964595475.1 uncultured Planctomycetaceae bacterium | reverse complement strand
CGGGTGTCCGTGACAACACACGATCGGAGCTCGATATTCCACCTGCACATGCCGGACAGGGTCCCACGGCGCGTGGCCGCTTTCGGTCCGCGGAAGTTCCGGTCCGAAAGAACGTTCCGGGAGCGACGAGCAAGGCCGTGGAGGCCTTCCCCGTGCCCACACGGTCGACGGAGGACTATGCGCCGTGCAGCGCCGGTCGGCTTCAGCAAGCGGTCCACTCGGTCGCGACCGGAACGAGTCTGTCGGGGATCTCAGCGCCACGCCCCGCGACGCCGCGCGGACGAGAGGAAATAGGGAGCAGAGGAAATGGCCGCGCTGTTCGCTCGGAGCCCGAACGGCGACGAGCCACGGTCGACGGAGCCGCGGATGGGCTTCATCGCGTCCCCGAGCGACGCGAGGGTCCGTCATTGCGCCGTGAGGAGGCGGCCCTTCTTGCTCACGCCGTAGAGGCGCTTCCACTCGCGGGCGGGGTTGTCGTAGTGGACCTGTCGGTAGAGAGCCGGGTCCTTCTCCCTCCCCGACCACCCGCCGGTCGGCCTCAGGTTCTTCGGCCAGCGGCCCGTCGGCTCGTTCGTGATGAGGAAGGGGCCGTCCCCCGCGTAGCCCATTACCAGGTTGATCTGATCCAGCGGATGGCCGACTTCCTCCCGCTCGAGCAGATACTCCCCGCCGTCCCAGCTCTTCCCCCGGTCCTCCGTGGTCCAGACCATCACGTCGCCCCCGCGTGGCGTGCCGGCGTCGGGCGCTTTGTAGAGCACGTCCATCCCGTGGAAGTGGCTCTTGCGATAGGTCGCCCCGTTCAGTTTTACCAGCGGGCTCACCTCGGTGCGTCCCTTCCGCTCCACGATCGCGTAGGCGTGGAAGCGACGGCCGTCCGTGGTGCGGATGTTGGGCGTGCCCGCCATCCCCTCGAACGTGCCGGCGTCGGCGGGCCGCTTCACGAGCCCGTCGCCGTTCCAGTAGCCGAAGCACCAACCGTCCTCCTTGTCCCGGAACAGGAAGTAGGCCCGGCCTTCGTGGACGGTCACCGCGGTCGAGTCGCCGCCGCCGTGGGCGATCAGGCCCCCGGCCTTCAGGAAGTCCTCCTTCTCGGCGAGCGGGCCGAGGACCTCGCCGTTCAGCGCCCGCACCTCGCCCGAGCCGACGTCGTAGATGCAGTGATACGTCTTCCAGGGCCTCCCCGACGGCACGTTCAATAGGAGATGCACCTGGTTGTCCGTCGCGTCGTACGCCGCCCGCGAGATCTTGCAGCCCGTGGGGAAGGTCGCGAGCTTCTTGATCTCGCTCCAGGACTCGCCGTTGTCGTCGCTGATCTGCAGGCCGAGGTACGGGTGGTTGTAGCCGCCCTTCGGCCCGTATCGGTAGAACAGGAGCAGACGCCCGCCCGTCGTCTCGCGGAAGTAGGGATACGTGGCGCTTTTCCCGACGCGCCGGACGGGCGTCCAGTCCTCGATGTCCTCGGGCCTCACGCTCCGGACGTACTTGAACCGATGGCCGTGGGAGCCGTAGAGGAGGTGGACCGTCCCGTCGTCGGTGACGTAGAGGTTCGGCACGTTGTGGCCGTCCTTCCGCCCGTTCGGCCCGATGCAGTGGTCCACGAGCTCCGCGAACCGTCGCCACTTCTCCTGCTCGTGGTCGTAGTAGGTGATCCGTGCGAAGAAGTCGTCGTCCATGTAGGCGACGTAGGTCCGCCGGTGCTCTCCGTCGAAGTAGATGGCCCGGCTCTGGTGATCGCGGGCGAGCGTGCCGCCGATGGCGTCCGCGGCGAAGGCCTTCACCTCGGCGTCCGCTCCCTTTCCCTCGGAGACGAGGGCAGCGAGACCGAGTGCGACAATCGCGACGGGAGCGGTGGTCCGGCTTGCTTCAATTGCGGGGCGTCGCACGGTGGGCTCCGGTCACGGGTTAGCGCTCTACCGATTCTCGTCCGCGGAGAGGTCGGCGCAGACCAGCCGCTTGTCGTTGCGGACGAAGACGTGCTTGTACGCGAACGCCGGGTGGGTCCAGCACACCCCGCGGGAGAGCTGTCCCTTGGTCGGCTCGATCAGCTTGGCGCGGTCCACCTCCTCGTAGCCGTCCCGCGAGAGGTGGGCGATGATCAGCTCGCCCTTCTCGTTGAACAGCCAGAAGCGATCGTCCTGCCGGACGGTGTGCACGGTCGCCCACCGGGCCCGCGGGACCACGCTCTTGTTGGTCCAGATCCGGTCGCCGGTCTGCAGGTCGAGACAGCGATACTCGCCGTAGGAGTCGATGCCGTAGATCGCGTCGCCCATGAGGTAGGGCGTCGCGATGATGCTGTGGAGGGCGTCGGTCTTCGTCTCGCTCGGGCCCCGCCGCCGCCAGACCTCCTCCACGGCCATCTTGTCGGAGCGGGTCTTCAGGAGCAGCGACCCGTCGTAGAAGCCCGTGAAAAAGAGGTAGTCGCGGTGGCGTACCGGCGTGGGCACCGCCAGCGGCATCTTCTTCGGCCGGAACGGGTGGTCCCAGTAGAGCTCGCCGGTGGTCGGGTCGAGGCCGACCACCCGCTTCGCGGTGAGCCCCACGAGGACGCGGCGGCCCGCCTGGTCGATGACGATGGGCGCGTTGTAGTTGGCCCCGTCGGAGAGCGCCGCCCACGCCTTCTCCCCGGTGTTCTTGTCGAAAGCGACGTAGGTGCCGTCCGTGGCGCCGATGTGGACGATGAGCAGACCTTGCTCGACGAGGGGTGACGCGGCGATGCCCCAGATGGGCATCTGGATGTCGTACCGCAGCCGCAGGTTCTTCCTCCAGAGCACCTTGCCGCTCGCGGCGTCGAAGCAGTGGAGCCGCCCCGTGGCGCCCAGGCTGTAGGCCCGCCCCTCGTCGATCAGCACGGCGGCCCGTGGGCCGTTGCGATAGTCGATGTCGGTATACGTCGCGGGGTAGCGATGGGACCAGATCTTCTCCCCCGTCTTCCGGTCGAAGCAGTGGACCCGCTCGGCGGACCGTGGCTCCTTGACCCGGTCCGTGACGTAGACGCGCCCGTTCGCGACGGTGGGTCCGCTGTATCCGTTGCTCACCGGCGCCGACCAGCGGAGCGGAATGCGGTCGCCCTCGAACGAGTCGACCACGCCGCTCTCCCGCCAGACGCCGTCGCGTTGCGGTCCCCGCCACTGCGGCCACTCGTCGGCGTGGGCGGCCACGCCGGAAAGGAGGAGCGCCGCGATGACACAACTGATGGCTCGCGTCTTGTCTCCGAGCATGGCGATCTCCCGTAAGGGGTTTTCCCATCCTTCTCTCTCCCGTCGCTTGCATCGACGGGTCGGCCACCCCGGGCCCCGCCGCGGGCCGCCGGGTCGAGCGTTGACGACGGCCTGCCGCGGAGGAACCGTACCGAATGCGGTTTCACCCAAGGAGCGAACCATGACGACGAACGAGCTCATCGACCGGCTGAACGAGCAGCTCACCCGCGAGGTCTCCACCACGCTCCGCTACCTCGTCCAGTCGGCGACCCTCCGCGGCGTGCAGAACGAGCCGATCCGCTCGATGTACTCCAAGGAGGTCACGGACGAGATGGGGCACGCCCAGTATCTCGCCGAGCAGATCGCCATGCTCGGCGGCACGCCGACCCCCACCCCCGAGACGCCGTCGCCGCCGTCGGACCCGCGGCAGATGCTCACCGACGACATCGCGGCGGAGAGGACGGACGTCCGCAACTACGTCCGTCTCGCCGAGCTTGCGGAGAAGGAGGAGCGGATTGCGCTGAAGGCGAAGATGGAAGATCAGGCCGCGGACGAGGACGCCCATCGCGAGGAGATGGAGCGTCTGCTCGGCTGACGGCGGCGCCGACGCTAAAGGCGGCCGACCATCCAGAGGATGCCCAGGACGAGCGGGAAGCCCACGGCGACGTAGGCGGCGGTCGTCACGACGAAGGCGGTCGTCGCCAAGTGGACGTTCAGCCCGTGGAGCTTGCAGACGACCACCGCCATGATGGCGGTGGGCGACGCGGCGAGGATCACGGCGGTGACGAGCATGGGATCGCGAAGGCCCACCGCGGCGGCGAGGCCCCACGTGATCAGCGGCGTGATCAGGAACTTGATGGCGAGGAGATCGGGGATCTCCCGCCAGTGCCGCCGCATCTCGCCGAAATCGAGTGAGGCGCCGATCGGGAGGAGAAGCAGCCACGCGTTGAGGTGGACCAGCCACGGGAAGGCGGTGGAAAGCGCCGCGGGGCGGTCCACGCCGGCGAGGTTGAGCGCCGCCCCGACCGCGATGCCGACCATGGGCATCTGACGTGGGCTGAGAAACCCCCGCCGGCCGCTCCTCACCCCGCCCTCGCCGAAGTGGTGCACATCGGAGAGCCGGCGGGCGAGCGGGAAGCAGAGGAGGAAGAGGACGAAGACGCCGAAGAGGAGCACCATCCTCGACCAGGCGTAGCCGCGCTCGCCGAAGAGGATGAACACGGACAGGCTCCCCACCACGCCGCGATTGGACAGCATGGCGGAGAAGAGATACGCCCCCGCGTCCAGCGGGTTCCGCTGCTTGGTCCGAAGTCGGGCGAGCGCGACGAGGCCCGCGGCCGCCTGCATGGCCATGCCGACGACGGGAAGCCAGAGGAGCTCCACACGGAGCGTGAGGCCCCAGAAGCTCAGCGTGGTGAGGACGGGGACGAGGCCGACGATGGTCGCTTCCGTCAGCCGGTCGAAGGCGCCGGGCCGCACGCCGCTCCACCGCTGGACCCCGCTGCCGACGGTCAGCGGCAGGACCAGATCCGCGAAGAAGTAGAGGATCTTGAGGGCGAGTGTGACCGACAAGGGCGAGTGTAGGGTTGTTGTGGGGACAACCGACGTGGGCGGGAGGTCGGCTACGCGGCCACGCCCCCGCTGAGCGTGACGCGTCCACGGCTCCGCTCGCTCGCCCGGCGGGGCCTCGGACCGCCGCCACCCGGCGCTCGTCCGCCGCATGAGCCGCGCTTCGTTCGCGGCCCCGTGTGCGGAGGGGCCTCGCCCGCCGAGCGCCAAGGGCTCGACGGGGTCGGCGTCCCTCGACGCCCGGCGGACGGCTTGTCCTGCGGCCCCGGGCGAAAAGAATTCCGTGTTGATTCTTATTCTGCCCGATCCATCCGAGCCGGAGACCGACCCATGCCAGTGGGAAGCCTGCACCCCAACGCCTCGACACGGTGTCCCGCGGCAGGGGCGGCCCTTGCGCTCGCGGGTCTCCTTCTCGTGGGGACCGGACCCGCGATCGCGGGGAAGTCGACGAGCGGTTCACCGCTCGACCCACCCGGGAAGCCACAGCCGGAGAGCTCGGCGGACGACGGGAAGAAGGGGGAGGAGTGGGGCTTCCGCCCGATCGGCTCGCCGTCGGTGCCCACGGGCGACTTCGAGGGCTGGTCGATCCGGAACCCGATCGACGCCTTTGTCGCGAAGAAGCTGAAGGAGGCGGGGCTCACTCCGGCACCGCGGGCGAACGAGCGGGTGCTCGCCCGGCGGGCCGCGTTCGACCTGACGGGACTTCCCCCCACGCCCGAGCAGGTCCGCCGCTTCCGCCGCGACGACCGGCCGGGCGCTTTTCGCCGCCTGGTGGACCGCTTGCTCGCGAGCCCCCACTACGGCGTGGACCAGGCCCGCCACTGGCTCGACGTCGTCCGCTACGCGGACACCGCGGGCTTCGCCAACGACTTCGAGCGTCCCCACGCGTGGCGCTACCGCGACTACGTCGTCCGCAGCTTCAACCAGGACAAGCCGTACGACCGCTTCCTCGTCGAGCAGATCGCGGGGGACGAGCTGAACCCGGACGACCCGGAGAACCTCATCGCCGCGGGGTTTCTCCGGATGGGCCCCTGGGAGCACACGGGGATGTCCGTCCGAGCGGTCACACGCCAGCAATACCTCGACGACATCACCCACGAGGTGGGGGTGGCCGTCCTGGGCCTGACCCTCCGCTGCTCGAAGTGCCACGACCACAAGTTCGATCCGATCACGCAGGAGGACTACTACAGCTTCCAGGCCATCTTTTCGCCGGTGCAATTCGCGGACCGACGGGTGTCCTTCCAGCGGTGGGAGCACCCGGGGCGGTTCGAGGGGGAGAAGAAGCGGCTGAAGAAGACCCTCGAGGAGATCCGGAAGAAGCACAAGAAGGCCGTTCAGAAGCTCCTGGAACAGCGGGGCGTGGAGAAGGTGAAGGACCTTCCCAAGGAGGAGCGGCCGGAGTGGCACTACGGTCTCAGCTCCAAGGACCTCGGGATGAAGCGCATTCTGCGGAAGCGTGTCGCGTACTTCCGCCGGGCGCTCCGCCGGGACAAGCCCTTCGCGTTCAGCGTCTACAGCGGCCCGCCCCGGAAGTACGTCTCCAACCGGCTGAAACACC
>CAZQQP010000017.1:12324-21681 GCA_964595475.1 uncultured Planctomycetaceae bacterium | reverse complement strand
GGCCAGCATGCCCGCGGACGCGGGGGAGATCCCCGCCTCGATGAAGGGGCGTCGGCTCGCGCTCGCCCGGTGGCTAACCCACCCCGAGAACCCGCTGACGGCGCGGGTCATCGTCAACCGCGTGTGGCAGCAGCACTTCGGCGGCAACGCCCTGGTCCGGACCCCGAACAACTTCGGGGATATGGGCAAGCGCCCGACCCATCCCGCCCTCCTCGACTGGCTGGCGCGGTGGTTCATGGACCACGGCTGGTCCATCAAGAAGCTCCACCGGCTCATCATGACGTCCGCCACCTACCAGCGGTCGGCCGAGCACCCGCGGATGGACGCCGTGAAGAAGGCCGACCCGAAGAACAAGCGGCTCGCGTACCACCCGCCCCGGCGTCTGGCGGCGGAGGAGATCCGCGACGCCATGCTCGCCGTCAGCGGCGAGCTCAACCCGACGATGGGCGGGCCGGGCTTCCACCCCGAGATCAACCTCCAGGTCGCCACGCAGCCCCGCCACATCATGGGAACCGTGGCGCCCGCCTACCAGCCGTCCCCGCGACGCGCCCAACGCCACCGGCGAACCCTCTACGCCTTCCGGCGGCGAAACCTCGCCAACCCCATGCTCCGGACCTTCAACCGCCCGTCGTCGGACGACTCCTGCGCCCGCCGAAGCCAGACCACGGTGCCCACGCAGGTCTTCTTTCTGTTCAACGGCCAGTTCGCCCACGACCGGGCGGTCGCGATGGCGGACCGCGTGGTCCGGGCGGAGGAGCGGCCCGCCGCCCGCGTGGAGCGCGCCTTCCGTCTGGTCTACGGCCGGTCGCCGACGGAGGCGGAGAAGGCCCGCTGTCTCCGCCACGTCCGGAGCATGCAGAAGCATCACGAGAACCACGAGCCGAAGAAGTGGTCGCTGCCCAAGAGCGTGACGCGGGAGATGATCGACGAGGTCACGGGCGACCCCTTCCAGTGGAAGGAGAAGCTTCCCGTCTACGCGGGAGACTACCAGCGGGACCTCAAGCGGTGGCAGGTCGGCCCCGAGACGCGGGCGTGGGCCGAGCTCTGCCTGGTCCTGCTCAACAGCAACGAGTTCTTGTACGTAAACTGAGCCGCGGCGGAGGGGATCTCACCTCAGGAGGAGCCGACCCATGGTGGACCGACAAGCGCAGCATCCGATCACGGGCGGGCCGACGCGTCGCGACTTTCTCTACGGCCTCGGGTCGACGCTCGGGACCGTGGCGTTCAACGCGTTGCTCCAGGAGGAAGCGTCGGCGGGCGACCGCAGCGGGGATCCGCTCTCGCCGAAGCCGCCCCACTTCCCCGCCAAGGCCAAGCGGTGCATCTTCCTGTTCATGGAGGGAGGCCCGAGCCACATCGATACCTTCGACCCGAAGCCGAAGCTCGACGAGCTCCACATGGAGGAGTTCAAGCGGAACAGCAAGTTCGCCTCCGCCATGGCCAGCGGGAAGCGCTACTACGTGAAGAGCCCCTTCGGGTTCCGCCAGGTGGGAGACTCGGGGATCTGGATGTCGGAGGGCTTCCAGCACCTTCCGGACGTCGCCGATGAGCTGTGCGTCTACCGCGGGTGCACGGTCGACTCCATCAACCATCCCACCGCCTGCTATCAGATGAACACGGGCGACCGCTTCGGCGGGGACCCCGCCGCGGGGGCGTGGGTGACCTACGGCCTCGGGACGATGAACCAGAACCTGCCCGCCTTCGTCGTCCTCCCCGAGCGGAAGTATCCGCAGGGCGGCGCGGCGAACTGGTCCAACGGCTTTCTCCCCGCTCAGTACCAGGGCACCCCGCTCCGGGCCCAGGGGGCGCCGATCCTCAACCTGAACCCGCCGCCGGGGGTCACCCGGAAGACGCAGCGGAAGAACCTCGATCTCCTCCACGACCTCAACGCAAACTACGCCCCGAATCAGCCTAACCACGACGAGCTCGCCGCCCGGATGGCGTCCTACGAGATGGCCTTCCGCATGCAGGCGGAGGTTCCGGACATCGTCGACATCGAGCAGGAGGACGAGGCCACCAAGGAGATGTACGGGGTGGGACAGAAGCCCACCCACAGCTTCGGCCGCCGCTGTCTCCTCGCCCGCCGTCTGCTCGAGAGCGGCACGCGCTTCGTCCAGATCTGGTCGAGCGGGTGGGACTCCCACGACTACATCAGCAAGGCACACGCCAACCGCATGCGGGAGGTGGACCAGCCGATCGCCGCGCTGATCAAGGATCTCAAGCGGCGGGGCATGCTCGAGGACACCCTCATCGTCTGGGCCGGCGAGTTCGGGCGGACCGCGGACAACGGCGTCCGCGGCGGGGAGAAGCGAGCGGGCCGCGACCACAACAACCACGCCATGTCCATCTGGCTCGCGGGCGGCGGCGTCAACGCGGGCCACGTCGTCGGGGCCACGGACGAGATCGGACAGAAGGCGGTGGAGAAGGTCCACCCGCTGAAGGATCTGCACGTCACACTGCTCCGCCTCCTCGGCCTGGACGACCATCATCTCCGCTACTTCCACGCCGGCCGCTACCAACAGCTCTCCCAGGACGGCGGCGATGTCATCAAGGAGCTCCTCGCGTAGCGGCCCTGTCGGCACGCCACCCGATCCGCTGCGGTCCATGGGCGAATCCTTTGGATACGGGTGAGACGTCCGGAGGGGCGCCCCACGGTCGAGCGGCCGTTTGCACGATCCGACGCCGCTTCGGTCCCTCCACGTGGACGATCATCCGCTCGGGCCCTTGCCCCGCGCTTCCGACAGCTCCTCCCGGTCCGGTGACATCATC
Source organism: uncultured Planctomycetaceae bacterium (assembly GCA_964595475.1). GTDB lineage: Bacteria > Planctomycetota > Phycisphaerae > Phycisphaerales > Zrk34 > CAZQQP01. Next base: position 18,912 of record CAZQQP010000017.1, on the reverse strand, counting down.
TGAGCCGATCGCATAGAAAGAGGCCTGCCGGTTCCGAGGCCCGCGGCCACGCTGGGGGAATGACATGGCCGTGTCCGTTACCGACCCCATCGAGCGCGCCTACCACCGGATGGTCCGGATCCTCTTCCAGCCCTTCCGGCTCGAGAAGTGGTTCGTCGTCGGCTTCGGCGCGTGGCTGTCGACGCTCGGGCAGGGCGGATGCCAGCTCAGCATGCGCGCCGGAAGCGACGATCCCTCCAAGGGGGGCGGGCAGCAGGCGGGGGAAGTGATGGAGCGGGTCGGGTCCTTTCTTTCCGATCACCCGGCCCTCGTCGCGGCGGCGGTGCTGGGAGGGCTTTCGATCTGGGGCGTCGTGCTGTGGGTGAGCAGCCGCGGCACGTTCATGTTTCTGGACAACGTGGTGTTCAACCGGGCGGCGGTGGTCGATCCCTGGAAGAAGAACAAGGCACGAGGCAACAGCCTCTTCCGCTTTTACCTGCTTTTCCATTTCGCCGGCCTGGTCTCGCTCGTGGCGGTCGTGGCAACCGCTCTCGGCCTCGCGTGGGAGGACATCCAGCGGGAGACGTTCGGCTCGGGAGCCGTTACGGCCCTGGCGGTCGGCCTCCCTCTCCTGGTGCTTCTGATCGTCGGATTTCTCCTGATCTCCCTCCTCCTCATCGACTTCGTGACCCCGCTCATGTTCCGATTCGACGTCACGGCGACGGAGGGCTGGCGGCTGTTCGGCGCGCACCTCTTGAGAGACCATTCCGGGAGCGTGGTCCTCTACGTCTTACTGAGGGCCCTCCTCTGGACCGCGGCGGGGTTCCTCTCGGTGGTGGCGATGTGTCTGACCTGCTGCCTCGCGATGATCCCGTACATCGGGACGGTCATCCTCCTCCCGATCTTCGTTTTCCTGCGGTGCTATCCGCTCTATTTTATCGAGCAGCACGGCGAGGACTTCCGCATATTCCCCGAGACGGACAGCGGGTGAGAAGCGGCGGAGCGTCGGTTTCGTCGGATGAGAAGCGACAATCCCCGGGCTCGGAGTGGGAACGACGGACGGGTGTTGCGACCGCTCACGAGGGCGGGACACTGTCACGGCCGAATCAGGTGGTCGCGGAGGCGCCGGAGGCGTGCCTTGAGAGGTTTTTCTGTGGCACGAGAAGACTCGTGGTTCCTCGTTCGTCTTCTTGTGGTCGCTGTCCTCGGCGGTTCGACGCCTTGTCTCGCGGCGGAGAGAGACCCGTCCTACCCGCGGCTCACCGTCGTCAAGGCCAAGGAGGGAGACGCGCTGACCGTCCGAGCGCCCGAGGAGGGGAGGGTCCGCCGCTTCCGCGAAGCGGAGCGTGCGATCGAATGGGGCCTCGCTCATACGAGAACGATGGTCGTCTCGGAAGGGCGGTACGGGCTGACCGGTCGAGTGGAGATTCCCCGGCCACGGGTCACCCTGATCATCGGGAAGGACGCGACGCTCCGCGTCGCGGACGATGCGGACCTTGCCGACTGGCCCGTCCTCGAGGGCGCCCAGGACGACCTGTTCCGCCAGCTCCTCTACAACCGCGGCCACGACGGGGTGCGGATCGTCAATGTCGGGCTCCTGGTCGCGCCGCCGGTCTCTCGAGACAAGCCACGCCACAACTCGTCCGCCGCCATCTGGTTCGACGGGTGCCAGGGCGGCGGCTCGGGGATCGACGGTGGCCTCGTCTATTCCCCGGGCGCCATCGAGGGTGAGGGCTACGGCCACGCCGTCGCGATCCACGACGCGGAGCGGGTCCGGGTTCCCTTCGTCTACGGTAAGTCGATCGACCAGGCGGTCCTCTGGCTCGAAGGCTGCCGCCGCTGCAGCGTGGGAACCGTGGTCAACCTCGCCGCGGCGACCGAGGAGGGGGAGACGGTCGACATGAACGCGTGGAACGAGCACGTGGTGATCGACACCGTCGTCGGCGTCGGGCCGCGGCCGGGTGCGGACCAGGTCCTCGACGTCAACGCCAGCCCGGACAACCTGGTCAACCAGGTGGTGGGCGTCCGCGGGACGAAGAACATGGTCTCCGTGAGCAGCGGGGCGGGCATGCGCTTCTCGGAGCGGGCCGCCTCACCCGACTCCAAAGGAACCCGCGTCGGCCCGCTCGTGACGATCGATGAAGTCCAGACGATGCGGAAAACGAACCGCTGGCCGAGCATCCCCGAGGACCTCCCTCGGTTGACCGTTACGGCCAAGTTCGTGGTGGTCGACGGGCAAGGGAGAAAGCACGAGTACGGAGGGACCCACCACGTGACCACGGAGCGATAGCGCGCTCCTTCGTGGCACAGGTCCCGAACGGACGCCGCCGATGCGTTCCCACGGCGGGATCCGTTCGGGACCTTCGCGCATCGGTTACGGGCAGTATGGCGGCGAAGAAAAGCGCGCAGACAGTGGCCACCGGACCGTGGTGGCGCTCGCCCGGAGTCCCTCTGATCGGGCAGGTCGTGATCGTCGGCGCGTCGCGAGGGGAAAGGGGCGTATCGCCCGGCTCGTCGGGACCGATCCAGAGAAGCCAGGGTCAGAGCTTGGGTGGGATGCAACGCCGTGAACTGACGCCGTTTGACCCTCCCCCGGTCGTCGTGACGTAACTCGTAAGCGTCGTCGAATCCCTTCGCGGACGCCGACGGCTCCTTCCAACGGGTGCCCGCGTGTGTGTTGGGGTCAGTCGTGCTTTCGGAAAACCGCTCCCTCACGGTCGCGGCTCGTTCCGTCCGATCGCTCACGGTCTTGGCGTCGCCGAAGAGGCATCGGCCCTCCTCGGCGACTTCGGCGTAACTCGCCTTCCGTGGGCGGAGGGTGCGTTCCTCAGTCGACGCCGCAACACCGTCCCGCCACAGGCGAGGACGACTGTGCCACAAAGGAGCCGCGTTATCACGGTGCCTCCGGCCGGGAATCCGTCTCGATGATCGTGAGCCGCACCATCGCCTGGTCACGGTCGCTTCCGCAGACCTCGGGCGTGGGTGTGAATCGCCGGCAGACGTCCGGGTAGTCGGCCGTGCCCCACAGCCGACAGAGGTTGTTCTCGTCGAGGTTCACGCAGCGGACGCCCGCGGGCTTGCCGTGGGGCATCCCGGGCAGGGGTGCCGCGATGGATGGCGCAATGCAACACGCACCGCAGCCCGGTCGGCAGGCGATCGCGGGTGTCGCGGAAGCCGTCGGCATTCGATCTCAGCTCCAAATTCGTCGTCGCCGCTCGAGCGGTGGTTCTCGGGGTGATCACGTCGCTTCCGGACCGCTGCCTCGGCTCTCGGCGAGCGGCTCGACGCCGGTGACATTCCGCATCTGGAGCATCGCGAAGTGGTGGGGGTCGTCGCTATCCGGAACGCCGACCATGACCGTCGTCCGGGTAAAGCCGACGAACTCCGGGTGCCGGACCTCGTACGAGCGGCCGTCGTTGGTGCGGATGCGGAACGGCCGGAACGGCGCGGCGCGGACCCTCTGTCTCAGCTCGTCAAACATGGGGGTATACACCTCGGACGCCACTCCTCCGAGCCAACCACAGACGCCTCGATCCTATGCCGGAGCCTCATTCGGAGGCCGCCGCCGAGACCGCCGCTCGCATCTTCTCGAGGCCCGTGCTCGCCGTCTCCTTCGCCGGCCACTTCCAGTAGGCGCGGTTGAACAGCTCGAGGGAGAGATACCCGCGGAACCCGTTGTCGTGGAGGGTCCGAAGGATCTCGCCCATCGGCGCCGCCCCGTCGCCGGGCCAGAGGCGCTCGGAGTCCTCGAGGGCCTCCCGCGGCCGATCGCCGGGGTAGTCGTTCATGTGGAAGACGGGCATGGCCTCGCCGCTGACGAGACGGAGCGACGGGAAGCGGGCGCCGCCCCGATACAGGTGGAACACGTCGGGGAGGAGGCGCGTCTCCGGATGGCCCGCCGCGACGGCCACGTGGAGGAGCTCGCTGAACCGCCCGAGGTTCGCCACGCCGCCCCAGATCTCCAGCAGAGGCCGCACGCCGATCGACTCGCCCGCCTGGATCAGATCCACGTATCGCTTGGCGATGGTCTCCGGGTCGATCTTGGGTCCGTCCGTGGCGCCGGCCGGCGGCGCGGCGATGTGGCTTCCGCCGAGGGCCGCCACCGCTTCCATGTCCCGCTTCGCCTGGTCCAGGCCCTTGGACCGCTCGGCCGCATCGTCGACGATCCACTTGGCGAAACCTATGGCGCTGACCACCGTCAGGCCACGGTCGTCGAGACGCTTGCGGAGGTCGGCGAGCGTCCCGCCTTGCTTCTCGTGGTCGCGGATCTCGCCGATCCACGGCTCGATGCCGTCGTAGCCCGCCTCCGCCACGACGTCGATCGTGTCGCGGAGGGGCAAATCTTGCCCGCGGATGGTGCTGGTGTTCAGGCTGTAGCGGAAGCGGGCGGACCGCTCGCGGTCCTCCGCCGCCGCAAGGTCCGGCTTGCCCGCCGTCAGCCCGCCTACGAAGCAGGCGGCTCCGCCGAGGAGCTGTCGTCGTGTCGTCGGATGGTCCATCCGGTTTCCTCCATTTCGCTTTGCCCGGCTCGTCAGCATACCAATATGACGCGTTTCGCACGCGGCGGAAAAGGGACTCGGATCGACGCGCCGAGACGGGCCGCGACCGTCAGGGAGCGGTTTTCTCGACCGCCCGCGGTCTCCGGTTCGCACACGAGGTGACGACGCCGGCCGGAGAGATCGCGACAGATCGCTCCCTCACGGTCGCGGCTCGTCCGCACTTCGCTCGGGATGCGCCCGGTTGATTCCCAGCGACCCGACGAGGGCTGAGGCAGGCGTCGCTCGCCGGAATCGGCTCCCACGGGCCGTCCGTCCTGTTGACGCAGACTCGGAACACCTCTCCCTCCTCATCTCACTCCTCGTCTGCCGGCGACCCGCTCGCCGCCCACCGCACCGCGTTTCGCAGCAGCTGCTTGTACGCGCGGTGCTTGTGCGCTCGCCCGTCGTGGCCGAGAGTGCTGCAGACGATCCGCGCCTCCGGATGCTCGACCGTCCAGACGACCGGATAGGTCTTGTCGTTTTCCGTGTTTTTCCCGCTGGCGAGGACGTCGATCGGCGGACCCTTCTTATCTCGCTCGTACCGGTACAGCTCGTCGGTGATCGTGAACTCCTCCGGCACACCCGCCATCAGCGGGTGGCCGGGGCTCACGACGGTGGCGGGAAACTCGCCGAGCTCGGCGTGGCCCCGAGCGCCGCCCGCGACCAGCTTCCGGTTGTACTCCGGCCAGTCCTTCCAGTTGTACCAGGTGGCCGCGTGCAGGACGATCAGTCCGCCGCCCGCCTCGACGTGGTCGAGGATCGCCTTCCGGGCCTTTTGCGGAACCGGCTTGTTGTTGGTCAGGCACAGAACCTCGGTCCCCTCGAGCTTCGACGGGATCTCGCCGGGCTGATCCGTGTACCGGACGTCGGCGCCCACGGCCTCCAGCGTGGCGCTGTCCGCCTTGTTGAACCATCGGTCGAAGTCGTGGGCGGTGCCCCCGCCGACGATGAGGACGTTCGGTCCTTCTTTCTCCGCTTTCGCCGCGTCCTTCCGTGTCTCGCGACCCGCGTCGTCGGGCCGCTCCGCGGTCATCGCGACCACCGTCGGCGCCACGTGATTGTCGTAGCTCGCGAGGACGATCTTCTCGATCCGCCCGTCCTGGGAGAGGTCCTTGGAGAACCATCGCACCTGCCGATTGCCCTTGACGAGGTCGCCGGCGTACTTGGACCCGGGCACGTCGTGGCGGCTCACGTAGTCGGCGAACGCGTCGCCGTTCCGCATGACCAGCTCCTCGGTGGCCCCGTGCGCGTAGTGGACGACGGCCTTGAGGACCGGCACGTCGTGCTTGTTCTTGTCTCCCCACGGATACGCCCACCCGCCGACGCCGCCGAGGAAATGCAGCTTCTTCGCCCGTGTGTCCACCTCGAAGCTCACCCGCCGAGGCAGCGTCGCGGAGTAGCCCTTCCCGCCCTTGAGGACCACCACGTTGTTCCCGCTGGCGCTGTCGCCGGGCCGGACCACGTGGAACGGGATGCCGTCGACGCGGATGGCCCCGTGGCGCTTGAAGTGCAGCGACTGGCTCGTCGCCTCGCGGCTGCGGTAGAGCCCGTGGGCCGTGTCCGTGGTGAACGCCGGCCTCAGGTCGAGCATGCGGTAGTCGCCGCTCTTCTGGCGGAGATACGCGAACAGGTGGCGCAGGTTCTCGGCGCCGAGGGCCTCGAAGCCCGTGGGCATCAGCGACCGTCCCGTCGACTCGACGGAGGCGACCTCGTCCCGCGGAATGGTCACCTTCCCCGCCTGGTTCCGGAGGACGACCTTGTTCGAGCCCTGTCGCACGAGGAGACCCCGGTGGAGCTCGCCCGAGGTGGTCTTCACGTCGTACGCGACGTAGTTGGGCGCGACGGACCGGTTCGGGTCGAGGATGTGCACGAGAAGATACCGTGGGTCGTGAGCGCCGATGCCCGTCAGCTCGGGCCCGATCGCCTTCCCCCGTTCCTTGTACCGGTGGCAGACGGTGCACGCGCCGAAAAGCGCCCGTCCCTTCTTCGGATCGCCGGGCCGTCGGACGGCGGGGAGGAGCTTCTCCACGAGCTTCTCCACTCGCCGCGTCCGCTTGCCGCGAATGCGTGC
>CAZQQP010000017.1:6496-12314 GCA_964595475.1 uncultured Planctomycetaceae bacterium | reverse complement strand
TCTTCGCCGCCTTGGCCACGTCCGCCTTCGGATGGGTCCGCAGCCGCTGCACGCCGCTCGGCCCGAGCATGGCGAGCGAGATCCGCCCGCTGTCCACCGCCTCGACGAGACGACGGCTCCACTCCGCCCGCCGCAGCAGCCGATCCGTCGCCAGCCGCTGCAGCTCGGGCGAGAGCTTGGGGAAGGCGTTTACGAGCACCTCGCCCACGGCCGCGTGCTCGACGTCGCCGAGCCGCTCGATCACCTTCTTCCCCACCTTCGCCGCGGCGGGACCCGTCAGCAGCGTGCCGACCGCCTGGACGGTCTTCTCCTCGACGGGCTCGATGGCGAGCAGCGTGGTCGCGACGCTCAGCCGCTCCTCCGCCGCGACGGAGCTGTCCTGGACCCGATCGGTCAGCCGACCCACGGTCCCGTGGACCGCCTTCCGCAACGCTCCTTCCTTCTCCCACCGCCCGACGAGGGGCAACGTCGCCCGGACCACCGCCTGGTCTTCCGAGCTCATCAGCTGACGAAGCGCGTCCGTGAGCCCTTCCACCTCCTTGGGCGTCGCGTCCTTCCCCAACGCGTCGGTCAGGCTCCGCAGCGTCGCGACCTTCAAGCGGGCGTGGGACTTCGGCTGCTTCGCGAGGAAGACCACCGTTCTCGCCGCCTTCTCACTCCCGTCCTTCGCCACCCGCGTGGCGAGCTGTCCGACGAGACCGGCGAGGCCGCTCGGCTCGTCCCGCTCGAAGGCGGCCCGCAGGGCGCGGAGCGGACGCTCCGCGACGGCGCCGAGGGCCGCCGATTTCATCCACTTGCTGGAAAGGCTCCCATACGCGCCGACCACTTTCTCGATCGCTTCTTCGCCGGCGCCCATCGACCCGACGGCGACGAGGGCCTCGAGCCGACAGCGCGGCCGCTCGTCGTCGAGGCGGGCGAGGACGGCGTCTCGCACCGTCTGCGACACCTTTTCGCCCGCGAAGCGCCGCTCGCTCACCGCCCGCAGCGCGTTCTTCCGTAGCGCCGCCGCCTCGTCACCGATGGCCGCGGCGAGCGCCTCGTCCGACAGGGCGTCGAGGCGGTGCAGCGTCCACAGCGCGTGGAGCCGTCCCCGCGTCGGCCGCTCGTCGGACGCGAGGAGGCTCCTCAGCGGCTCGACCGCCTCCTCGATGTCGTTTTCGACAATTTGCCGCTCCGCCGTCATCCGCACCCACCGATTGGGGTGGGACAGCGCCTCGACCAGCGTCTCCGGCGCCCCGCTCGCGAGGTCCGGCACGTCGAGAGACTTCGCGTCCTTGTGCTGCACCCGCCAGATCCGCCCGAACCGCCGGTCGCGGTCGGGCCGGATCGCGGCGTTGTTGGGCCCGTGGTACTCCTGCTCCAGCCGGATGTCGTTGTGGGAGACCGCCTGGTTGTAGAAGTCCACCACGTACAACGCTCCGTCGGGGCCGATCCGGTGGTTCACCGGACAGAACCAGAGGTCCTTGGCCCGGAGAAACTCCGTCTTCTCCCGTCCCACCTTCGCCCCCATGGCGAGCCCGTTCCGCTTCAGCACGTCGCGGTGGGTGAGCCAGAGCGTGGGATCGGAGACGAAGACGCTCTCGTCGAAGGCGTCGGGCCACGCCCCGCCCGTGTAGACCGTGCACCCCGTCCCCGCGGTGAACCCGCCCGTCGGCGCCACCTGGACGTAGGGCGGCCGGTCCGTCGTCATCGCCGGGTGCAAGTCGATGTATCGGTCGATCGGGACGGCGTAGCTACGCGTGCCTTCCACCCGCCCCCGCCGCAGCGCCCAGTCGGGGAGGACCGTGTGGAAGAGATGGCGTCCGCTCGTCGCCTGCGACCAGAGCAGCTCGCCGTCCCACGTGAACCCCACGCCCCATGTGTTCCCTCCGCGGGTGGACACCTTCTGCACACCCGACCCGTCGGGGCGGAACCGGAGCACGCCCTCGCTGAAGTGGCCGAACTTCTCGCCGTCGCCGGAGGTGAGGTCCGCCTCGCTGTACCCGAGCGTCGCGTAGAGCCACCCGTCCATCCCCCACCTCAGGTTGTTGACCACGGCGTGGGTATCCCGCGTCCCGAAGCCGGTGTAGAGCTTCACCTTCTTGTCCGCTTTCCCGTCGCCGTTGGTGTCCCGAAGCCAGTACATGTGCGGCGCCTGTGCCACGATCACCCCGTCGCGGTACAGCGCCAGACTGGTGACGAGGTTGAGCCCTTCGTAGAACACGCGCTTCTCGTCCATCCGCCCGTCGCCGTCCGTGTCCTCGAGGGCGGAGATGCGGTCCTTGGGCGGCTGCCCCTCCCGCTTCTTCGGATACTCCGGTGTCTCGGCGACCCACAGACGGCCCTTCGGGCCGAAGGTCATGTCGACGGGATTGACCACCTTCGGCTCGGCCGCGACGAGGGAGAGGTCGAACTCCGGGTGCACCTCGATGGCCGCATCGGCCTTCTCCGGCCGAATCGGCCCGCCCTCCGGATACTTGAGTTGCGCCCGCTCCTTTTCCGTCACGTAGGCGTCCGCCTCACGGCCGCCGGCCCACGCGATGCCGCGGAGGAGCAGCGCCCGCCCGTGGGCGGTGTCGAACACACGATGGTCGTGGCCCTGGAGCCAGACGAACGCCCGGTGGTGCTTGCCCTTGTAGGTCCACATCTGCGGGGCGACCACCCGTAGCTTGTGGTAGGAGCTCGCGAGGAGGTGGATGTCGTCCCGCATGGCCAGGTTCCAGTAGACCTCGCCGTCGGGGATGTCGAAGTTGGCCGCTCCGCGGGTGATCGGGTGCTCGAAGTCCCGGAAATACAGCCCCTGCTTCTTGTTGACGGACCACTTCGACTGGCCCTTGACCCAGGCGCCGCCCGCCACGTCCTTGAACCACTGGGGGTAGGCCGTGGTCGCGGCGCTGTGGAGGACGACGAGGTTCCCGCCGTTTCGCAAGAAGGCCTCGAGCCGCTTCTTCTGGCTCGCGTCCGTGACGCTCCCCTGGCAGTACATCAGGAGGACGTCGGTCTTCTCGAGTGTCGCCGCGTCGGGGAACTCGAGGGCTCCGTCCACCGCGACGCCCCGCTCGGCGAGCCGCTCCTTCCAGGTCTCGAGGAACTTGGGATACTCGTGCTTCCCCGGTCCGTGGGTCGCGGGCCCGGCCCGGATGAACACCCGCAGCGGGTCGCCGTCGTCGCTCGCCTCCCCGGCCGCGGAGACGAGCGTCGGCGTGAGATGAACTCCGACCCCTAGCACGCACGCGAGGAGCCAGCGGAGAGACAGGCGAAGGGACATGGGCATCTCCGGCAATGAGACTCGGTCGACCTGGAAGTCGGCCATTATCCAGCTCGCGGGGAAGGGGTCCAAACAGCGGCCCCCTCTCCCGCGGCTGCCCCTCGCCCCTCTCCCGACCGCGGAGAATCGAGCGGGCGGCTCGTGGGTCGTTTCGACGAGACGGGAGGCATTTCGAAGGAAGCGAGCATGCGACCGGTCCGCACCGGCGAGGCCGTCGTGGTGGCTCTTGTCTCCGTCCGAGGCGCGGGTTAACTTCGCCGCAACGGAGACGAAGTGCGATCGGGAGCCGTGGGATGAAGCTGACCATCACGAAGCAGACCGTCTGGGCCGCCCCCATACCCGACGAGCCCGGTGCTCTCGCCGCGGCCCTCGAGCCGCTCGCGGAGGCGGGAGCGGACCTGGAGTTCGTGATCTCCCGCCGCCACGAGAGCGGCGGCGGCGTGGTCTTCGTCACGCCGCTCCGCGGCGCGAAACAGAGCCGCGCCGCGGCGTCGGCGGGCTTCCAGAAGACGGAGCGTCTCCACGCGCTGCGGGTAGAGGGGACCAACCGTCCGGGCCTCGGCGCCAAGGTGACCCGCGCCATCGCGGACGCCGGCATCAGCATGCGTGGCTTCTCGGCGGCGGCCCTCGGCCGGCGAGCGGTGCTCAACCTCGCGTTCGACACGGCCAACGACGCGAACCGCGCCCGCCGGGATCTCGCCCGGATGTGAGCGAGTGGGCGAGACCGCGAAGGGATTCATTCGTCCGGCGGTTACGCTTCGCCGGAACCGGCCGCCGAGTGACCAGCGGGCGGGGACGACGAGAGGCCGTCTTGCGGCGGCGACGGATGGGCCGTTTGTCCTCACGCGGTGCTTCCCGTCGCCTCTCTCGCACCCTCACGGCCTCGCGCCCTCGCGGTGTCGCCCCGCGGGTCACTGGTTCTTCGCCGTCGACCGGCTCTTCTTCCGCTTGGGCTTTTCCTCGCAGAGAGGCTTGCTCTCGGCCTTCTCCGCCATCAGCTCCCCGAGGGTGGTCTGGTTGAACGCGTCCTCGATGGTCGCGATGGCGTCGTCCACCCGCCGGTGCAGCGGACAGAGCTTGACGTGCCCCGGGATGCCGAGCGGACATCGCTGAATCCGGTGGATGGGCTCGATGGCGTTGATCACGTCGAGGATGGTGATCTCGTCCGGGTCCTGCGCCAGGCCGAAGCCTCCGTGCAGGCCCCGCTGGGCGTGGAGCAAGCCCCCCTTGGCGAGCGATTGGAGCACCTTGGACATGTAGCCGGTGGGCACCTTCGTCTGGTCGGCAACCTCCTGGGCCGTCTTCGCTTCCTCGGGCTCGTAGGCGAGGAGGACGGCGGCACGGAGGGCGTATTCGCAAGTCTGGGAGAGCATGGTAAGCCTCCTTGAGCATTCGCAATGGCTTCACAAGTATATAAACCGGGGTTCAGCGGTCAATTGGATGCAGAAATCGGTTGAGCCGCTCGGGTGGGAGAGGAGGGGGAGGGGCGTCCCCAAGCATTGGCCGGGCGTGCCCGTCCCGGTAGCGTGGGCGGTCGATCGAGTTCGGGGCCGCTCGAGGAGGTGAGCGGGACGCAGGCGGACGCCAGAAGATCGACGTCGGCCGTTGCATCGCTCGTCCTGGCGCTGTCGACCGTTCGGGTCGGGCCGTTCGGCTTCGTTCCGGCGATCGCTCGCGGCCATCCGGTGAAGCGGGAGATCCGCCGCGAACCGGCCTTGCAGGCGGCCGGGCTTGCAACGGCAGGCTTGGTTCTCGGATTTCTTTTTCTCGTTGCGACGGCGATTGACCTGGTTCCCGCCAGAATGCAGTGGGGCGGAGGCCGACGGGCGCGGAGGCACTCGCCTGAAGCCGCGGGTTTGCGGGTCCTTGCCCCTCGACCTCCGTTTCGAGATCCATGCGCCTCACCACCGCGCCCATCCACCGCGCCCGTTTCGTCCATCGGCCCAACCGCTTTCTCGTCCGCTGCGAGGCGGACAACCTGGGCACGGTGGACGCGTTCCTCCCGAATCCCGGGCGGTTGTACGAGCTCCTTCTTCCGGGTGCCGTGGTCTACCTCACCGAGACGGACGATCGCCGCGGGTCGCCGCGGAAGACGCGGTTCACGGCGGAGGCCGTCGAGCGGGACGGCCGTCCCATCTGCCTGAACACCCACGAGACCAACCGGGTCGCCCGCCACCTGATCGAGCGCGACCGCGTCCCCGCACTCTCCGGCGCCCGCGTCGTCGACGAGGAGGTACCGCTGGGCTCCCGCCGCTTCGACCTGCTTCTCGACCACGGCGGACGCGAGGTCTACCTCGAGGTCAAGTCCGTCACGCTCTTCGGCAATCGCGTGGCGATGTTCCCCGACGCGGTGACGACCCGCGGCCGCCGTCATCTCCACGAGCTGGCCGCGTGGGTGCGTCGCGGACGCTCCGCCGCCGTGCTCTTCGTCGTCCACACGCCCGCGGTGGACTGGTTCATGCCCGACTACCACACGGACCCCGACATCGCCCGGACCATGCTGGAGGTCCGCGACGCCCTCCCCATGCACGCCACGGCGGTCGCCTGGCGTCGCGACCTGCGTCTCCACCC
>CAZQQP010000017.1:0-6486 GCA_964595475.1 uncultured Planctomycetaceae bacterium | reverse complement strand
TCCACCCGACCGCGAAGCCGCTTCCCATCCCGTGGGGCTTTCTGGAGGAGGAGGTCCGCGACGGCGGAGCTTATCTCTTGCTCCTTCGGTTGGACCGTCCCCGCACGCGGACGGTCGGGGCACTGGGGCCGTGTCGATTTCCGCGGGGCTTCTACATCTACGTCGAGTCGGCCATGAGCGGCCTCCACCGGCGGCTCGCCCGCCACCAGCGGCGGCGGAAGCGCTTTCACTGGCACGTGGACTCGCTCCGCGAGGCGGCGGACAACGTGGTTGCGCTGCCGATCCGCTCCTCTTGTCCGCTGGAGGGTGAGCTCGCGAGGACACTGGCGACGGCGTATCCCGCCGGTCCCGCGGGCTTCGGCGCCTCGGACGCCCACGGCACGCACCTCTTCTACAGCGCCGGAGACCCGCTCGCCGACGCGACCTTCCACGCCATCCTCCAGCGCTTCCGCATGCGACGGCCGGAGGAGGCATCCCCCGGGTGAGGCCAATCGACCGGACGAGCGGCCCGTGGGGTAGGCCGTTTTCGTTGGCCCAGGCGGTTTCTGGGCTTTCAAGGAGCCGACTTGCATCGGGCCGGGAACGCCACGCGTCGGCGGCTCGCCGGGCGCGACCGCATCGCCGCTGACCGCTCGCCGGCCCGCTACGATCCCGCGGACGCGGATCCACTCTTCGCGGAAACGCCATGGCGGAACGCCCCGACAAGCCGCTGACTGGGCGAACGGTGGCGCTGCCCGAGACGCGGGAGCTCGACCTCTTCGCGGACATGCTCGAGAAGCGGGGCGCCACCGTGGTCCGCTGTCCGCTGGTGACCATCCTCGACGCGCCCGACCCGACGCCCGTCGAGGCGTGGCTGAAGGAGGCCATCGCGGGCCGCTTCGACGACGTGATCCTCTACACGGGCGAGGGGCTCCGCCGCCTCCTCGGCTTCGCGGACCGGGCGGGCGTCCGTGAGCCCTTCGTGGAGGCCCTCGGCCGCGTCCGCAAGATCACCCGCGGGCCGAAGCCCGTGAAAGCCCTCCGCGAGGTGGGCCTCCGCCCCGACCTCCCCGCGGAGGCGCCGACCACGGACGGGATCCTCTCCACGCTCTCCCGCGAAAGCCTCGCCGGACGAACCATCGGCGTGCAGCTCTACGGCCAGGAGCCGAACCCCAAGCTCATCCGCTTCCTCGAGGCGGCCGGCGCCACCCCCCGTCCCGTCGCGCCCTACGTCTACGCCTCCGCGACCGACGACGCCCGCGTCGCGGAGCTGGTCAGCCGCCTCGGCGCCGGGTCGATCGACGTGCTCGCGTTCACCAGCGCTTCGCAGGTGAAGCGTCTCTGGGACGTGGCCCGCCAGAACGGCCTCGCGGACGCCCTCGATCGCGGCCTCGCCGGAACCACCGTGGCAGCGATCGGTCCCGTCGCGGCGGAGGAGCTCCGCGCCCACGGCACACGGGTGGACATCGTCCCCGACCGTCGGTTTGCGCTGAAGCCGCTGACGGACACCATCATCCAGTCGATTCGCGCCCGCGAGCCGTCCGACCGTCCCGACCCCACCGCGTGACCGACGCGGGCGCTTGGCCGAACGGCCCGGACGCGATCCAATAGGGCGGGAGGGATCGGAAGTTGGCTCCCGAGTCGACCCCCAACGACAGCGACGCGACATCGGCGAACGCCGCCTCGACCGGCGAGGCGGACGCGGCGGGCTTGTTCCGTTCGCTGCAAACGCTGCACGACCGCCTCCGCGGCTTCGAGTCGGACCCCGAAGACGCCCCCGACGCGTCGCGGGCGGAGCTGGTCCGCTTCGAGCAGGAGCTGCGGAGCCTCGTCGAGGCGTACGGCGCCCACGACGCCACGGCGCGACAGGGGGAGCTCACCGCGTGTCTCGGAGACATCCAGCACTGGCGACGGCTCTGTCGTCAGTTCGGCCTGAAGGACGCGGCCGCTTCCACTGAGGCGCTGTACCAGCGTCTCCTCGACCGCACGCGAGAAGGGTGGGACCAGGCGACCCGCGAGCTCGCCGAGGCGGGCGACGCGGAGGCCTGCTTCCAGTCGCTCGTCCAGACGACCACGCTGGAGGTCCGCACCCACGGACAGGCCACGGCGGCGAGCGGGACGGACCCCTTCGTCCCCATCAAGGATCGCCTCCGCGACGCCTTCGAGCGAGCGGTGGCGGCGGACGACGCCGACGCGGAGACGCGACAGCGGTGGGCCCGCCGCCTCATCGACCAGGCGGAGATGGTCCTCACGGCGGTGGACGAGACCCTCCCCGGCGCCGCGTCCGCTCAGCTCTCCATCGTCGAATCGGACCTCACCTGGCACATCGACCACGTGGAGACGACGCGCACCAAGGCCCAGAAGCAGCTCCGGCGAAAGCTCCGCCAGGTCCGTGCCGAGCACCAGGAGCGTCAGCTCCAGCACCGGCTGGAGAGCCGCTTCGGCCGACGCTTCGTGGCGAGGAGCGAGCGCTTCGTCGTCTTCCTCATCTGCGGCGTCGTCGCGATCCTCGCCGCCCAGTGGGCCCGCGACTGGCCGCCGGTTGTCGATCGCTGGTTCCTCATCGCCGACACCGTCGCCTGCGCCTTCTTCCTGACGGAGCTCGCCGTCAAGTTCTGCCACGTGACGGGCCGTCTCCGTTGGCTGGGCCGCCACGCGCTGGTGGACTTCATTCCATCCATCCCGGTGGGTCTCCTCATCACGCTCGTCGGCCCGGCGGCGGCCGGCGGCAGCCCCGCCGACGCGGTCCGCGCCGGACGAACCGCCCGCTTCCTCCGCCTCCCCCGTCTCATGCGATACATCCGCGTGCTCCGACCCGCGGTCCGCCTCCTCCGCGGCTTCGGCCTGCTCTCCCGCGGCATCGACCGCCTCGTCCGCCGCCACGGCGACCTGCTCAACCGCAACGTGGTCCTCGTCCCCACGCAGGAGGAGCGGGCGCGGTCCGCGGGCCGGTACAGCGACTTCCGCTCCACCGCGAACCAGGTCCGCATCGCGCTGCGGGACCACTGGGAGGCTCTCCTCGTCGCGTGCCCGGAGGAGGCGTGGGAGCGGGTCGCCTCGGACCGCCTCGCCGTCCTCGACGACGCGGCCGCGGCGGCCCGGCTTCCCGTCGCGCAGCAGGGAACCATGTCCACGGCGGCGGAGGAGATCACGGCCGACGATCTGCTCCAGCGGCTGCGATCCATGAGCCCGCGGGAGATCGAGGCGGCCCTCGGCCAGGACCTCGTCGAGCAGCTCGGTCGTTTCGTCCGGGTCTTCGCCCAGCCGCCGCTCCGCTGGTTTCCGATCCTCCACGCGGCGGCGCCCCGCATCAGCGAGGACGCCTCGGACGCGGAGGCGGTTGCGGCGGCGTCGAGGAAGGGGGCGACCTCCTTCAAACGCATCCACGACCTCTGGTTCTGGGTCTCGGACCTCTACGGCACGGTCACGCCCTCGCAGTTCGTCGACCGCGTGGGGACCATGCTGGTCAACAGCTCGTTTCGCCCCGCCTACCGCCTGGTGCTCTTCGGTGCGGGCGTCGGGTTGACGTGGCTGGCCCTCCGCTGGTTTCGCGAGTCGCCCGTCCTCGTCTGGCTCTACGGCGTCTTCAACGACGTCATCGGGCCAACCATGCTGGTCCTCGGGGGCGCTTGTCTCATCGTCCTGGGCATCGGCTGGTGGCTGAAGAGCCTCGCCCAGGAGGCGACGGACTTCTACGAGCGCTCCGCGGAGGCCCAGTTCCTCTCGCTCACCGAGGTGATCCGCGGGCGCTACCTCGGGCGGGACGCCCGCATCCTCTACGACCGGGTGCTCCGCGCGGAGTGGCCCGACGACCAGCCGCCGGCGGAGACCGCGTCCCGGGCGGAGCGTCTCGGCGAGCGGATGCGGCAGTCCCTCCTCGGCCTCGGGCGGGCCGCGACGGCGCCGTTCGACACCATGGAGCGGGTGGTCCTCCTCTACCGCGACTGGCTCGACGGCGCCATGTTCACGGAGTCCGACACGCGGACCACCAGCCAGCTCCTCGGCAACCCCGCGATCGGCCAGGCACTCGAGTGGTCCCACCGCATCGATAAGGCGGAGAAGAAGGCGCTGGAGCGGATCGACCTGACGCGGCAGAAGGCCCTCCTCGGCGGCCCCTACCTCTGGTTCAATTTCATCTCCCGGGCGATCGCCCACTCCGTGGCGTCGCTCCTCGTGGACTACAACCGCAACGCGGTGCCCCTCTCGGAGATGGGGCGACTGCCGCAGGAAGAGGAGGAGCAGTACGAGCGGTGGCTCCGGTCCGCGGAGACGCCCGCCGAGCAGGTGCAGCAGGGGCGGGAGGGGATTCTCCGGGCGTTGATGCGCCGGGTGAGCCGGAAGAAACAGGGCGACGCGAACAAGGCGAAGCGGCAGGAGGAGGAAGCGACCCGCTACCGCACCACGGCCTTCACGGCTATGCACTTCATCGACGACGAATCCCACCGCGACGAGAAGCTCCGCCGCCGCTTCGGCGACGCGGTCCTCGAGCGGGTTCGCGCCGACCGTCAACTGCTGATCCGCCGCATATTCGGGACCTTCCCGTGGCACCGACGGCCGCGGTCCGAGCGCGTGGTCAACCTCTACACCTTCTACCAGAGCTGGCTCGCGAGGGGGCGGGCGCTGTTCCTCCCGCTCTTCGTCCTCGGCGCGCTCTTCGGCCTGATCGGCTACGGCCTTCGCTGGCTGAGGGGTGCGGTCAAGGAGATCCGCCGGCCGGAGCTGCGGGGAAGCCGGCGGGACGCCGCCCAGGCGTACTTCGCCACCGCGGTCCGGAAGATCCACCGCATCCGCGGGCCCGCCGTGGTCGCGGCGCTACGCCTCCGCATGCGGATGGACCCCGAGTTCCTCGGCGTGCCCCTCCCCGGCGAGCGGGGCGACGGATCCGGCGGCGACGTCGACGACGACCGTGGCTTTCTCCAGCCCGAGCTGGAGCTCGACGAGGAGATCGGCCAGGAGAAGCGGCGGGCACGCGACGACATGCGGCGGCTGAAGAAGCTGATCGACGGGGGCCTTTTCGAGCGGGTAGCCGACCGGGTGGGCCTTTCTCCGGACCAGGTCCGCCGCCGACAGGACGTCCGTGCCGTGGCCGTCGCGTATCTCGCGGACCACCGCGGCGTCCGCAGCCACCTCTCCACGAGGGAGATCCTCAAGAGCGTCTACCAGGCGGCGGCCCAGCAGTCGCTGCGGCCGAGGGGCTACCGTCCGCGGCCCGTGCTCCGCCGGACGTTCAACCGCTACTGGGCCGCCCACGGCTTCGGCGGGCGCGATCAGAAGCGGGCGGCGTGGCGAGCGACGGTGCACAACGTCCAGGGCGTGGCGGACGCCCTCGCGGTGTGGAAGGAGCGTGGCGAGGACGCCCGGAGCGAAGGGGAGGACCGCCTCGGGGAGATCCTCCGCCAGTCGGAGCGGGTGACCGAGCAGCTGCTGACCCTCCGCGTGGTCCAGACGCTGTCGATCCTCGACGTCCTCGACTACCGCGACCACGTTTACCGGCTGGGGCAGTACGAGGAGGACGTCGCGTCGTTGCTGGACTGGGCGGCGGTTTCCTTCGAGGCGACGGCGACCGCGGAGGCCACGGCCGCGAGGGGAGAAATGACCGGCGGAAACGCCCGATGAACCATGCGGATCGGCGGGGATCCCGCTCAGACGGAAGTGTACCGGCGACTGCACGCGGTCGTGGGTGCTCGGTCCTTCGTCCGGCGGCGGAGTGTGGAGCTCGGACGGCGAGATGACGTGGGCGTCGCTCCAGCAGTGGGAGGGCCGCTATCGGTCCGGGTGGACGCCCTGGGACACGGGGCGGCCCTCGGAAAAGCTGAAGGCCGTCCTGGACGAGGGTTGGGCGAGACCGGGCCACGCACTGGAGCTCGGCTGCGGAACCGGCGCCAATGCGGTCTGCCTCGCTCAGCGCGGCTTCGTCGTGACCGCGGTCGACGTGTCACCCCGGGCGATCGCCGGGGTTCGACAGCGGGCGGCCGCTGCCGGCGTGGGTGTGGACTTCCGGTGGGCGGACGTCCTGAAGCTCGGAAACCTCGGGCCGTTCGACTTTGTCTTCGACCGCGGCTGCTACCACGTCGTCCGGCGAATCGATCTCGACCGGTTTGTCGACGGCGTCGGCCGGGTGACCCGTCCGGGCTCCCGCTTCCTTCTCCTCGCCGGCAACGCGGGCCGCCCCGTGTCCACGCCGAGGAGATCGAGGCGGAGCTCGGCGGCCTCTTCGCCCCGGTCCGGGTCGACCCGTTCCGGTTCGACGCACCACCGGGCGAGCCCCGATATCTCGGCTGGGCGGCCCGGCTGGTCCGCCGCGACGCCCGGCGGTGACCGAGACGGGACGCGAAGGGGATGGAACGCCGTGGCGACGGGAGGGCGACGCGGGCGACGCTCCTGTTGCGCCAGGGAAAGCCTGGGAAAGGAGGATGCTATGTCAGGAGACCTCGCTGAAACCTTCCCTGGCGGTCGCGAGCGTGTGCGCGCTGCCACGCGGGCCGAAAGGGGACGGGTGTCCAGTAC
>CAZQQP010000016.1:21144-30290 GCA_964595475.1 uncultured Planctomycetaceae bacterium | reverse complement strand
TAGGTCTCCTTACATAGCATCCTCCTTTCCCAGGCTTTCCCTGGCGCAACGGGAGTCTCGGGCCTTTTTCAAGGAGCGAGCCATGCGATCGGAAGCCATCCGCGCTCGACTCCATCGGCAGCCGTTCGAACCGTTTCGTCTTCACCTCTCCGACGGGGATCGGTTCGACATTCGCGATCCCGAGATGGCATAAGGAGGCGGAAAAGAATAAGTTGAGCCTATTCATCGGTGCCAAGGCGGATGTCGGCTTCCACCTTGGCACCGATGAGACGGCGAAGCCGATGATCGAGCAAGCGCACCGTCCGCAAATGCCGGGAGCTGTGGCCGGCGGGGCATCGCAAATGGTTCGAGGCCCACGCCAAAGCAAGGAGGCTTCCCGCTCCTCGCTTTGGCGCATAGGCTCAACTTATTCTTTTCCGCCTCCTTACGTCGGCCGGCGGGAGCTCGTGATCGCGACGGAGGTGAGCGACGAGGGATTGCCCGATCGGCTCAGGTACTGCGATCCGGCTCACGTCACGCATCTCGAGCCCGCCGACGGGGGTCGCTCCGGCTCGCCGGAGCGAGACGACGGATCCGGCGTCTGACGGACCGTGAACGCGAACCGGCGGACGGGAAGGCACGCTCGCCTACGGCTGTCTCGGGAAGTGGCCGCGGATGAAGTCCACGTTCTTGGGATAGGCCTCCGCGACGTCCATCCCGCTCGGGACGGCCGCCTCGATGATCACCCAGCCTCGGTAACCGATGGCGTCGATGGCGTCGCGCACCTTGGCGAAGTCCACGTCGCCGCGACCGAGGAGGTGGCCGTTCTCCTTCATGTGGAACTCGCAGATGTACTCCGTGCCGAGCGAGCGAATCTCCTGATAGATGTCGTAGCCCTTGCGGTGGGAGTTGGCCACGTCGTAGTAGACCTTCACCGCGTCCGATCCCACCGCGTCGATGATCCGTCGGTGCTCGTCGGCGCTGAGCCAGCTCTCGATGCCGAGGACCACGCCCGCCTTCTCCGCCTCGGGCGCCACCTTCTTCAGACGGCGGATCACCGCCTTCTGCGCCTCCGGATCGCCCTTGATATCTCCCTTGCCGAAGAAAGCGAGGAGGGCCACCCGCTCGCCGAGCGTGGGGAGCACGCGGACACAGTCGCGGACCCACTGCTCCGCCCGATCGCTGGAGGCATAGGGCACGCGGTTGAGGACCCCCATCGCCAACGAGGCGATCACCACGCCGTGGCGGTCCGCCGCGGCGGCGTAGGCCTTCCGCCCGCTCGCCTTCCGCAGGTCGTGCTCGCCGCCGGGCGGGCCGAAGCTGACTTGGACGCCGTCGAGGCCGAGGCTCGCGGCCCGCTCCATCGCGGCGAGCTTGCCCCGCCGGCCGATGGACCAGTCGCATGCGCCGACGCGAAACCCGCGGCTCTCGGGCGCCGCGAGCAGCGGCGGCAGCGAGGAAGCGAGAACCGCGCCGGTTCCCGCGCCGAGAAAGCGTCGTCGCGTCCACGTCGGAGATGCGGCCATCCAGACCTTCCTTCCGCGTAGTGGGTCAAGGAGATCGTCACGTGACTGGCCACATTGTAAACACCGCGACCGACGAGGGCAGGAGTGCCGAGGGCCACGCCGTCCTCTCGACGAGCCCCCTTTCTCGTGTGGCACGATCAAGGGGGTCCGTGACCCTCGCCGTCCCATCGACCCGCCAGCGAATCGGCCCGGTCGAAGGAGATGGTCTCGTCGCCATGCACTGGCAGCCGAGCGGCCAGCAGCACACCGGACCGAGCGGGGACGGTTCGAGGACGTCGGGCGAGGGGGACCGCCGGCGGCTCCCGTGATCCGCCCGCGGTTGGCGACGCTTTGCCCACACACGCGGCGGCAACCCACGGTCGCGCCACCCGGCGCCAGGCTCCCGTCCGGGTCACCCGGGTCTCCGCGGGCCGGGCGGTGGGGTCCCGTGGTCGACTCAGCCCCAGAGGTGGGCGAAGGCCGACGCCCCTGCCACGGCCACCACCGTCATCGCCACGGTCGAGAGGAAAACGATCAAGCCGTTCGCACTGGGCTCGCGCATGGCCTTCTCCTTATCTATTGATTTCAAGATATTGTAGTATTGATTACGAGCCCGGCCAAGGCCGGCGTCCCGCCCCACGCCACCCGGGGGCGACGGGCGGTTGGCGTCTCCGCGGTTGGGCTGTTAAGGTGAGCACGCTCCAGGGAGTGGTTCATCGACGGGAGACGCACCATGGATCGTTCCAACCGATGCAGCGGACCGGTGACGCGGCGGAGCTTTCTCGAGGCGGGAGCGCTGACGCTCGGCGGGTTGACCCTGCCCGACCTCCTTCGCCTGCGGGCGGCGCAGGGGAGCACCGGCGGCAGCTCGGATACCTCCGTCATCCTCTTGTGGCTTCAGGGTGGGCCGAGCCACATGGAGACCTACGACATGAAGCCCGACGCGCCGTCGGAGTATCGCGGCATCTTCAATCCGATCCGCACGAACGTGCCCGGCATGCGCGTCTGTGAGCTCCTCCCGATGCACGCGAAGGTGGCCGACAAGTTCACCATCATCCGGTCCATCGCCCACGGGTATCCGAACCACGCCGGTGGAGCGGGGCGATTCCTCTCGGGGCGGGAGCCGAAGAACGCGACGGCGCGGCAGGCGCAGTACCCCACCATCGGGCCGATCGTCTCCAAGATGCGGGGGATGGAGCCCAACGGCCTGCCGCCGTACGTCTCGAGCACCAAGCGCGTCTTCGGCGGCGGCAGCGCCTACCTCGGCCCGGCGTACCTCCCCTTCGTCGTCCGCGGCAACCCCAACGACCCGGACTTCCGCGTGCGGAACCTCTCCCTCCGCAACGGCTTTGCGGACCGCATCGACGATCGGACGGAGCTTCTCAACGGCCTCGACAACCTGCGGCGGGAGGTGGATCAGGCGGGGATGATGGATGCGATGGACCAATACAACCAGAATGCCATGGAGCTGCTGACCAGCCCGCAGGCCCGGCGGGCGTTCGACATCAGTCAGGAGGACCCCAAGCTCCGCGAGCGGTACGGACGGCACACGTGGGGACAGCGGGCGCTGCTCGCCCGTCGCCTCGTCGAGGCCGGGTGCAGCTTCGTGACCATGCAGATGAGAAACCCGCGGGCGAAGGGCGCCACGGGCAACTGGGACTCCCACGCGGTCAATTGCGACATCTTCGACGACACGCGGGCCCGGCTCCCCGTCTTCGACCGCGCCGTCTCGGCGCTGATCGAGGATCTCTACCAGCGAGGGCTTGACAAGAAGGTCCTCCTCGTCGTCGCCGGTGAGTTCGGGCGAACGCCCAAGATCAACCCGGTGCAGGGCCGACCCGGAAGGGACCACTGGCCCGGGAGCATGTCCGTGCTCGTCTCCGGCGGCGGGATGAACCACGGTCAGGTCATCGGGTCGACCAACAGCCTCGGCGAGCATCCCAAGGACCGTCCGCTCGACCCGAACGACCTCCTCGCGACCATGTATCAGTTCCTCGGGATCAACCCCAAGCACATCCGCTTCCGCGACAACTCCGGGCGTCCGCTCGCCGCCCTCCCGTCCGGCGAGCCGATCGCGGAGCTCACCTGACCCGGAGCGGGAGTGGGTCTCGCCCGGACACGGGGATCGCTCGCGAGGCCCGCCACGGGTTGGGCGAACGGGAGGACCGCGACCGATCGCACGGAAGACCGGATGGGTGAGCTGCTGATCGATTGGACGATCCGGCTCTCCCTCCTCGCTTGGTGGGCCGCGTCGGTCTTGACGGTCCTTCGGCACGGACGGGGTTGGCCGGCGACGCACCGCACCGCCCGGACCCTCTGGACCGGCGGTGTCGTGCTCTTCGTGGCCCACGTCCTCGCCGCCTTCCACTTCGTCCACGGATGGTCCCACGCCGCCGCAGTGGAACAGACGGCACAAGAAGTGGCGAGCCACCCGTGGCTGGGCTTTCGCTTCGGCGCGGGCGTCTACGTCAACGAGACCTTCGGTGTGGTCTGGCTCGCGGACGTCGTCTGGTGGTGGGTCGCCCCGGCGAGCCGGGACAGGCGGCCGGCCGCCCTCACTGCCGCGCTCCATGCCCTCTTCGTCGTGATGGTTTTCAGCGGCGCGGTGGTCTTCGAGCGGGGGACGGTGCGATGGGTCACCCTCGCCGGCCTTCTCACACTCGGTTCGGTCACCGGCTGGAGCCACCGCGGGCGGATCCAAGCGCACCGCTGACGGCTCACCCGCCGAGGTTTCCCTTGCATCGTGGCGGCAAAGTCGTTCTCCTGCCGCCCCACGCGGTTCGATTGGCGAGGGCGTGATGTCCGAGAACCTTCTTGCGCTGCTCGCGGCGGCGCCCATTCTCCTCGCGGGCGTCCTCCTCATCGGCCTTCGCGTGCCGGCGAAGTGGGCGATGCCCGCGGCCTACCTCACCGCCGTCGCCGTCGCGGCGCTCGCCTGGCCGGAGCTGAGCGGACGGGAGATCGCGGCGGCGAGCGTGGATGGGCTCTTCGTCACGTTCGACATCCTGCTGATCATCTTCGCCGCCATCCTCCTCCTGAAGACCATGGAGGAGTCCGGCGCCATCGCGACCATCCGGGCGGGGTTCACGGGGGTCAGCGGCGACCGACGGGTGCAGGTGGTCATCATCGCGTGGCTCTTCGGCGCCTTCCTCGAGGGCGCCGCGGGCTTCGGCACGCCCGCCGCCATCGCGGCGCCATTGATGGTGGCCCTCGGCTTTCCCGCGATGTGCGCCGTGATGATCGGGATGATGATCCAGAGCACGCCCGTGACCTTCGGCGCCGTCGGGACACCGATCGTCATCGGTGTGACGGACGGCCTGCAAGGCGCGTCGACCGTGACGGACACGCTGGCCTCCGCCGACGTCAGCTTCTACGCGTACCGACGGGCGGTCACCGCTCAGGCGGCCGTTTTCCACGCGATCGCGGGCACCTTCATCCCGACGCTGATGGTCATGATGATGACCCGCTTCTTCGGCCGGAACCGGAGCTGGACGGAGGGACTCGCCATCCTCCCGTTCACCCTCTTCGGCGGCCTCGCGTTCACCGTGCCCTACGCCCTGACCGGCATCTACCTCGGTCCCGCGTTTCCGTCGCTCGTCGGCGCGGGCGTCGGCCTTCCGCTGGTCACGCTGGCGGCCCGCCGAGGGTTTCTCCTTCCCAACGAGCCGTGGGACTTCCCTCCGCAGGCGGAATGGCCACGCGGCTGGCTCGGGACGATCCCGCTGGAGGATCCTCACACCCGCCCCGTGATGTCCGGCACGCTCGCCTGGGCGCCCTACGCCCTCGTGGCGCTGCTCCTGGTCGTGACCCGCCTCCGCCAGCTCCAGGTGGGTCACCACTCGATCGGCGAGTGGCTGAAGCAGGTGGAGATCGCTTGGCCCGCCGTCCTCGGAACCTCCGTGAACACGGGCACAAAGCCGTTGTACCTCCCTGCTTTCGTCCTCCTGATCGTGGTGGCGCTGACCTTCTTCCTGCACCGGATGCGGCCGGAGGCGATGCGGCGGGCGCTGGCGGGCTCCGGCCGCACGCTGCTCGGGGCGGGCTTCGTCCTGGTGTTCACCGTGCCTATGGTCCGGATCTACGTGCAGTCCGGAAAACTCATTCCCGAGGGCACCCCCGGGATGGCCGAGGCGATGGCGAGGGGGATCGCCACCCATGTCGGAAACGCCTGGCCGGCGGTCTCGCCCGCCATCGGGGCCCTCGGCGCGTTCATCGCGGGGAGCAACACCGTGAGCAATCTGATGCTGAGCCTCTTCCAGTTCGAAGTGGCCCGCGAGCTCGGCCTCTCCGTCGTCACGGTCGTGGCGTTGCAAGCGGTCGGCGCCGCCGCGGGAAACATGGTGGCGATTCACAACGTCGTCGCGGCGTCCGCCACGGTCGGCTTGCTCGGGCGCGAGGGGGAGACCCTCCGGCGGACCATCATCCCGACGCTGTTCTACCTCGCGGTGGTGGGGACCGCGGGCCTCCTCGCGGTCCATCTCCTGAGCGTCGGAGAGACGGTCGGAGGCGGGTAGACCGTCGGCGTGCGGAGAAGCGCCCGGCGGTCGCCCCGGGCGTCACCGCTCGGACAGCGCACGTTCCACCGCCTCGATCTGCTTGTCGAGCCCCTTGCTGCTGATCACGGGCGTTTGCTTCACCCGCTGTCGCACCTTGCGGAGGATCTTCAGCGCCTTCTCGACGTTTCCCTTCCGCTGGGCCTCCGCGGCGGCGGCCGTCCGCTTCGCGAGACGCCGGCGGAGCCGGCGAACCTCTTTGGCCGACATCGACGACGCGGCGACCTTCTCCTCGACGCCGAAAAACGAGACCGTCCGGCGGTCGCCCGCCGCCTCCGAGCCCGACTGGGCGTTGCTTCCGCCATCCTTCCCGTCGTCCGAGGCATCCGACGGCGCGTCCGCCGCCTTCGCCGACTCGGATGTGTCCGACGACGGCGGTCGGGCGGGTGGGCTCTCCCCCGACGGCTTCCCCTTTGGCCCGGACAAGCGGTCCGGCGGGGGCTCGGACGGCCCTTCCGCCGAGTCCGACGGCTTCTCGTCGGTCGGCTGCGACGGTTGCTTCTCGGACGACTCCGAGGAGCCCGACGGCTTCGCCACCGGGCCCTGTTGGAGCTGGCTGAACACCCCCGCCACGGCCTCTTCCGCTCGGCTCGGCCACCACCCCGCGAAATAGGCGCCCCCGCCGCCGGCGAGAGCGACGGCGACGAGAAGGCCCCCCGCACGCTTCACGTCGCGCCGGCGCTTCTGCCCGCGGAGGTCACGGCGGAAGTCCTCCCGCCGCTTCACCTCGGCGAGGCGGGCGTACACCTCGATGCCCGCCTCCTCGAGCACGGGGACATCCTTCTCCTCCTCCCGTGCCTGGTCCCTTTCGCCCTCGGGGGCCTGCGCCTGATCACTCTCGGGGAGCTGTTCCTCATCGGTCGCGTGCTCCGCCGGTTCGGCCGACGCCACCGGGTCCGACGGCTCACCGGGCGACGCCTCCTCGGACGGCTCCCGGGCGTCGTCACGGGCGGTATGGTCCGCCGGCGACTTCAGTCGGAAGGCCTTGCGGCAGTGAGGACAGCGGACCTTGCTCGTGGCCGCCTCGCGGGCGACGCGAAAGGAGGCCGAGCAGCTTGGACATCGAAAGCGGGGCATCACGTCCCTTTCCGGCCGGAACACACGCGTCGCGAAGCCCGAGCCACGGGCCGCTCCGTCGGCCGACGGGTCAATCCTCGAAGAACGCCTCGACGAACTGCTCGGGGTCGAACGGCTCGACGTCCTCCGGCCGCTCGCCCACGCCGATGAACTTGACGGGCACGTTCAGCTCGTCGCGGATGGCCACGGCGATCCCTCCCTTGGCGGTGCCGTCGAGCTTGGCGAGGAAGATGCCGCCGACGTCGACGGCCTCGCGGAAGAGACGGGCCTGCTGGATGCCGTTCTGTCCCGTGGTCGCGTCCACCACGAGAAGCACCTCGTGGGGCCCCCCTTCGATCTTCCGACCCACCACGTCGCGGATCTTGGTCAGCTGCCGCATGAGGTGCTGCTGCGTGTGGAGTCGCCCGGCCGTGTCGAGGAGGACCACGTCCGTTCCGCGGGCGAGCGCCGCGTCGCAGGCGTCGAACGCGACCGCCGCGGGGTCGCCACCCTGGGCGCCCTTGACCAGGTCCACACCCAGACGCTCGGACCAGATCTCGAGCTGCTCCACGGCCGCAGCGCGGAAGGTGTCGCAGGCGCCGAGGAGCACGCTTCGCCCCTCGTCGCGGAGGGCCTTCGCGATCTTGGCGATGGAGGTGGTCTTCCCCGACCCGTTGATGCCCGTGACGAGGATGACGGTCGGACCCGACGGAGCGAGATGGAGCGAGCGGTCCGCTTCGGGCCACTTCGCCACGAGCTCCTTCTTGAGGTAGTCGACCACCTCCTCCCCGTCGCGGATCTCCCCCGTCTTGCCCGCCGCCCGGAGCTTCTCCACGAGGTCCATCGCCGTCTGCGGCCCGATGTCCGCGCCGATGAGGCGCGATTCCAGATCCTCGAGGAGCTCCTCGTCGAGCCGACGGCCGTGGAGCAGGGACCGCAACCCGCCCGCGAAGGCCTCCCGCGTCTTGCCGAGGCCCTGCTTCACCTTGTCGACTGTGCTGCGGAACAGACCCATGGGCGCTACTCCGGGTCGCCTTCCACGTCGTCTCGCCGGCCGTGGGTCAGCGGGCTGTCGGCGAGAGCGTCCGCGAGCCACGGGTCCGCGGTCGTGTCCTCGGAGGGTCTCTCGGCCGGACCGACCCGCCGCATCATCCCGTCGAGGACGCCGTTGATGAACCGTGCGCTGCTCTGCGTGCTGTACCGCTTGGACAGCTCGATCGCCTCGTTGATGGCGATGCTCGCCGGCGTGCGTCCCGTCGTCACCTCGGCGTACGCGAGGCGAAGGAGGGAGCGGTCGATCACGGGCTGTCGCGGCGGCGGCCAGGCGGGCGCCAGCTCCGCGACGAGGGTGTCCGCCTCGTCACGCTTCGCCCACGCGTCCGCCGCCCAACGGAGCGCCTCGTCGCTCGCCTCGCGACCCCAGGGACCCGCCCGGAGCGACGCTCCGACCTCGTCGAAGTCGTCGTCGGCGCGGACGTCCACCTGATAGAGCGCCTGCAGCGCCGCTTCTCGTATCCGTCGTGGCGATGGCATACCGATGGTTTCCGTGTTCGAAATCGCCAGGCCCACGCCGGGCGTGCCCGGCGGCGGAGGCGTGGGATCTTGCGTGGGGCTTTCTCTTCCGCCGCCGGCGGAGCCTACTCGAGCTTCTCGAGGAGGTTCACCATCTCGATCGCCGCCGCGGCCGCCTTGGCGCCCTGGTTGCCCATTTTGCTCCCCGCCCGCTCGATCGCCTGCTCCACCGTATCCGCCGTGACGAGGCCGAAGAGGACCGGGATGTCCGCCTCCCGCGAGACCTGGGCGATGCCATCCGCCGCTCCACCGACCACGTGATCGTAATGCGTCGTCCCGCCACGGATCACACAACCGAGACAGAGGACGGCATCGTGGTTGCCGGACACCGCCATGCGCTTGGCGGCGAGGGGGATCTCGAAGCTGCCCGGCACGCGGGCCACCGTGACCCGCTCGGCGCTGCCGCCGTGTCGCTCGACGGTGCGGACGGCGCCGTCGACGAGGCGCTCCGTGATGAACTCGTTGAACCGCCCGGCGACGA
>CAZQQP010000016.1:11669-21134 GCA_964595475.1 uncultured Planctomycetaceae bacterium | reverse complement strand
TCCACTTCACGACGTTCCGCATCAACGCGGACAACGCCTGCGCATCGGGGCAGGGACGCCTCTACGGCCTGCATCTGATCGAGGTCGATGCCGAGGGCACCGAGCAGGGCGACAAGCCTCGGCCCATGCTCGACGAGGACGCCGATCCCACGACGCCGGACGACCAGGTCGCCTTCGATCTCGGTCGGCATGGCACCTCTCCCGCAGTGGCGGTCGCCCCTCGTTCGAGCGTCAATCCGTGTGGGTCATCCACTCGACGATGCCCTGGCAAAAGGCGGGGAGGTCGGGCGGACGTCGCGCCGTCACGTGGTTCCGGTCGATGACGACCGCCTCGTCCACCCAGTGGGCCCCCGCGTTGGTGAGGTCGTCCTTGATCCCCGGCGTGGACGTCACCTTGTACCCGGCGACGACGCCCGCGGAGATCGGAATCCACCCCGCGTGGCAGATGTACGCGAGAAGCTTCCGCGCCTCGTGGAAGCGACGGGTGAGCTCCAACGCGGACACGTTGCGGCGGAGCCGGTCCGGGGCGAACCCGCCCGGGAGGATCAGCCCGTCGAAGTCCGTCTCGCGAACGTCCTCGAGGGCCGCGTCCGAGGAAGCGGGGTAGCCGTGCTTCCCCGTGTAGGTCTTCTCCGCGGCCGGAGCGGCGACCGTCACGGAGGCGCCCGCCTCGAGCATGCGGAGCTTCGGATACCACAGCTCGAGGTCCTCGTACTCCGCGTCCACGAACATCAAGAAGCGTCGGTTGTCGAGCTCGGCCAAGGTTGTCTCCTCCTTACCGCGATCGAGCCCGTCGGCGAAGACCCTCCGCGCCGACGGCGGAAGCGTGGGGTCCTCCGCGATCGGCGATTGCCGACGAGCGACGGAGTATAGCGCTCGCGAACGGCGCCGTAGCACCGGCCGGGCGTCGCGGCGACGCGCTGTCGCCGCTCGCACCGCGGACGACCTTGGGCCTCGGCGGCTCGGGCCGGTCGGAGCTCGCGGCAAAGGTCGACGGACCGATGTGGATGCCCACGAAGACGAAGGAGCTGACGACGATGGCGGCCCAACGGCCGGGGAAGGCGCCCGAGTGGACCAGCGACGTCTGCAGGAGCCCGCGGAACAGAATCTCCTCGAACAGCGGCGCGGCGACGACCGCCCCGGCGGCGAGGGCCACTTCCGACGGCCCCCATCGCCCGCCGACCAGCGCCTCGAGAAGCTCGTGGGCGATCGCCGGCGGCCGGATGTCGAACAACGTCCCCACCCACCCGGCGATCTGTCCCGCGGCGAAGGTCAGCGGGAGCGCGGCCAGGAAGACCGCCCCCACGGTGCGAAGCACCCATCGCCCCGGCCAGCGCCCGAGACCCAGGCCCGTCAGCCCACGCTCCATCGCCAGGGCGCCGCGGGCGAGCGTGTAGACGATCGGACAAAGCAAGGCCGCTTGCGTCACGAGCATCCGCCACAGCAGCGTGCGGGCGTCGCCGCCGCTCCCCGACGCCCCCGACTGGAGCGTCCCTACGGCGATGTTGGTGGCGTTGAACAGCGCGTGGACGAGGATCGGCGCCCACAGCCATCCCGTCCGCTCGTAGACGTAGCCGAGCGCCAGGGAGAGGACGAACAGCGTGGGCAGCGCCTGCCACGGAACGCCTCCCCCGCCTTCCCCTTCGTGAGATAGAAGCGGTGACAGCGCGGTGACGGCCACGAAAAACAGCACCACGGCGACCAGCGGGTCGAGGAGGGTCAGCGCGCCGCGACGGGACGGCGCGGCGTCGAACGCGCGGGGCGAGACGACGCCACGCGAGACGAGCAAGACGAGGACGATCACGCCGATGGCGACGATCGCGACCGACGGGGAGGCAACAAACTCTTGCATAATGAGGGTTTGAGCGGGATCGCGGGGACTTGTAGACTGCTCCGACCCGCGAGACGATGGCAAGCATACTCGACCAGATTGTCGCCGACAAACGCGCCGAGGTCGACCGAGCGAAGCAGGCCCGGTCGCTCCCGGCGGTCGCCGACGATGCGGCCGCGGCGGAGCGCCCGAGGAACCTCTTCTCGGCTCTCACGGGACGGCGCGGCGGGACGCGTGCCATCGCGGAGGTGAAGCGGGCGTCGCCGTCGGCGGGCACGCTCCGTGAGGACATGGATCCCGTCGCGATCGCCCGGGCCTATGAGCGAGGCGGGGCGTCGGCGGTCAGCTGTCTGACCGACGCGAAGTACTTCCAGGGCTCCCTCGACGACCTCTCGCGGATCAAGCAGGCGGTCTCCCTTCCGGTGCTCCGGAAGGACTTCATCATCGATCCCTACCAGGTGTACGAGGCCCGCGCCGCGGGCGCCGACGCGATCCTTCTCATCGCGGAGTGCCTCACCGAGTCCCACCTCCTCGACCTTCTCATCCTCGCCACGCAGCTCCAGCTCACCACCCTCATCGAGGTCCACGACGTGGAGAGCCTCCTCCGCGTCCGACCCCACATCGGGTTTCCCCACGAGGGCTACTTCCTCCTCGGGATCAACAACCGAGACCTCCGGACCATGACCACGGACATCAACCAGACCACGCGTCTGGTCGAGATGGCGGAGCGACGCGACATCGTCGTCAGCGAGTCGGGTATCCACAGCCGCGGCGACGTCCACCACCTTCGGTCCGCGGGGGTCCGGATCATCCTCGTCGGCGAGCACCTGATGCAGCAGCCCGATCCCGGCGAAGCGCTGCGGGCGTTGCTCTCGTAGCGGGGTCTACCGGCCCGACGGCGGAAAGGCCCCCCATTGCCGTCAGGAGCGGCCCACTTCCGCGGCGTCCGACCGGACCTTGACCGCGACCAGCGTGGTGTCGTCGGTCTGCTGCTGCAGGCCGGCGAAGCGACGCACTTCCCAGAGCAAGTGGTCCACGATGTGCTGAGCCGTGTCCTCGTGGACGGCGCGGATCGCGTCGCAGACCCGCTGCCGGCCGAACTGCTCGCCGTCGAAATTGGTGGCCTCGGTCATCCCGTCGCTGTAGAGGACCACCACGTCGCCGGAGCGGAGCTGGATCTCCGCCTGCTCGTAGGGCTGGTCCGCGTCGATGCCCACCGCCATGCCGCCGGTCCAGAGAGAGTGGAACGCGCCGTCGCGGAGGAGCAGGCCCGGCTCGTGGCCCGCGGAGCAGTAGGTCAAGACGAGCGTGTCCTGGTCGATGGAGCCGTAGAAGACCGTCGCGAACTCGTGAGGACGCGTGTCGCGCACCATCGCCTGGTTGACCAGCGACATGATGCGGTCGATGTTGCAGATACACTGGACGTTGGCGCGGAGCGTGGCCCGGACGGAGGCCATGAGCAGGCTCGCGGCGACGCCCTTTCCGACCACGTCGCCGACGACGATGCCGACGCTCCGCTCCATCGGGATGAAGTCGTAGAAGTCGCCGCCGAGCTCGAAGCTCGGCTCGTAGCGGCCGGCGAGCTCCACGGGCGGACAGCAAGGCACGTCCGCGGGAAGGAGGCGTCGCTGCACGTCCGCCGCGAGCTGCACCTGCTGCTGAATGCGCTCGTTCTCCCGCCGCTCCGCGTCGAGCTGGACGTTCCGGATGGCGGCCGCGGCGAGCTGAGCAAGCGCCATCAGAAGCTGCTCGTCCGCTTCCGTGAAAGTGGTCCGCTCGGCCGTGTAGATCCGCATGCTTCCCACGGGGTGGCCGCGGTAGACCATGCCCGCGCAGACGAAGGACGTGAGCCCCTCCCGCCGGGCGTCGTCGGGATAGAGGATGCGGCTGTCGTGGGGCATGTCCTCCACCACCGCGACCTTGCCTTGCAAGGCCTCCTGATCGATGGGGCTGTTCTCGAGGAGGACCGGCCCCTTGTTGAGATAGGCCTCCGAGAGGTTGTGGACCGCGGCCGTCACCAGCTCCCGCTCGTCCGAGCCGAGGAGCCGGATGGACGCCGCCTTCACGCCCATGACCTCCACCACGGAGCGGGCGACGGTGTCCAGGACACGGTCGAGGTCGCGCTCCCCCGCGAGCAGCGTCGACAGACGGTAGAGCGTGGACATCTCGTCCACGCGGCGGCGGAGCTGAAGCCCTTGTCGGCAGAGCTCCGCGATGGTCTGGGACAGAAGCGTGAGAAACCGGACGGTCTCGTCCCAGGTGCACTGGGAGCGAACGGGCGGACCCACGGTTCCCGTCCCGCCGGCGCCGGTGGAACGGTCCTCCGCGGATGGCTCGACCGCAGCGCCCGTCAGCGCCAGCGAGCCGAGCGTCGCTCCGTCGATCTCGACGGGCGCCTCCGCGAAGACCGCGTGGACGCCGGGCGACGCCTCGCCGTCATCGGTGATGCGCCTCCCGGACGGGTCGAGGAAGACTGCCTCGAAGCGCGTCGCCTCCGCGAACCCCGTCTCGATGCGCCGGAGGGTCCGGAGGTCGAGCAGCTCCGTGAGGTGTGGGAACGACATCGGGATGGGCCTTCCAAGCTGGAAATTGGCCGGTGTGCCGACGGCGCTGAAGGCGATTCTAGGATCTGCCCATGGCGAATCTCTTCCAAACCGAGGAAGACGAGCCCACCGGACGCTTCGCGCAGGTGGCCCTCGAGCAGGGCCTCGAGACGCCGGAGGGGCTGACGTACCGCGTGCCCGAGAGCATGGAGGACCTTCGGCCGGGCGATCGGGTGACCGTCCCCCTCGGCAAGGGAAATCGGCCCGTCTCGGGCTACGTGCTCTCCGTCGGGGACGCCCCCACGATCGAGGCGGACCGGATCAAGGCCGTCGCCGCCCGCGACCGCGACGCGGTCCGGCTCGACCCGGAGCTGATCGAGCTCGCGAGGTGGATCAGCCATTACTACTGCTGTCCGCTCGGGATGGTCTTCGCGTCCATGCTTCCCGCTTCCGTGAAGCATGGGACGGGGCTGGTCCGACGCTTTCGCGTGGCGCTCGCGGAAGGGGTCGACCCGAGCGAGGAGCCGTCGACGGTCGCCCACGCCCACGGCCTCCGGGGCAAGCAGGCGGCGGTCCTCCACGCCGCCGTGGAGATGCACCGCGCCAATCAGATGCCAATGGAGGCTCGGGCGCTCGCGGACCGCGCCGGCGCCCGGAGCCTCTCCCCCGTGCGGCAGCTCATCCAGAAGGGGCTGCTCCAAGAGGACGTCCAGCGGGAGGTTCGGGCGGGTGGCGAGGCGACCCAGCCCGTGGTGGAAGCCCCCGTCTCGCTGAACGCGGACCAGGAGCGCGCCCTCGAGGAGATCCTCCCTTCCGTCGGCGGAGGCTTCCACGTCCACGTCCTCCACGGCGTGACCGGCAGCGGGAAGACGGAGGTCTACATCCGGGCGATCGAGCGGGTGGTCCACCGGGGCGGGTCCGCCATCGTCCTCGTCCCCGAGATCGCGTTGACGCCTCAGACGGTGCAGCGCTTCGTCGGCCGGTTCGACCGGGTCGCGGTGCTCCACTCGGGCCTCACCGCCGCCCAGCGCCACGAACAATGGCTCTCCATTCGCGAGGGGTGGGCGCGTGTGGTGGTCGGCGCCCGCTCCGCCCTCTTCGCGCCGGCGAAGGACCTCGGCCTCATCGTCGTGGACGAGGAGCACGACAGCAGCTACAAGCAAGACCAGCTCCCCCGGTACCACGCGCGGGACCTCGCCATCAAGCGCGCCCAGCTGCGGGACATCCCCACCATCCTCGGCTCCGCCACGCCGTCGCTCGAGAGCTTCCACAACGCCCGTCAGCGGGACCGCTTCCGGCTGCTGAGCCTCCCCCGTCGCGTGGCGGAGCGGTCGATGCCCCACGTCCGCATCGTCGACCTCCTCACCGAGCAGCGGCGGCGACGGCTCGAGCGGGGCGAGCGGGGGCAGCACCTGCTGAGCATCCCGCTGGAGACCGCGTTGCAGGAGACCTTCGCCGCGGGGGGACAGGCCATCCTCCTTCTCAACCGCCGCGGCTACGCCAGCTCCATCGCGTGTCCGGACTACCGCTGCGGGTGGATGATGACCTGCGACCACTGCGACGTGATGATGGTCTACCACCTCGACCGTCGGCTGCCCACGGGTGGCTATCTCCGCTGTCACTACTGCGGCTTCGAGAACCTCCTCCCGAGCCACTGCCCCGCGTGCGGGCGGAAGGTGAACGTCTTCGGCCTCGGGACGCAGCGGGTGGACCAGGAGGTGGAGCGGAAGTTTCCCGAGATCGGGCGGTCCCGGCTGGACTCCGACACCATGCGGACCGGACAGGACTACGAGCGGACACTGGACGCCTTCGGCCGCGGCGAGGTGCAGCTCCTCCTCGGCACGCAGATGATCGCGAAGGGGCTGGACTTCGAGAACGTCCGCCTCGTCGGGGTGATCAGCGCCGACACGGCGCTGAACCTCCCCGACTTCCGCGCCGGCGAGCGGACCTTCCAGCTCGTCGCCCAGGTCGCCGGCCGCAGCGGACGAGGGACGGAGGGCGGCCAGGTCGTGGTCCAGACCTTCACGCCGGAGCACCCCGTCATCCGACAGGCCGCCGACCACGACTACTTCACGTTCGCGGAGCAGGAGCTCGACAGCCGTGCCCAGCTCGGCCTGCCGCCGGTCACCCGGATGGCGAGGATCGTCGCCCGCGACGCGGCGCCGGAGCGGGCCTACGCGGACGCGAAAGCGTTGACGGACGTTCTTCAGCAGATCAACGAGCGCTTGGGCGGGGCGGCGAGCGTGGTCGGCCCTTCGCCGCCCGCCATCGCGAGGATCAGCGGCTACCACCGACAGCAGATCGAGCTGTTCGCGCCGCGGGCGGGAATCCTCCAGAAGCTGCTGCAGACCGCCCGCGCCCAAGGCGCCCTCAAGGCCGACGCGAAGACCGCCGTGGACGTCGACCCGGTCAGCCTGATCTGAGGCTCGCCCTCGACTGCGCGGCGGCGACCGTCGAGCCAGCGCTCGAACGCCGGCAATTCCGCAAAGCACCGGCTCGGACGCGCCGCACCGGGGGTCGGGGAGTGTTAGACTGCGGATATGAGCGAGGAGACGCCGAGCGATCGAGCGCCATCACCGGCCGCGGAGCTCCCCGGTGAGACCGCCGAGGCGTATCGCCGGTGGGTCGAGGGCGAGACCCGCCACGTCGAGACGAGCATCGTCCTCCAGATGCGGCGGATCGTGGCGCTGACCCTCGACGAGGTCTTCGTCGACCTGACGCTCCGGACCGCGGAGAGCCGCCAGGACCAGGACTGGTGGCTCCCCCACGACGAAGAGAGCGCTTCCGAAGAGGCGGTCGACGAGCGCGAGCAACTCCGCCGCTTCCGGCGAACGCCGCCGATCGCACGCAGCGGCGTGCCGGTCGACGAGCTTCTCAGCGGCGCCCCCTGCGACGTCATCCTCGGCGATCCGGGCTCGGGGAAGACGACCCTCCTGAGGTGGATCGCCCAGCGGTGGGCCGTCGCGAATCGCCCGCCGGAGCAAGGCCCCGCTCCGTCGTTCCAACCCCTTCCCGAGCCTGTCGGTGATTGCCTTCCCGTCCTCCTCCCATTGCGATCGTTCGGTCAGGCCCTCGCCCAGGAACCCGACCTGACGCTGCCCCGCTATCTCGAGCGCGACGCATGGAGGGCGTTCGGCGAGCGCGGCGAGGAGATCGGCCGCCACGTGACGGAACGGGCACGAGCGGGGCAATGCCTCTTCCTCCTCGACGGGCTCGACGAAGCGATCGACAAGGAGCGGCGGGCCCGGGTGGTCGACGCGATCGACGAGCTTCTCCGCGCCTTTCCCGGCTGCCGCTGTCTCGTGACCTCGCGTGTCGTCGGCTACGAGCTGGCGCCGCTGCCCGAGCGCCTCTTCGAGCGATGGGAGGTCGAGCCGTTCAGCCCGAAGCAGACCCGCGACTTCTTCCACAAATGGGCGCTGACGGTCGAGACCAAGGAGGACATCCAGGAGACCCCCGACGATTTCACCCGGCGCCGCGCCAACGCGCTGGCCGAGGAGATCCTCGAGGGCCTCGGCTACGAGACGGAGAGCTCCGACGAAACGACGCCAACGGGCGGGGACACGAAGACGGCCCGTCTTCAGGCGCTCGCGCAGAACCCGATGCTCTGCACCCTCGTGGCGCTGATCCACCAGAGCGGCAAGCGTCTGCCCGAGGACCGCGGCGAGCTCTACCGGCTCTGCATCGAGGCGTTCATCTACGACTGGGAGATTCAGAAGCGCAACCGGAAGATCGAGAAAAGCTCCCTCGATAAGTATACGACCCTCGACGTCCTCGAGGAGCTCGCCCTGCGGCTGCACGAGCGAAGAAGTGACAACCTCATGTCGTGGGAGGAGATCCGCGAGACCCTCGAGCACTTCCTCGTCCACGAGAAGGGGATGAACACCGAGCTCGCCGCCCGGCGGACCCAGCACCAGCTCGACCTGATCCACGGCCGCGCCGGGCTGTTGATCGAGCGGGGCGAGGACCAGCTCGGGTTCGCCCACCTCCAGTTCCAGGAGTACCTCGCGGGCCGGGCGCTCGTCCGCTGGCGCCGGCAGATCCCGGAGCTCCTCGCCCGCCACCTCTGGGAGAGCCGATGGGAGGAGCCGATCGTCCTCGCCGCGGCTCACCGCGGCGGCCACAGCGAGGAGGCGGCCACTGACTTCATCGAGGATGTCCGACGAACGCCCCCGCCCGAGCGCTGGCGAGAGTACCCCCAGCTCGAAGGCCTTCTCCACCGCGCGCTGTTCATGGCCGGCCGTTGCCTGGCCGACACGAAGCGGGTCCATTTCCGGACCCGCCAAGCATTGCTTACCGAGTTCACGGACCTCTTCCGCGATCGCGACCGGAGTTATCTCTGGCCGAGGGCGATCTCGGCCCTCGGCCCTGCCGCTGCCGACGCGGCTCTGGAGCCACTCGTGGAGGCCCTGCGCGACGACCCGCAACCTTCTGTGCGCTCAACAGCGGCACGATCACTCGGTTCGTTGCGGTCGGAACAAACGCTTGACCCGCTGCTGAAGGCGCTCCGCGAGGACCAGGATTGGTCTGTGCGGAGTGGCGCTGCGACGGCGCTGGGCTCGTTGCCGCCGGAGAAAGCGGTCGACCCGCTGCTGAAGGTGCTCCAAGAGGATCAGGAAGGGCTTGTGCGGATGGATGCTGCGCAGGCGTTGGGCTCGGTGCGGGCACAGAAGGCGGTCGACCCGCTGCTGGAGGCCCTGCACGAGGACCGGGATCTGTTGGTGCAGACGAGCGCTGGGAAGGCGCTAGGCTCGTTGCGGGCGGAGAAGGCGGTCGACCCGCTGCTGAACGCGCTCCAAGAGGACCAGGACGAGGATGTGCGGACGAGCGCTGCGGAGGCGCTGGGCTCGTTGCGAGCGGAGAAGGCGGTTGACCCGCTGCTGAAGGCGCTCCAGGGGGACCAGGAAGGGCTTGTGCGGATGAGTGCTGCGCAGACTCTGGGCTCGTTGCGGACGGAGAAGGCCGTCGACCCACTGCTGAACGCGCTCCAAGAGGACCAGGAAGGGCTTGTGCGGATGAGTGCTGCGCAGGCTCTGGGCTCGTTGCGGGCGGAGAAGGCGGTCGACCCGCTGCTGAACGCGCTCCAAGAGG
>CAZQQP010000016.1:9951-11569 GCA_964595475.1 uncultured Planctomycetaceae bacterium | reverse complement strand
AGCAGGATTGGCAGGTGCGCATGGGCGCTGCGAACGCGCTGGGCTCGTTGCGGACGGAGAAGGCGGTCGACCCGCTGCTGAAGACGCTCCACGAGGACCAGGAGTCGCTCGTGCGGACCGCGGCGGCGCGGGCATTGGGGCCGGCACGCGCCGAAAGCGCCGTCCCCGAGCTCGTGCGAACCCTGGAGGACCGCGACCAGCACGATATCTGGGAATCGGTCGATGCCGCGCTGCGGGAGATCCTCATTGGCTGAGCCGCCGCGCTACCGGCTGCTGCCCGACGAGCCCACGGCCGAGGATCGCCTCGGCTTCACCCGCTTCGTCGACGCCCTGGACCAGCTCGTCCTGACCGATCCCGAGCCCCGGACGCCCCTCACGGTCGGTGTCTACGGAAGATGGGGCACAGGCAAGAGCAGCCTCCTCGAGCAGGTCCGTGCGCGGGTCGAGAACCACTCGCGATTCCTTGCCGTCACGTTCAGCCCGTGGGATTACCAGCACGAGCCGAACCTGCTTGTTCCGCTGCTTCTGACACTACAACAGGAGAAGCCTCAGACGAGGAAGGCCCTCGAGCAGATCGGGAAGATCGCGACGATCACCGGCTACCACCTCGGAAAGACCGCCGCGAGGGTGGCGGTGGACTACGCGACCGCCGGAGCGGGCGGCGACCTCGTCAGCAAGGCCACCGATCCCCGAGAGATCCAACAGTCCGCGAAGGAGGTCGACGAACACCAGAGCGAGGGGAGGCCGGCGGCCGAGTTGTCGGAGCAGACGAAGCTTCGCGGGCTCGTCGAAGACGTGATCGAGCGCGTTCGCGGAAAGGGAAAGCACCGGAAGACGCTCGTGATCCTCCTCGACGCCGTCGACCGATGCCACCCGCCGGACCGGATCGTCGGCCTGCTCGAACAGATCAAGGTCTTCCTCAGCATCGAGGGGTGCATCTTCGTCCTCGCCTGCGACCGCGATGCCGTCGTCAACGCGATCGACGCGAAGTTCTCCGGGCAGGGGGAGGCGTACCTGGAGAAGTTTGTCCAGATCCCCATCCACCTCCCGAGGCCGCAGTCGCCCGACGTCGCGGGAATCCTCCAGGAAGCGGCGGGGACGGGCGGAACGGAAGAGAGCGATTCCGAGTGG
Source organism: uncultured Planctomycetaceae bacterium (assembly GCA_964595475.1). Taxonomy (GTDB): domain Bacteria; phylum Planctomycetota; class Phycisphaerae; order Phycisphaerales; family Zrk34; genus CAZQQP01. Next base: position 10,438 of record CAZQQP010000016.1, on the reverse strand, counting down.
GAGCGGTGGGTGAGCTATCTCGAGCACATCGCCGCGGCCCTCGAGAACAACCCGAGGCGGTTCAAGCGATTCTACAACGCGTGGCAGTTGGCATGGGTCGTGCTCCAGGCGGAGAACAAGGCCCAGAGGGTCGACCCCTACCTTCTCGCCAAGTGGGTGCTCCTCCGGGAGACGAGCCCGACGCTCGCGGCATCGCCCCAGCGGGTGCTCGACCTTGAGGACCAGGTTCCAGGCTCGGACGGAAGCAACGCAGAGGAACTCTGCAAACAGTTCGGCATTTCCCTTCCTGTCTGGCTTTTCCTCCAGTATTCCGCGGAGCACCCGTTCGGAAACATCCAGCGGTTGTCTCTGTATACCCGGATGACCGCCCGGGACGTCGACATCACACGAGAGGATGTCGAGCAGCAGGTCGCATTCGGTCAGCCGCTTCCCGACGATCTCTCGGGAATGGACCTGAGCCGCGCCAACCTCGTGGGGGCGGATTTCA
>CAZQQP010000016.1:3784-9920 GCA_964595475.1 uncultured Planctomycetaceae bacterium | reverse complement strand
TGAATTGCTGAGGGTGAAGAACGTCGATAGCATCAAAGCGGACGATGTTCAGACGGAGAGACGGCTTCTCACGATTGTCCAGGAGGAACGGAGGACCGAGACAAATCAGGCGGAGAGCCATGGCTCATGATCCCTCCGAGAAATCGCAGGAGCCGCGCCAGTCCTCCGACGTGCCGCTCATCCCGCCGGAGGAGATGGCCAAGCGATTCAGCTCGGATGAGCTTCACAGCGCGATGAGCCTCTTCAAAGGGTTTGCGAAGCTGGCGAAGAGGACCGACGACCCGGCCGACAAGGCAAAGGCCGAGTATTGGCGGAAGGTGGCGGACGTTCTATCGAGATCGTCCCAGTAGTCGGGGAACACGGTGAGCCTCTTCGAGCTCCCGACCCCGCCACTTCTGCTCACCTCCTGGACACTCACAGGGTGCGGGCTCCGACGGGCTCCCGCGCCGAGTCTTGCCACCCGTGGCACAGGCGTTCCCATGGAGGGATCCCGTCGGGACCTCGCCTGTGTATTCGAGAACACGCCAGCGACGCCGAGTCCGAGGGGGAGCAAGCCGGAAGCTGTCCAGATGCAACGTCCCAACGGGATCCCTCCGTGGGAGCGCGCCGGCGGCGGCGTCTCGACGGGTATCACCATCCCGCGGGTTCAATCAGGCCACCCGGAGCCGGTCCCCGGGGTAAAAACGTCGTACGATCCAAATTGACGATGCGACGGAGCTGGCCCGGCTGGCATCGGTCGAGGAGGCGGAGCGAGCGGGGGCGGCAAATGAGGCGAGACACCATGGCCCGTGACATTTCCGAGAACGCCCCTGACACGGGTAATTTCGCGGACGTCCCCTCGATCCCGCCGGAGGAGATGGCCGAGCAATTCAACTCCGACGAGCTTCACAGCGCCATGAGCCTCTTCAAGGGGTTCGCGAAGGTGGCGAAACGAACCGAGGACCCCGACGAGCGGGCGAAGCTCGACCGGAAGGCGCGCTACTGGCGAGAGGTGGCGGACCTGGTTTCCAGACGCGAGCAGTAGCGCGGAGACGATCCCACGACCGGCGGAGGTCGGCACCGCCGCTCGCGCTTCCCCCTTCAACGCTCGGCTGCTGCCCACCGCCATTCCTTCCGCATCGGATGCCGGCGCGTTCGGCGTTCTTGGGCGACTGGGGCCACGGCGGCGGGAGGCCCGTTTCAGGTCGCCCCGTTGTCCGTATTGGCAGCGGCGTTTCCGTCTGTACCATGCGACGGCTTAGTCGCGAACCGGAATCCCTTGAAGGAGACGGCCATGTCGCTCGATCGCTCCCTCGGCCACCGCTTGAAGCCGTGGCTCTTCGCTGTCGTCGGCCTCGTCGCCGGCGCCGGCCTCGTCCTCGCCGCATCGCCCAAGCAGTGGAAGATTCACTCCAAGGAGCGGCCGCAGCCGCCCGTGGTCGACCCCGGCGGCCGGGCGACCACGGGCGAGCCGCCCTCCGACGCGATCGTCCTCTTCGGCGGCGAGGATCTCTCGGCGTGGGAGTCCACCAAGGGGGGCCCGGCCAAGTGGGATGTGAAGGACGGCGTCCTGGTGGTGAACCCCGACGCGGGGAGCATCCGCACCAAGAAGGCCTTCGGCGACTGTCAGATCCACGTGGAGTGGGCGTCGCCCAAGCCCGCCGAGGGCCACGGTCAGCACCGAGGCAACAGCGGCGTCTTCCCCATGGGCCGCTACGAGGTGCAGATCCTCGATTCGTACAAGAACAAGACGTATCCGGACGGCCAGGCGGCCGCCATCTACGGCCAGTATCCGCCGCTGGTCAACGCCTCGCGACCGCCGGGACAATGGCAGACGTATGACATCCTCTTCCGCGGGCCGCGCTTCGACGAAGATGGCAACCTGACCCGCCCCGCCAAGATGGCCGTCCTCCACAACGGTGTCGCGGTCCAGCCCATGGTGGAGCTCAGCGGGCCATCGGGTCACAAGAAGCGGCCGAAGTACCAGCCCCACCCGGAGAAGCTCCCGCTGGTGCTCCAGGCCCACGGCCACGCGGTCCGGTTCCGCAACATCTGGATCCGCCCGCTCCCGCCGGAGCGGCCCGTTCCCGAGAACGTGAAGTAGGAGAAACCGACGGACCGCACGCCCCGTCGTGGGCCGCCGAGGGTCCGGCACCCCGGCGGCTTCCGCGCGAGCGCCGGAATCGTTTCCACCCGGTCGCGAGCGTGTGCGCGCCGCCACCCGAGAGAAAGGCGCCCGACGTCCGGCACCCCTCCCGCCGGGATTTCTCCTACCCCATCTCGATCAGCCGGACCCGCTCGACCACGGGCAAGCCCGTCCGCGGGCTTGCCCGTGTCTGCCGTCCCGCGATCGCGTTCTTCTGGCGTCGTGTCCTGAGGATCGAAAGGGAACTCGACACGACGACCGTGGTCGGAGCACCGACCCGACGTCGTCAGGCGGGTCGTGTATCGTCAGCTCCTCAGCGAGTCTTCGTGTGCCCGGCGGCCTGCCGACGAAGCAGTGACGCGGACCCACGCCAGCGGATCGCTGCTCGATCGGGAGAGGCCGCCCACGGGTCTCGTCCCTCCGTCACATGCGTCTCAAGAGGATGGAGACGTTGTGGCCGCCGAAGCCGAAGTTGTTGCTGAGGGCGTAGCGGATGTCGCGGTGCTGGGCCTCGTTGGCGACGTGGTTCAGCGGACACCGCTCGTCCGCTTGCTCGAGGTTGATGGTGGGCGGAATGTCACCCGTCTGCACGCTCTTGGCGAGCATCACGCCCTCCAGGCCGCCTGCGGCGCCGAGGGTGTGGCCCGTCATGGACTTGGCCGCGAAGACCGGCACCTTCTGTGTGTAGTCGCCGAAGAGGCCGGAGATCGCGTTGGACTCCGCTCGGTCGCCGAGGTCGGTCGACGTCGCGTGGGCGCTGATGAAGTCGATATCCGTCAGGTCGATCCCCACGGATTGGACCGCCCGGGACATCGCCTCCCGCGCCCCCTCGCCGCTCTCCTCGGGCGCCGTGATGTGGCTCCCGTCGGCGGACGTGCCGTAGCCGCACATCTCCGCGTAGATGGGCGCCCCCCGCTTCTTGGCGTGCTCGTACTCCTCGAGAACGAGCACGCCCGCCCCCTCGGACATGACGAAGCCGTCGCGGCTCACGTCGAAGGGACGCGACGCGGCGGCGGGGTCGTCGTTTCGCTCGGACAGCGCCTTCATCGTCATGAAGCAGGCGAGGCCGAGCGGCGTCAGCGCCGCCTCGCTTCCGCCGGCGAGCATGACGTCGGCCTCGTCCGAGCGAACCGCGTTGTAGGCGTCCGCGATGGCGTGGCCGGCGGAGGCGCACGCCGTGACCGCGGCGGAGTTCGGCCCGCGAAGGCCGTAGTGGATGGCCACGTTCCCCGACGCGGCGTTGATCATGAGCTTGGGGATCATCATCGGGCTCACCCGATGCGGCCCCTTCGCGAGCATCTTGGCGTGGCCGTTCTCGAACTCCTCGATGCCGCCGATGCCCGAGCCGATCTGCACGCCGACGCGGAAGGGGTTCTCCTTGTCGAGCTCCAGCCCCGCGTCGTTGGCTGCGTCGATGGAGGAGCTCAAGCCGAACTGGCTGAACCGGTCCATGCGCTTGCACACCCGCTGGTCCAGGTGCGGTCCCCCCTGCCAGTCCGAGACCTCGCCGCCGAACTTCACGCTGTAGTCGTCGGTGCTGAACCGACGCACGGGATGGACCCCGCTGCGGCCCCGGAGCAGATCCTCCCAGACCTGGTCCACATCCGTGCCGAGGCTGGTGACCCAGCCCAACCCTGTGACCACCACGCGGCGTGCGTTATGGTTTGGCGCGCTCCCGCTCATATCGGCTCCACCCAAAACAGCTCGCGGCCCTCTTGGCCGCGGGACGCGACCCGGTGCCTCGATCAGGACTTCGTCTTGTCGATGTGGCCCTTGATGTAGTCGATGGCCTGGCCGACCGTCTGGATCTTCTCCGCCTCCTCGTCCGGGATCGACGTCTCGAACTCGTCCTCGAACGACATCACCAGCTCGACCGTGTCGAGGCTGTCGGCGTTGAGGTCGTTGATGAAGTGCGTGTCCCGGTTGACCTCGTTCTTATCCACGCCCATCTGGTCGGCGACGATGTCGATGACTTTCTGCTCGATCGCTGAAGCATCCATTGGAGCTCTCCTTTGAACTGGCGCCTGTTCGCTCCGACGCCCCGATGCCGCTCCGGGCCGCACCGCCGGAGCCATTTTAGGTCATGGTCATCCCGCCATCGATGGCAAGAACCTGTCCCGTGGTATAGGACGCCTGCTCCGAGGCGAGATAGGCCACCGCCCCCGCCACCTCGTCGGGTCGGCCGAAGCGACGGACCGGGGTCATGTTCTTCGCCCCCTCCTTCACCGGGTCGGGCAGGTCCTGGGTCATAGCGGTCTCGATGAAGCCCGGCGCCACCACGTTGGCCGTGATGTTCTTTCCGGCGAGCTCCTTCGCGAGCGACTTGGTCAGACCCACCACGCCCGCCTTGGACGCGGCGTAGTTGGCCTGACCGGTGTTGCCCACGAGACCCGACGCGGAGGAGGTGTTCACGATCCGGCCCCACTTCTGGCGGAGCATGGGACGCAGCGCCGACCGACAGGCGACGAAAACGCTCTTCAGGTTCACGTGCACGAGGGCGTCGAACTGCTCGTCCGTCATCCGGAGGACGAGCCCGTCCCACGTGCGGCCCGCATTGTTCACCAGGATGTCGAGTCGGCCAAGGTCGTCCGCGACCGACTCGATGGTCTCCGCGAGAGCGCTGGTGTCCTCGACGTTGCATGGCTTGGCGGTGGCCGTGCCGCCGCGGGCCTCGATCTCGGACTTGACGCCCTCGAGCACCTCCGCCCGACGGGAGACGAGGACCACGTGGCGTCCCTGCTGCGATAGCGCGTGGGCACTGGCCTCGCCGATGCCTCGGCTGGCGCCGGTGACCACCGCGACCCGCTTTCCGTTGGGGTGTGTCATCGGTGTGCGCTCTGGTTGGCAGCGGTGCCCTCGGGCGGCTCCGCGAAGTTCTCCACCTTCGTCCGTCGGTCCACGCGGCGCATCAGACCCGTGAGGTCCTTCCCCGGCGCCGGTTCCATCAAGCGGGCCCCACCCCGGCCGTATCGGTCGACGAGCCACTGCATGTTGTCCGCCCAGCGCACCGGGCTCGTCAGCTGCTCGACAAGGCGTTGCCGGATCGACTCGGGCTCACCCTCGTGGGGCGCTCCCGTGACGTTGGCGAGAACGGGCACCCGCGGCCGCTCCCACTGCACCGCACCGAGCGCCTCGGCGAGCCGGCGGGCGGCCGGCTCCATGAGCGCGGAGTGGAAGGCGCCCGCGACGGGAAGGCGTCGTGTCCGGAGACCGCGTCGGTCCGCCTCCTCCATCGCCCGCTCGCACGCCGCCGCCGTGCCGCTGACGACCACCTGGCCCGGAGCGTTGAAGTTGGCGGGGACGAGGACGTCCGAGCCGCGGACCGCCTCGCACAGCTCCGCCGCCTGCCCCTCGTCCACGCCGAGGAGGGCGACCATCCCCGACTCCGTCGCCTCCGCCGCCTCCTGCATGAAGCGACCGCGACGCTCCACCAGCCAGAGACCGTCCGCGAAGCTCAGCGCCCCCGCCAAGTGCAGCGCGGTGTACTCCCCGAGGCTGAGGCCCGCCACGGCCACCAGATCCTCCTCCCGAAGCTCGCCGAGCTCGCGAAGGGCCCGACAGCACGCCACGGTGGTGACGTAGATGCCCACCTGGGCGAGATCCGTGCGGTTGAGCTCCTCCGCGGGCCCCTCGAAGCAGGGCCGGCGGATCTCCCGGCCGAGCACCTCCTCCGCTTGGTCGTAGGTCCTCGCCGCGACGGAGAAGCGCTCCGCCCACGCCCGTCCCATGCCCGGCGACTGGGCCCCTTGTCCCGGGCAGAGGACCCCCGTCGGATTGGAAGGGCTCTCACTCACCCTTGCACCGTGCCTCCTGTAAAAACTCCGCTTCGTAGCACCCCGCGCTTCGGGGTCAAGTCTCAGAGCCGCCAGACGCTGGAGGCCCAAGTGAGGCCGCCGCCGAGGGCCACGAAGATCAGGTGGTCCCCCTCCTGGAGCTGGCCCGCCTCCATCAGCTCGTGGAGGCAGATGCCCACGCTCGCGGCGGAGGTGTTCCCTTAGCGGTCGAGGTTTA
>CAZQQP010000016.1:2880-3705 GCA_964595475.1 uncultured Planctomycetaceae bacterium | reverse complement strand
CCATGCGAACGCCGTCGGGGCTCAGCCCGCAAGCATCCATCCCCTCCTGGATGGACGCCTCGAGCGTGGGCACGGCGAACTTGTAGATCTCCCGGCCGTTCATCTGGAGCGTTTGGAGCTTGCCGCTGAAGCACGCTCCCTCGGGCACGTCGTCGGGGGTGCGGGGACAGTACAGATCCTGCCAACGCGTGCCGTCGCTCCCCATCCGCTGGTAGAGACACCCCTGCTCCGGATCGTCGGAGGCGGTGAGGACCGCCGCCGCGGCGCCGTCGCCGAAGAGCACGCAGGTGTTCCGATCCTCCCAGTCCACGATGCGGCTGAGCACCTCCGCGCCGACCACCGCCACATTGCGGTACTGCCCCGTGGCGATGAGCCCCGCCGCGGTGTTCAGCCCCATGACGAAGCCGCTGCACGCGGCGCCGAGGTCCATCGCCCCACAGGGCACCGCACCCACCTCCGCGACGATCTGACAGGAGGTGGCCGGACACACCATGTCCTGGGTCATCGTGGCGCAGAGGAGGAGGTCGAGCTCCGAGGGCTCCATCCCGGCGTTGGCGAGCGCCTGCTGCACCGAGCCCACCGCCAGCGACGTGGTGGTGGTTCCGTTGTCCGAGACCCAGCGTTGTCGGATGCCGGTGCGTTGGGAGATCCACGCGTCCGACGTCTCCACGATGCGCTCGAGGTCCGCGTTGGTCAGGGCTCGCTCCGGCACGGCCATACCGGTCCCGGCGATCCGCGCACCTTGGCGGAGGGCGGTGTCGGGCCGGGTCGCGCTCATGCCGCCTCCCCATCGGAGGACGTGCTCGCGTCGTTGACCGACTCCAC
>CAZQQP010000016.1:2485-2870 GCA_964595475.1 uncultured Planctomycetaceae bacterium | reverse complement strand
GCGGCGTTCACGTGGTGCTCCTGATACCGCTGGGCCGCCGCGACCGCGTTCCGGATGGTCCGGGCCTCCGAGGAGCCGTGGCAGATCATGCAGACCCCGTTGGCGCCGAGCAGCGGGGCGCCGCCGTACTCGTGGTAGTCGTGCTTGCGATAGATGGAGCGGACCACGGGCTCGAACTTCATCGCCATCGCCGGATCGTGCTCGAAGATCTCGTGGGCGATGGTCTTGAACAGCCCCGTCGCGAGCCCCTCCGCGAGCTTCAGGACCACATTGCCCGTGAAGCCCTCCGTGACCACCACGTCGCAGTGGCCGTCGAAGAGCTCCCCGCCCTCCACGTAGCCGACGTAGTTGAGCCCGGAGCTCGACCGGAGCAGGCTCGACGTCT
>CAZQQP010000016.1:0-2475 GCA_964595475.1 uncultured Planctomycetaceae bacterium | reverse complement strand
CCTTGACGAGGTCCGTGCCCTTTTCCTCCTCGCCCCCGATGGAGAGGAGGCCCACGCGGGGCTCGCTGATGCCGTGGGTGCGGCTGGCGTAGACGCTCGCCATGTGGCCGTACTGGTGCAGGTGGACCGGACGAGGGGCGATGTTGGCGCCGACGTCGCAGATGACCAGCGGGCCGTAGAAGGTGGGAATGGTCACGGCGATGCCCGGCCGGTGCACGCCGCGGAGGCGACGCATCCGCATCTGGGCGGCCGCCACGCAAGCGCCGGTGTTGCCCGCTGAGATGATGGTGTCGGCGCGACGCTCGGGCGGACAGCGGTGGCTCGCGAGCCACGCCCACTTCGCGATGGAGCTGCTCGGCTTGTTGCGGAGGGCGACCGTGGGCGTCTCGTCCATGCGGATGACCTCGGAGGCGGGCTCCACCTCGAGACGGCCGTCGCCCCCGAGACCCCGCTCCTGGAGCGTCTCCCGGATAATCCGCTCATCCCCGACGAGAATCAGCTGATCTTGATCTCCGAGGAGGGGCAGTGCCTTGATCGCACCATCCAGGATGGTGTCGGGAGCATAGTCACCACCCATGACATCGATGGCGAGCCGCATGGATTCATTCTTCCTTGGAGCGCTTGATCCGGAGGCCCGGGCGGACGTAGCCGCAGTTCGGACACGCCGCGTGGGAGGCGCGGGGCGTGCCGCAGTTGGGGCACATGCTCGGCTGAGACGCCGCAAGCGCCTTGTGGCTTCGACGCTTGCCCTGCCGTGCTTTCGAGGTCCGGATGCGCGGTACCATGATAACCCCTGTGCGTTTGCTGAGGCCGGCAATAGATGGCCAGGATAGCAGCGCCGATGGGAGCCGAACCTTCGGCGGAGGCAGCCAACCTAGCCACGGGCCGCTCAGATGTCAAGAAAGCTCCGCCGTCAGCGGGCGCCGAGCCATGCGACGAGCAGGTCGCGGTAGCTGTCGAGGTCCGTGCGGCTCGCCATCTCCGTGACCGTGTGGATGTACTTCACGGGGCAGGCGAGCACGCCCGTCCGGACGCCGTGGCGAGCGCGTTGGATCATGCCTCCGTCCTGGCCGCCGCGGGGGAGGACGCCCCGCTGGACCCGGATGTTCCGGTCGCGGGCGGTCGTCTCCAGCTCCTTCACCAGGTCGATGTCCGCGATGGTGGAGGAGTCCATGACCTTCAGGCAGACGCCCTCGCCGAGCTGCGTGACCCACTGATCCTCGCTCACGCCCGGTGTCTGGCAGCAGAGCGTGGTGTCGCACGACAACGCGATGTCCGGCTCCACGCCGTAGGCGGCGGGGCCGGCGCCGCGGAGGCCCACCTCCTCCTGCACCGTCCAGACGAAGTGGAGCTCGCAGGCGTGGGTCTCCAGCTGCTCCAGCGTGCGGAGCAGCGCCCAGCAGCCGATGCGGTTGTCCAGACACTGGGAGACCACCGTGTGGCCCACCTCCGTGAATTCGGCCCGGAGCACCACCATGTCGCCCACCTGCACGCGGCGGTGGACCTCCTCCGCGGGGAGGCCGAGGTCGAGGTAGAGCTCGTGGAGCTCGGGCACCTTCTTCTTGTCCTCGTCCGTGGCCATGTGGATGGGCTTCACCGCGGGGTTCATGACCGCGGGGAGGTCGCCCGAGTCCGTGCAGACCACCGCCCCGCGGGCGAAGAGGTTCCGCGGGTCGAAGCCGCCCACCGGGTTGATCCGGACGTATCCCTTCTCGTCGACGTGCTTGACCAGAAAGCCGATCTGGTCCATGTGGGCGGCGAGCATGACCCGAAGCGGCCGCTCCGCCCCGCTTCCACGCGGACGCGGGTCGCGCCGGGCGTGAAGCGAGCCCATGGCGTCCACCTGGATCTCGTCCACGTGCGGCTCGGCGTGGCGGCGGATGAGGTCGCGAATCCGCGCCTCGCGGCCGGGGACGGCCGGCGTCTGGGTGAGTTCTTTCAAAAGGTCCATAGCTGTCCAGTCGAGATCGAGTGCGGCGGGCGGAAAGAATGGAGTCTACCCGTCGGAGCCACACGGGCCAACGCGGACCCTCGACCGCGGGCCGTGACGCGAAAGGAGCCCACCCATGGCCATCGCCGTGCTCAGACGCCTCGCCGTGCTCCGCCGCCGGGGTTCGCGGCTCCAAGCCGTGGGGCGGCTGATCGCGCTCGCGGGGGCCGTGGGCGTCGTCGCGGGCCTCGGCGCCGTGGTGTTCCACACGCTCGGGATGGCCGTGATGCACTTCGGCCTCGGCGGCGTGGCGGGCCACATGCCCGACGCGCCCGCGGGAGAGCATCCCATCCTCGCGACGCTCGTCCCGATCCACCGCGACCTCGCGGTGCCGCTCATCGTGGTCGTCATCACCGCGGGCGGGCTGGTCAGCGGATGGCTCGTCTATCGGTTCGCGCCGGAAGCGGAGGGCCACGGGACGGACGCCGCGATCGACGCGTACCACAACGGGCGAGGCATGATGCGGGCGCGGGTGCCCGTCATCA
>CAZQQP010000015.1:29563-31663 GCA_964595475.1 uncultured Planctomycetaceae bacterium | reverse complement strand
AGGCGCGGTAGTCGCCGGGGTTCGCCCGCGGCCTGGCGAGCACGAACGCGGTGGCCGTCCGGACTGGCTCGTCGGGTCCCGCCGTCAGCAGATAGTCGTCGCCGTCGAAGCGGACCCACGCGGCATCGCCCGCCGCGTGGCGCCGCGGCTGAGCCTCGCGGGTGGGTTGCATCAACGGTCGCCCCGCTTCCCCCGACTCGGCTCGCCCCACCCGCTCGCCCTCGCCGGTCGCCGCGTCGAAGGCGAGGACGCGGCTTTCCGACGCCGAGGGCCCGTTGGCCGCCGCGTGGGCCTGCTTCACGGGTGTTCCGCTCGCGAGGAGGGTCACCACCGCCACTCCGAGGCCGCGAGCGGGGTGGCCCGCGATGCCGAACGGCCGGCGGGGTCGCCTCGTCGTGGTTCGGCGATATGCCCGACGCACCGGCTCGACGACCATAGGAAAATTCCTCGACACGGGAAGGGCCTCCATCTCGCGGCGGACGCGAACCGGAAAAAACGGCGTGACCGACTGCGGAGAGTCGCACGGCCCGATGCCGCAAACGTGAACGGAAACCGGCACCTACTTGGTCGCGTCGCGGTAAATCGTGTGATATCTGTCGACCTCCGGGTCCGTGATCCGCCGGGTGGGCCCGTTCGGCCAGTCCACGGTGACCCGACCGACGTGGTCCACCTTGCCGAGGCCGAAGTGGGCGACGGGCGGCATCTGGCAGACATACGACTCGCCCGTGACGACCTGGTCGACCTGCTCGCGCCCCTCGGCAAACACCCGAACCGTCGCGCCGTAGATGGGCGCTCCGTCTCGGCTCCTCAGCCGCACGCCGATCCAATGCGTCTTTTTCGGGAGGCCGCGGTTCATGAGGACGTAGATCCTCCGTCCCTTCCCCCTCCGGAGGATCTCTCCCTGAGTGACGACAAGGTCCTGGTCCCCGTTCCGGTCGAGGTCCGCGGGGATGACACTTCTCCCGCCGAAGGTCCGCCCGAGGCCGAGGAGGAAGCTGCCCCGCGTGAACCGCTCACCGCCTCGATTCACGAACAGCGTGTTGGGGAGAAAGCCATCCCAGGAGATCTCCCCCAGCCGTCTCGTCTTCCGCCGCAGCTCCCGCTGCACCTCCTCGGTGTCGGCGTGCTCCCGCATCTTCGGGAGGTTGAGATCCTCGGCCCAGAAGTAGCGACAGTAGTTCTCCGTGGTCTTCCCGCGGACGTGTCCGTTCGCCACGTAGATGTCGTCGTCGCGATCGTTGTCGAAATCGAGCGTGGCCGACCCCCACGACCAGCCCGTCCGCGCCACTTGCTTCTTGAACGACGGCTGCTCGTAGGTTCCGTCACTACGGGCGAGGTACATGCGGTTGCCGAAGCTCATCGGCTCTCGCATGGCGATGTGCTCGGCGAGCTTCCCCCCGGGCCCGAGGCCCATCCGCTCCAAGCGGCGAGCGGTCGGCGAGCTCATCCCGATTGCGTAGAAGTCGAGGGTGCCGTCCGTGTTGAAGTCGCCGAAGGTGTGGGACATGCCGAACAAGTGGCGCTGCCCGAGCCACTCGTCCGTGACATCGCGAAAGCGGCCGCGGCCGTCGTTGGCGAAGACGTCCACGCCCGCGAAGTCGCTGACCACGAGCAGGTCCAAATCGCCGTCCCCGTCGAGGTCCGCGAGCGAGGCGCTGAACGTCCGCCGTCCCCGCTTCCGCCCGAGGCCGGCCTTCTCCGTCGCGTCCCGGAAGCGTCCGCCGCCCTCGTTGATCAGAAGGTAGTTGGGGTGGCCGTCGAGGGAGTCCCAGTACTCGTCGGGCATGCGGCTGATGTACGGCCCCCGCCATTGGCCGATGAACAGATCCGTGCGGCCGTCTCCGTTGACGTCGCCCGCGGTGACCACGGTGGGCGAGGGCAGCGGCTCCTCCACGGCCGCGAGGGCTCGCGGCGCCGCGAACCCGTCGCCGAGCCCTTCGCAGATCTGGAGCCGCCCCTCCGCCTCGGCGCCGACGAGGTCGACGGTGCCGTCGCCCGTCACGTCCACCACGGCCATCGCGGCGAACCGGGGCGAGCCCTGTGCCAGCTCCCCGGCGCGGAAGTTCTCGCCGCCGCGATTGCGGAGCACGCGGTTCATCC
>CAZQQP010000015.1:26782-29553 GCA_964595475.1 uncultured Planctomycetaceae bacterium | reverse complement strand
GCCGAGAAGCAGATCCGGATAGCCGTCGCCGCCGAGGTCGCGGCAGGCGATCGCGAGGGCCGACGGGTTGCTGGAGTTCAGATCGCTGGCGCTGAAGGACACCGCCTCTTGGAACAGCGGCCGCCCCGTCCGCGTCGAGATCGTCACTTCCTTGATGGCGATGGTGCCGGGAACCGGGTCATGGCCGTCGGGGCGCCTCCACGTGATCCGCACGCTTCCGCGAAGCTGGACCCGCTGCTCCTCCGCCGTGCCGCGTCGCCGCCAGGCGTGGATGGCGAAGCTCACGTCGGAGCGGGCGGGCTCGGAGCCCTCCGCCGGCTTGAACATCTCGTGGTGCCACTCGGTGTGGACGATGCGGAAGCCCTCCGCCCGCTTCGCGGACAGCCACTTCCGCCACCGCTCGGGGGACCAGGTCGTCTCACCCGACTCGACACGCCACCGCCGCACGCCGAGCGAGCCGGAGCGGCCGCGCTTCGCCGGGCCGACCTCCAGCCGCTGAAAGGGGACCTCCGCGAGGACCGCGAGCTTGTCCGAGGCGGCGCGGAGCTCGTCCCACAGCGGCACGATGAAGCCGTCCTCGTACTCCTTGGCCTTCCGCTCGGGGCCCCATACCTCGGGGTCGAGGCGGTTCGGGGCGGGCTCCGCCTCGGTTGCTTCCCCGAGACTGTACCTCGCCGTCGTGGGCCCGCCCGCCGGCTCCCACGGACGCCAGGTGCTCACCAGGACGAGGACCGCCGCCCCGACCGCGAAGCAGAAGGCGACCCGGGCGAACACCCGCGGCCCCTTCGATTGGGTGCTTTCCTCGGTCAATGGGATCGCGATCCGGAAGTGGGGTGGACAGGGGCCCGCTGCATATCGAGAAAAGGTTAGGCCGCGCTTGACGGGGGAACAAAAGGCAGACGCGGCCGCCGCCGAGAGGGCGAGGGCCCGCCAAGCTTCGGCGGGTCACCCGGAGCTGTTCGGCCGGACCACGTGGTAGCGGTCGACCGCGGGGCTCCGGACCGTCCGCTGCGGACCGCCGGGCCAGGCGACGCGGATCGTCTCCACGGTGTCCACCCGGCCGAGGCCGAAGTGGACGGTCGCCGGGTGTTGGGACTTGTAGGAATCCCCCGTGACGATGCGCTGGACGTGCTTGCCCTTGCTGTCGCGGACCACCACCCGCGCGCCAATGGGGGAGACGTTGTCCTCGCCCGGGCGGAGGCGGACGCCGATCCAATGGCGGCCGCTCGCCGCCTCGCCGGTGTTCGGGATCAGGTGGAGCTTCCCTCGCTTGCCCACCGACCCCACGATCAGATCCTGAAGGCCGTCCGCGTCCATGTCCGCGGAGACGACGTTGCGGGCGTCCCAATCGCGGCCGAGCCCCACGACGTAGCCGAGCTTCTGAAAGCCCTCGCCGCCCCGGTTGACGAACAGACGGTTCGGCAGCCGTCCGTTGAGGGACATGCGGCGGCCCGCCACCCGCCGCAACGCCCGCCGCGTCGTGGAATCCTCGCTTACCGCCTGCGTTCGATAGATGTCCTTGGTCCAGAAGCGGGCGCTGTAGTCGGCCGTCGACGCGCCGCTGACGCACCCGCTCCCCACGTAGATGTCCGGATAGCGGTCGTTGTTGAAATCGAGCGTGGTCGATCCCCACGACCAGGCGCTTCTCGCGACGTCGCGTGCGAAGGAGGGCTGCACGAAGCGCTTCTTTTTCCGGAAATAGAGCCGGTTGCCGTAGGTCATCGCCTCTCGCATGGCCGTGTGACGCGCGAACTCCCCCTTGGGCCCCACGCCCATGCGGTCGAGCCGCCGCACCGTGGGAGCGCTCATCCCCACGGTGTAGAGGTCCAGCCGCCCGTCGCGGTTGAAATCGGCGTAGGTCTGGGACATGCCGAAGAGGTGGCGGGCGTCGAACCACTCGTCCGTCACGTCCCTGAAGTTGCCCTTCCCGTCGTTCAGGAAGGCGTCCACGCCCGCGAAGTCGTTGACCTGGACGAGATCCGGATGGCCGTCGCGGTTCAGGTCGATGAGGCAGGCGCTGAGGGTGCGTCGCCGCCGCTTGGCCCCCAGCCCCGCCTTTTCGCTGACGTCCTTGAACCGTCCCGTGCCGTCGTTGAGGAGGACATAGTCCGGGTGGCCGTCCGTCGCGTCGAAGTAGCGCTTCGGCCAGCCGCCCGGCCCGTCCTTCTTCAACGCGAAGAGGCTTCGCCACTGGCCGATGTACAGGTCGAGATGGCCGTCCCCGTTGATGTCCCCGGCGCTCAGCGCGGCGGGCTTCCCCTCGAGCTTGCCGGTCGCCTGGATTCGCCGGGGACTGCCGAAGCCGCCTTCGCCGTTGCCGAGGTAGAGCCGCGGCGCGTGACCCTGTCTGGCGCCGATGGCGTCGGGCACGCCGTCTCCGTTGAAGTCGGCCACCACCAGCGAGGTGAAGTAGATGGGCTTGCCGGGGAACAGCGGCTCGCTCTGGAACCGCCGGCCCTCGCTGTCCTCGCGATTCATGAGAAGCAGGTTGGCGCCGCCGAGGAGGACGTCGGGATAGCCGTTGCGGTCGAGGTCGTAGACCACGAGCGAGCCCACGACACCTCCCTTGCGGAGGACGACCGGTTCTCGTCTCGAGAACAGCGGCGTCCCGCTTCGTCGTACGATCTGAATGTTGGAGGCGTCGACCACGTCCGGGACGGGTCGGTTGGTCTTTTCCTCCCACCGCCACCGCACGTCCACGGTGCCGCTGATTCGCAGGCGCGTCTCCGTCTCCTTCTCTCTGGCGACGTGGATCTCGAAGCTCACTTCGG
>CAZQQP010000015.1:24449-26772 GCA_964595475.1 uncultured Planctomycetaceae bacterium | reverse complement strand
TTTCCGTCGCCTCCCGGCGAGAAGCGCTCGTGGTGCCAGTCCGTGTGGACGATGCGGTAGCCGGCCTCCCGGTACGCGCGGAGCCGCTTCGCCCACGTCTCCGAGTCGAGAACCGGCCCGCCCTCGCGGAAGCGGGTGCGGGTGATCCCCATCCCGATCGTCTGCTTGCTTTTTCGCCGGCCCAGGCGGATCTTGTCCAAGGCGACCTTCGCGAGGATCCCGATCTTGTCGTCGGAGCCCGTCAGGCTGTTCCACAGCGGGACGAAAAAGCCCTGCCAGTGGCGCTGGGCCTTGAGCTCCGGGCCCCAGACGTCGGGGTCCAGATCCTCGAGCCAGAAGGGGAGGAAGCGGTCGCGGCCCTCCGACGCCGAGGATTGCTCGGCCGCGTCGGCGGACGGAGCTTGGTTTACCTCCGCGGAGCTCGAGACCCGCCAGATGGCAACGCCCGACAGCGCGACCAGAAGGGCCCCGAGCCAGAACCACACCCGGCCGCGCCGCCACTGTCCTGTGTCTTCGGAGCTCATCGGACGCATCGCATCTCGAAATGTTCCGTGGGCCCCGTCCCGGCCTCCTCGGCGGATGAGCCGTCGGAAGTGAGGCCCGTGGATTCCGAGTCTAGCTCCACGGCCGGGGCTGTCGAGCCGCGACGGGGCGGATCGGCTCAAAGGCGAGTCGGTCTTTCCGCCCGATCGGTCCGGGTCGCGAGCCGGAGCAGCGCCTCCGACCGTGTTTGGACGACCACCGTGATTCTAAGGGCGTGTGTGAGAAGCGCTTCTGGCTTCGCCCGGCTGCGGCCGCGGCGGGTCGGCGTCGGCCGGTCCCGACGGGACACAGGCCGGCATCGCCTGCTTCGGCCTCCGCGACGTCGCGAGGCCTCGGGCCGACGAATCGCTTCTCCCACACGTTCTAAGAAAGCGTCACCGTCGCTTGCACTTCGCCTCGCCGCCGAGGGAGTAGATCACCGGCACGGTCAGGAGGGTGAGCACGACGAAGAACATCCCGCCCACGCTCGGGATGGCCATGGGGATCATCACGTCGGCGCCGGCGCCGGTCGCCGTCAAGACCGGAAGCAGGGCGAGCACGGTCGTCGCGGTCATCATCATGCACGGGCGGATCCGCCGGCGGGCCGCCTGCACGACGAGGGCTCGGACGCGTCGCTTGGTCTGGGGTCGATGTCGGGTGAACGTCTGGTCGAGGTGCGTGGCGAGGAGGACACCCGCGTCGACGGCGATTCCGAAGACCGCGAGAAAGCCGACCCAGACCGCGATGGTCATCTCGAAGCCACCCATGTGGAAGAGCTCGCGCAGGTTCGTCCCGTAAACGGAGATGTCGGCAAAGCCCTCCACGCCATAGAGGTAGATCAGCAGGAAGCCGCCCGCCCACGCGAGGGCGATGGCGCTGAAGACGTTGAGCGTCGTCGCCACGGAGGAAAACTGCAGATAGAGGATCAGGAAGATGGTCGCGAGCGCCAGCGGAAGGACCACCGCCAGCGTCCGCTGAGCTTGAAGGTGCTGCTCGTACCGTCCGGCGAAGCGCCAGGTCACGCCGCTGGGCGGGTCGAAGTCCGCGAGGTGCTTCTTCGCCTCTTGGATCACCTCCACGTCGCTGCGGCCCCGCTTGCTCTGGAAGATGACGTTGGCCGTCAGGAAGGTGTCCTCCGTCCGGATCATCTGCGGCCCACGGCGATACTGGATGTCCGCGACCTGGCCGATGGGTATCGACTCCCCGTCGCGGATCTGGATCCGCGCTTGCTCGATCTGCTCGGGGGTCTGCCGCTTCTCCCGGGCGTATCGCACCTCCACGGGGAAGCGCTTCCGTCCCTCCACCGTGGTGGTCACCTTCCGGCCCCCGATCGCCATGGCGATGATCCGCTGGGCCTTCTCCATGCTCACCCCGTACCGCGCCAGGGCCTCGCGGTCGGGGACCACCTCGAGATAGGGCTTGCCCACGACGCGATCCGCCCGCACGGTCTCGGCCCGAATGCCGTCGACCTTTCGCAGCTCCTCCTCCAGGGCGCTCGCCGCCTTGTCGAGGGTCTTCAGGTCCGGCGCCCGGACCTTGAGGCCCGTCGCGGCGGTCATGCCCTCCTGGAGCATGATGAGCCGCGTCTCGATCGGCTGGAGCATGGGCGCGGACGTCAGCCCCGGTAGGTCCGCCGCCTTTTGCATCTCCGCCCAGATGTCCTCGGGGCTGTCGATGTGCTCCCGCCACTGGCGGTAGGGGCGGCCGTCGGGGTCCCGGACGAGCTTCTCGGGGTTCCGGACCAGCTCCGGGTGGTCGGGGTGGGGGGCGAGCGGCTCGCCGCTTTTGTCCACGAAGGCCT
>CAZQQP010000015.1:23926-24439 GCA_964595475.1 uncultured Planctomycetaceae bacterium | reverse complement strand
CCGTTTTCGTCGGTCTTGTACTCGCTCTTGTAGTGGACCAGCGACTCGTACATCCCCACGGGCGCGGGGTCGAGGGCGCTGTCCACCCGCCCGAGCTTGCCGTAGACCCCCTTCACCTCGTGCACGCCCGCGAGGGCCCGATCCTGGAACTTGAGGTACTCCAGCGACTCCCCGATGGACCCGTGGTAGGAGATCGTCGGCATCCAGAGGAAGGAGCCCTCGTCGAAGTCGGGCATTGTGGCCTTCTCCAGGCCGGGGAACGCCTCGGACGCTCTCCGCCAGACCACGCTGTTCCGCACGCGCTCGCCGTCGAGACCGAGCCGCTCCACGCTCCGGGGCACCCACCCGAAGACGCTCTCGAACCCGAGCCAGATGACGACACCGAGCACCACGAGAACCGCGGGCCCCGCGAGCGTCGAGGCCTTATGCCGGAGGCACGCGGCGAGGATCGCCGGATAGGCCTTGAGGAACAGACCCGTCAGTCCCAGCACGCCACCGAGGACCGAGGCGACG
>CAZQQP010000015.1:21018-23838 GCA_964595475.1 uncultured Planctomycetaceae bacterium | reverse complement strand
TGCCGCTCACGCCCGCTTCCGGGCCGAGCGGCTCCCAGAAACGGGCGAGCGCCCACGCCACGGCGGCGGCCGCGACACCGCTCGCCACCCACGGCAGCGCACGCTTCGCCCGCCTTGCCGTGGCCGCGGCGCCGGGCACCCGGTCCAGCCACCCCGAGGCACGGCCTCCGGCGAGGCGAACGGCGACCGCGGCGAGAATCCCCGCCGCCGCGGCTGCGAGCAGCGTCCGTCCCTGTTGGAGGGCGGTCGCAAAGGTGGCGATCGCGGCCAGCCCGAGGCCGAAGAAGGCCGACCGTCGCCACCGCCGCACGTCCAACCCGGATAGGACCCAGTGCATCGCCGCGGGCACGATCACCAGCGCGATGAGGATGGCGGCGATCAAGACGAAGGTCTTGGTGTAGGCCAACGGCGAGAAGAGCTTGCCCTGCTCCCCGGGCATGGCGAAGACGGGGAGGAAGCTGATCACCGTGGTGAGAATGGCGGTGAGGACGGCGGTGGCCACCTCGCGGGTTCCGCGAAGCACCGTGGTCGCCACGGGCTGGTCCGCGGGCGCTCGCCGGTGGTGGCGGAGCACGCTCTCGGTCACCACGATCCCCATGGCCACGATGGTGCCGATGGAGATGGCAATCCCCGCGAGGGAGACCACGTTGGCCTGCAGGCCGACGACCCACATCATCCCAAAGCACATGAGGACCGCGAGGGGAAGCATCACGCTGATCACCACGGCGGTCCGCAGGTGCAGCACCAGCAGCACGACCACGAGAACGGTGACCAGGATCTGATACAGCAGCGTGTCGTTCAGCGTGGCGAGGATGCGCTGGATGAGGTTCGTGCGGTCATAGAAGGGGACGATCTCGAGCTTGCTCCGCGTCAGCCACGCCGGCCAGTCCTCCTCCTTGTGCTCGCTCATCCATTGGAGCCAGTTCTCCTCGGCGAGCGTGGACCCGGAGAACGCCTCGAAGCCCCGTTTCTTGGCGAACGCCACCACTTCCTCTCGTTCGACCTGCTTCCAGTCGATCACGGGCTTCTCGGGGAGGCCGGGGGAGATCTCCTTGATCTGCTTCCGAAGGTTCTGGACCGCCCGCATGGCGTTGTAGCCGTTGCGTGCGACGGCGACGCCCCCCACCGCCTCCGCCCCGCCGACCGTGAGTGCTCCCCGCCGCTCCGTCGGGCCGCGGACCACGTGGGCGACGTCGGAGACCCGCACCGGCACGTCGTCGGGGCGGTGGGCGACCACTGCCTTTTCGATGTCCTCCTTTTGGTCAATGTACCCGCGTCCGCGGAGCACATACTCCACACCGTTGATCTCCGTGACCCGCGCCCCGACGTCGAGGTTGCTCTTTCGCACGGCCTTGTACACCTGCGGCAGCGTCACGTCGTGGGAGAGCAGCGCATCCGGGTTCACCTCCACGCGATAGCCCTCGATGTGGCCGCCGATGGAGGCGACCTCGGCGATCCCCTCGGCCCGAAGCAGGCCGTATCGCACGTACCAGTCCTGAACGGTCCGCAGCTCGCCGAGGTCCCAGCCGCCCACCGGGTTTCCGTCGGGCCCGCGGCCCTCGAGGGTGTACCAGAAGACTTGTCCCAGCGCGGTCGCGTCGGGGCCCAGCGCCGGCGAGGCGCCCTCCGGCAGCGTCCCCGCGGGCAACGCGGAGAGCTTCTCCAGGATGCGGCTGCGGGACCAGTAGAAGTCCGTCCCGTCCTCGAAGACCACGTAGATCATGGAGACGCCGAACATGGAGCGGCTCCGCACCTCCTCCACCCGCGGCACCCCCATCAGCTCCACCGTGAGCGGGTAGGTCACCTGGTCCTGGATGTCCCGGGGCGACCGCCCGGGCCACTTGGTGACCACGATCTGCTGGGTGGCGCCGGTGTAGGGCAGGGCGTCCACGGGGACGGGGTCGCGCGGCATCCAACGCGCAAGATCCCAGTCGAACGGCGCCACCGCGATCCCGCCGCCGATCATGAGCAGCGCCAGCAGCACCGTGACCAGCTTTTGCTCCAGGAAGAAGCGGAGCACGCGGTCGAGCGGCGAGTGGGCGAATGGGCGAGTGGGCGAATGGGCGTGTGGGCGCGTGGGCGGATCGGCGTGATGTTCTGTCTTGTCGTCGCGTGTCATTCTCGGAATCCTTTTCGGTCACTTCCTTGCGGCGAATGGGCGAGCGGGCGAGTGGGCGAATGGGCGTGTGGGCGTCGACTTTCGTGCCCGAGGCTTATCTCTTTTCGCTCACCGGGTGTTCAGAGGCTTCACCCTCCCCACTCGCGTGAGTTCGGGCATTCACTCACTGGCGTCCACTCGAGTGGGGCATCCATTTCTCGGGCTCATCGATCATCTTGACTACCTGCCCGATGGCCTTGTCGCACGCGTCGTCGAGGCTTCGAAAATCCTCCTCGCGCAGGTAGCCACACTTAAAGGCGATCTCCAGCCACACTTGGGTTTCGGCGGCTTCCGATTCGGCGTCGCTCAGCTTGGACACAAACGCGGCTTTGTAGCGACGCTTCCGCCACGCCTCGCCAATGTTCGCGCATACCGAACGGGCTGCGGGACGGATCTGCTCGCGGAGGGAAAAACGCCCTTCGGCGGGAAATCCCTTCGTCAGCTCAAAAACGCTCATGCACGTCCCCATTGCCTCTTGGTACACATCCAACTCTCTGAAATGACTCACCCTGGCCACCTGACTTCTCCTTTCTTTCGAAAATGAACAACCCGTGAACTCCCCCACACGCCCCGTCGCCGCACGCCGTTTCGCGCCTTCGCTCACTCCCCCTTTCGCCCACTCGCCCCCTCGCCCTCTCGCCCATTCGCCCCGTCGCCCGTTC
>CAZQQP010000015.1:3934-21008 GCA_964595475.1 uncultured Planctomycetaceae bacterium | reverse complement strand
CTCGGGCGACATGAGGCTCGGCTCGCCGCTGATCTGCAGCTCGCTGTCGAGCTTGAACGCCCCCCGGGTCACGACGCGCGCGCCCTCCTCCAGTCCCTCGCGTACCACGTAGAAGTCGCCGACGTGCGGGCCGAGAACGATTTGCCGCCCCTCGAAGATCGGCGCCTCCGCCTCCTCGACGCGGACGTAGACCACGGCCCGCTTGCCGGTGAGCAGCGGCGCCGACTCCGGGATGACAAGGGGCTTCTTGCCCTGCTCGCCCGTCGGCGCCCGCGCGTCCACCTCACCGCGGACGGACATGCCCGGCCGAAGCTTTCCCCCGGGGTTGTCCAGCTCCACGCGGACCTCCGTGGTCCGGCTTCGCTCGCCGACGTGGGGTTGGATGGAGACGACCTTCCCCCGCCAGCTCTCCCCCGGGTAGGCCTCGGCCTCCACCTTGGCCGCCTGACCCACCTCCAGGAACGGAAGGTCCCGCTCGTAGGCCTCGAGGCGGGCCCAGACCGATTTGTGGTGGTTCATGATCCGCAGCAGGCGCTCGCCTTCCGCGAGCCAGGTCCCTTCCGCGTCCTTCAGCGCCATGACGTGGCCGTCGCGAGGGCTCCTGAGCTCGTACACCGGCGGAAGCCTGTTCGCCCTCTTCAGCGCGTCGATCTGGTCCTCGGGCACGCCGAGCCGTCGCAATTTCCCCCGCGCCGCGGCGATCGCCGAGGAGGGGGTCTGGCCATCGCGGCCCTCGACCGCCTCCAGCTCCAGCAGGGCGGACTGCACGCGGGGGCTGTACAGCTCGGCGAGCAGCTCGCCTTTCTCGATATTCTGGCCGTTGTAGCGGGCGTGGAGCTTCTCCACGTAGGCCGCGGACCGAACGGTGACGTCGTGGAGGTGGTCCGGATCCGCGGTGATGCGGCCCGCGAGCGATACCTTTCGCGATACGGCGCGTCGGTCGACCGGGCTCACCTGCAGGTCCATCAGCGCCTGGGCCCGCTCGCTGACGCGGAGGATCGGTCCCGCCGCGCTCGGGGCGGCGGCCTCTTGTCCCATCGGCACGAGGTCCATGCCGCAGATCGGGCAAGTGGCCTCCGGGTCGGTCGAGGTCTGATCGGGATGCATCGAGCAGTGGTAGAGCTGCTCCTTCCCGGCGGTCTCCTTCCCCGCGGATGCGTTGCCCTCCGGCGCTTCCCCGGTGGGCTTCAGCCACCACGCCGTCATTGCCGCCACGCTCGCCGCGACGACGGCCACAAGAATCGCCTGACGCACCCCACCTTGCCGTGCGAGACCGCGAGTGCGCGAGTTCGCGAGTGCGCGAGGCGTCCGCGCCTGCGCGAATGCGCGAGGCCCCCGCGTATCCGCCTGTCCGCCAACAGCCCCGAATTCATGTTGATCGCTGCATCCGCAGCGCACGTGGCAGAACCGCCCAACCGCTGTCATCCGGTTCTCTCCTTATTTCGCGGAGCAACCCTTGTCCCCACACCGTCACCTTTTTGCGCCTCCCCCTCACGGCTTCGCGGGTTCGCGGTCTCGAGGTCTCGCCCCGCCCGTTCGCCCCGTCAGCCGCTTGATCTCGGCTTTTTTCTTGAGCAGGCGCGCACGGTGGCGGCGACGCTCGAGCTCAAGCCGCTCGAGCTCCGCCTGTGCCTTGGCGAGGTCGCGGAAGGACAGCTCGTCCGCCCTGTAGGCCCCCTCGCTCGCCTCCATCGCCTTCCGTGCTTTCGGGACCAGCCGCTCGTCGTAAAGCTTGAAGCTTCGCCGCGTGTCCTTAAAAGCGAACCACGCCGCTTCGAGCTCGGCGCCGAGGGCTCTCTTTCGCTGCCGCCGCCGCCGCATCGCGGCCCCGAGCTCGGCGAGCGCTTCCGCCCGCTCGGCCTCGAGACGCTCGCCGTAGATGGGAAGGTTGATCGACCCGGTGATCGCGACCTGGTTCTGGCGGTTGGCGGGAACCATCTCCATAAATTGGACCCCGAGGGTGAGATCCGGAATGCGATTGCGCCGCGCTTCGCGCAGCGCGTGCCGGCGGCTCGCGCTTTCGTGGCCGAGGGCCGCGATCTCCGGGTTCGCTCGCGCCAGGGCCTTCCGCAGGCTCTTGAGCTTCTCGTCGAGCTTTGCGACCTGTAGCGGTCGCGGCCACGGCAAGGACTTCTCGGGCGCCCGCCCGATGGCGGCGTTGAGGCGTCCCTGGAGCGCGGGCCGGCGGGCCTTTCGGCTCTCGATCTTGTCCTCGATCTCGGCCACGCGGATCTCCGCGTTGATGAGATCCGCGACGGGCGCCTCGCCCGCCTCGACCTGCGCCCGCGCCGCCTCCTTGAGGGACACGGCGATTTGCCTCTGTTGCTCGAGGACCGCTAGGGCCTCGTGGAGGAAGGCGTAGTCGGCATAGGCCTTTTCGACCTCGGCGAGCGTCTCGAGCTTCTGCGCCCGCACGCGCTGCTCGGCGGCACGGGCCCGCTCGAGGGCCGCCGCGCCGCGCGCCTTCAGCTTGCCGCGGTCGAGGAGGGTCTGCATCACCCCGACCGACTGCTGCTTCATGGACTCGCGAACGAAGTAGCTATAAGAGACCTTGGGGTCGGGAAGCGACCGCGCCTGCGGCACTCGCTCGATGGCGGCTTTCCACTCGTGAAAGGCCTCGCGGAGCGCGTCGCTGTGCTCGAGCGCGTATCGCCGGTAGTCCTCGAGCGTCGGTTCCTCGGGCAGCTCGAAGTCCCGCTTCTCGTTGTCCGACGCGGGTGACTGGGGCGGCTCCGCGGATGGTCCGCGGGTCGTCTCGGTCGGGCTTCGCCTCCGCAGGCGATCCCGCATTGCGTTTTCCGCGTCGAACGGGCTCGCGCAGCCCGCGGAAAGCACCGCGGAGATGACAAGAATCATTCCGCGCCTCGTCGCTCGCCGTCGCATTTCGCACGCTCCTGCTCTGGAGTGGGGCGGTGTCCCGCGGCTCCGGGTGGAGCGGACCATGCGCTGTCTCACAAGCGACGCCGAGGCGAAGCGCTGGTGAGCCAGGCGGGCTTTACCCGGGCCGTGGCCGTCGGGGCGGTGGCGCTCAAGACCGTGGTGGCGCTCCGCCCTACGGCGGAGCGACGGAAGCGCCGTCCGACCGAAGCGGCCGTGGGCCTAGATCAGAAGCAGGCAGGAAAGAGAGAGGAGGGTTGACGCCGGAACCGCTTCCGGCCGCTCGTTGACCGGAACCGCGGGGCGCGGCCCCGCCGCGGGATGGCTGCCGCGCGCGAGCGAGAACAAGAGGCGACCCGCGGGCGGGTCGCTCCGCTTGTTCGGGAAAGGCGACCGCCATCGCGGCGCCCTGATCGACGTCCGGAGGATGGCCTTCCCGTTTCCTTCGCATGAAGCGCATCCGCAGCTCAGGCGCGTGGCGCCGGACGCCCGAGCCTCCGAGGAAAGGCAACCACACAGCACGCACGCCCGCCCGTCCGACCGGTCAGAGGCGGTGGCTCGAGACGGCGGGTGGACCGGCGTGAGCGCGTCGTGTCGGGCTCGCGTGGCGGTCGTGTCACCGATAGCCTCGCGACCTTGCTCGGCCCCGGCTCCTTGAGCGAGGAAGAGGTGGGAAGCGAGCACCACCGCGGCGAATTGGCACAGCCACGTGATACGCATGAGCGTCCTCAGCGAGAAGCATCGTAAGGGGAGCCCTCACGCGGTCAATTCGCCCTTGTGGCGGCCGTGGCTCGCCGCCCGACGAGCCGTTTTCGTCCACGCCGTTGCGGGCCGCGCCCGGCTACGCTATCGTCGTCGTTTTATCCCCGGTTCAGCCTGACGAGGACCGATGAGCATCCTGATCGACAGCCGCACACGGGTGATCTGCCAGGGCATCACGGGCTCCGCCGGCGCCTCCCACACGAAGGGGTGTCTGGACTATGGAACCCAGATGGTGGGAGGGGTGACCCCCGGCAAACGGGGCCAGACGGACGCCAACGGCTTACCGATTTTCGACACGGTGGACCAGGCCGTCCGCGAGACGGGTGCGAACGCGACGATGATCTTCGTCCCGCCCGCTTTCGCGGCGGACGCGATCCTCGAGGCGGCCGACGCGGGCATCCGCGTGATCGTCGCGATCACGGAGGGCGTGCCCACGAGCGACATGGCCCGGGCCCGCGAGCTTCTCCGCGACTATCCCGACGCCCACCTCGTCGGGCCCAACTGTCCGGGCGTCGTCACGCCGCGGTCCGCAGGCAAGGGGTCCAAGGTGGGGATCATGCCCGGATACATCCACACCAGCCGCGACGACGCCGACAGCGGAAAGGCGGTGGGTCTCATCTCGCGGTCGGGGACGCTCACCTACGAGGCGGTCTGGCAGTGCTCCAACCACGGCATCGGCCAGACCACCTGCGTGGGCATCGGCGGCGACCCGATCAAGGGGCTGAACTTCAAGGACCTCCTCGACAGGTTCGAGGCGGACGAGGAGACGGCGGGCATGTTCCTCATCGGTGAGATCGGGGGGACGGACGAGGAGGAGGCGGCGAGCCACATCCGCGAGAACATCTCCAAGCCCGTCGGAGCCTTCATCGCGGGGAGGACGGCACCGCCCGGCAAGCGGATGGGCCACGCCGGCGCCATCGTCGCCGGCGGACAGGGCACGGCCGAGTCCAAGATCGCCGCCCTCCGCGACGCGGGCGTGCCGGTGGCGGAGTCGCCCGCACGCATGGGGGAGACGATGGCGGCGGCGCTGGGCTGACGAGGGACGCCCGCCGGCCCACCCCAGCGAGGTCGGCGGAAAAGAAGAATCGAGGCTATGTTCCGGCGCCGGCGGGGACCACAACGGGGTGGAGGCTCAGGCCAAAGCGAGGAGGTGCCTCTCCCTGCTTCGGCGTAGACGCTCCCCCTCTTTTTTCCGCCTCCCTATCCTCCCGCATGGTCTACCGCCTCCTCGCGGACACGGTGGCCGTCGTGCACGCGGGCTTCGTCGTCTTCGTCGCCCTCGGCGGCCTGCTCGTCTGGCGGTGGCCCCGCGTCGCATGGGTCCACGTGCCCGCCGTGGCGTGGGGCGTCCTGGTGGAGCTCGCCGGGTGGCTCTGTCCCCTCACACCGCTGGAGCTCGAGCTCCGTCGCCACGCGGGGGAGTCCGGCTACAGCGGGGGCTTCGTCGAGGAATACCTCATGCCCGCCCTCTATCCGGAGGACCTCACCCGCGCCGTCCAAATCGGCCTCGGCCTCCTCGCCTTGCTTCTCAACGCAGCGATCTACGCCCTCGTCGTCCGCCGGGTCCGTCGGCAGGGCGGCGGAGGGGATGAGCCCACCTGACCGATGCATTCCCGTGCCGAGGTTTTCCGCTCCCTCACTCGTTTCCCGTGCGGTCTTCCGCCACCCAGTCGCCGCGGTGGCTCACTCGGGACGCGAGATCTGCTCCTGCTGGATGCGCTGGGCGTCCTCGTCGTCGACGTAGTCCGAGTGGCACGACGCCTTCTCCCCTCGGTCGGCGCCGACGGCCTGCTTCGTCTTGGACGCGAGCTGATGGATCTCCTCGGGCTTGAGGTAGCCCCGCTGGTCGAGGATCTCCTGCTGCTCGGCGCTGAGCGCCGGGCCTCGCCGGGGCTTCTCCCACTGGTACGCCTCGTCCTTCCCGGAGGCGAACTCCTGGATCTCCTTGGAGATCCGCACCGAGCACCAGTCGTGGCCGCACATGGCGCAGAAGTCCGTGTCCACCGACAGATCCTCGTCGTGGTACGCCCGCGCCGTGTCCGTGTCGTAGGCGAGGTCGAGGTGCTCCTCCCAGTTGAGCGCCGCCCTCGCCCGCGTGAGCTCGTCGTCCCACTCGCGGGTGCCCGGGATGCCCAGCGCCACGTCGGCCGAGTGGGCGGCGATCCGATAGGCGATGCATCCCTGCTTCACGTCGTCCTGCTTGGGGAGGCCCAGATGCTCCTTGGGCGTCACGTAGCAGAGCATGGACGCCCCGTGGTACGCCGCGCTGGTGGCGCCGATGGCCGACGTGATGTGGTCGTAGCCCGGGAAGACGTCCGTGACGAGCGGGCCGAGGACATAGAAGGGCGCTCCGTGGCAGACCCGCCGCTGGATCTTGATGTTGTACTCGATCTGGTCGAGCGGCACGTGGCCGGGCCCCTCGACCATGACCTGCACGCCGTGCTTCCACGCCCGCTCCGTCAGCTCCCCGATGGTCTCGAGCTCCGCGAGCTGGATGTCGTCGGTCGCGTCCGAGAGGCCGCCGGGCCGGCAGCCGTCGCCGATGGAGAAGCTGACGTCGTAGCGTCGGAGCACGCGGCAGATGTCGTCCCAAGCGGTGTAGGTCGGGTTCTCCCGCTGGTGGGTGAGCATCCACTTGCCGAGCAGCGACCCGCCGCGGGAGACCAGCCCGATCTGGCGGTCCCTCGCGAGCCGCATGTGGTCGAAGAGAATCCCCGCGTGGATGGTGAAGTAGTCCACGCCCTGGTTCGCCTGATGCTCGACGGTCCGGAGGATCACCTCCTCGTCGAGGTCCTCGAGCTTCCGCCCGATGATCATCGAGTAGACGGGCACCGTGCCGATCGGCACGCGGCTGTTCTGGACGATGGCCTCGCGACAGGCGTCGAGGTCGCCGCCGGTGGAGAGGTCCATCACCGTGTCGGCGCCCCATTGCTCCGCCCACCGGAGCTTCTCCACCTCCTCGTCGGTGCCCGAGGAGACGGGCGAAGCGCCCATGTTCGCGTTCACCTTCGTGGTGGACGCCCGCCCGATGCACATCGCGTCGAGCTGATGGCCGAGGTGCACCTTGTTGGCCGGGAGGATCATCCGTCCGGCGGCAATCTCGTCGCGGACCTGCTCGGCCGTGAGGTGAGGCTCCCGCTCGGCTACCCGCGCCATCTCCGGGGTCACCCGCCCGACCCGGGCGTGCTCGAGCTGGGTCACGGGCGTGAAGCCCTCCGGCGGCCGCCACGCGTCGGGCCGCTCGTAGTTCACCGGGTCGAGACAGACCCAGTCGTCCGGCATGAAGTCCCACGCGGTCCGATCCGACGGGGCGGGCATCCCCGGCGTGTCCGGCGAGCTGAAGGTGGCCGCCCCCGCGCGCCCCGGGGTGATGGTGGGCTTGTTGGCGAAGCTACCGGGCGTGGTGGCCCGTTCGCTTCCCGGGTTCGCGTTCGCGGGCGGCCGGCCGAAGCGGTCACCCTCCGGCGTGTCGGGTCGGATCATGGCTGCGTTCCTTGTGGCTGGTCAGGCCCGGCCACCGTGACGAACGCGCACCACGCTTGCCAGAGTTGAGCTCGAATGGCAGGAGGCACCGCTCGCCGTCCCTTCGCCGGTGTGAGCCGGGTCAGGTTCCAAGGGTCTCTCTCAGCCCGCCGGCCGTGCATCCGGCGGACACCCCTCGCGAACGCGGGTGAAGCATACTCGAAGACCCATCCCCGGACAACCTCGGGGGTTAAGGAGGCGGAAAAGAATAAGTGGAGCCTATTCATCGGTGCCAAGGTGGAAGTCGGCTTCGGCCTTGGCACCGATGAGACGGCGAAGCCGATGATGGAGCAAGCGCAACGTCCGCGAGTTCCGGGAGCTGTGGCCGGCGGGGCATCGCAAAGGGTTCGAGGCCCACGCCAAAGCACGGAGGCTTCCCGCTCCTCGCTTTGGCGTATAGGCTCAACTTATTCTGTTCCGCCTCCTTACGAGCCCCCGTGCTTCTGGTCGTAGGCCGCCGCGTCGAAAAGGTTCTCGAGCTCGCTCGTGTCGTTGGGCTCGAGCTTGATCAGCCACCCCTGTCCATAGGGGTCGCTGTTGACGACCGAGGGATCGTCGACGACCGCCTGGTTGATCTCCTTCACGGTGCCGCCGACGCCGGTGTACAGATCGCTCGTCGCCTTGACCGACTCGATCTCGCCGAAGCTGTCGCCCGCGCTCAGGCTCGTCCCGACGTCGGGAAGCTCGACGAAGGTCACGTCCGTCAGCTCGTCCACCGCGTGCTGGGTCAGGCCGATCACCACCACGCCGTCGTCGAGACGGTGCCACTCGTGGGACTCCGCGTATCGCCGGTCCGTAGGCACGCCCATGCCAACCTCCTGTCACGCTCTCGATGGGTCCGTGGAAGCGTTTCCGAGAAGTTCGCCATCTTACAACGCGTGGAAGGAGCCTCAACCGGCCCACGTCTCCCACGCACGCGCCTATGCTCCCTCGCAGATGACCGGCGGCGACATGCCATCCTGCCTCATCGCGATCGACGGTCCGTCGGGCGTCGGAAAGTCCACCGTGGCGCGGCGGCTCGCGGCGCGGCTGGGTGTGGCCTTTCTGGACACCGGCGCCATGTATCGCGGCGTCGCGGCCGCGGCGTTGGACCGGGGCATCGACCCCGGTTCCCACGACGAGGTGGGAGCGCTCGCCGAGCGCCTCCCGATCGGCTTCGCGTGGGATGCGGACCCGCCCCGTCTCCTCGTGGACGATGCGGATTGCTCGCGGCGACAGCGGGACCCGGACGTGACGCGTGCCGTCCGCCACGTGGCCGCCAACCCGCGGGTCCGCGCCGTCCTGGTGGACGCTCAGCGGACCATCGGCCGGGAACGGCCGCGGCTCGTCACGGAAGGGCGTGACCAGGGCTCGGTGGTCTTCCCCGACGCGGACGTGAAGTTCTACCTCGACGCCTCGCCCGAGGTGCGGGCGGCCCGCCGGGCCACGCAGCTCCGCGACCGCGGGGAGACCGCGGACGAGGAGCGGCTGCGGGAGGAGCTCGTCGACCGCGACCGCCGCGACGCGGCGAGGGCGGAGGGTCCGCTGACCTGCTCGTCCGACGCGATCCGGGTGGAGACCAGCGGACGGGCGCTGGAGGAGGTGGTCGAGATCCTCTATCAGCACGTGAAGGACAAGCGGTGCGCCGCAGGAGGCAAGCCGTGACGGGATGGGTCCGCCGTCTCCGGGCGATGAACCCGGGCGAGCCGCTGCGGAAGATCCTCCTCTGGGAGGTGGCACGGCTCCTCCTCTGGGCGATCCTGACCGCGCTCTACGGCTATCGCTACTACGGGTCCCGCTGCATCCCCCGCCACGGCCCGGTTCTGCTGGTGTGCAACCACCAGTCCTTCATGGACCTCGCCGTCCTGGGCGTGGGCATCCGCGGCCGACAGTACCACGCGATGGCCCGGAAGACGCTGTTCCGGAACCCCTGGTTCGCGGCGGTGATCCGGGCCTTCAACGCGTTCGAGGTGGACCAGGAGGGAGGCGATCTCCGGGCCATGCGGACGGCGATCCAGTTGCTCAAGCGGAATCACCTGGTGCTGGTCTTCCCCGAGGGCCGCCGCACGCGGGACGGGACCCTCGGGCCCTTCCACGAGGGGCTGCACATCCTGATCAAGCGGGCTCGGCCCTCGGTGGTCCCCATGGCCGTGGACGGGCCCTACGACGTCTGGCCGAGGGGTCAGGTGGTGCCCCGTCTCAGGGGCCGGGTGGGGGCGATCTACGGCGAGCCGATCTCCAGCGAGGAGCTCCTGTCGCTGTCGCCGGATGCCATCCGACAGCGGCTGCGAGCGGAGGTGGAGTCGCTGCGGCTCACGCTCCGCGGCCGGCTGCGGCGGCAAAGCGGGGGAAGATATCCGCGGCCGGGTCCGGCCGACTCGCCCGCCGTGGTGGGGAAGGAGAAGGGTCGGGCGGCGTGAGCACGTTGAGGCACCGTCGGTCGCATCGCGGACAGCGGGACGGCCGACTTGTAGAATCGACACGTGAGCCGGGCTTTCCCGCCTCCGGTGTGAAATACAATCGGTGGGCTGCGCGGGCGACGCTTGCGACGCGGTCGCCACGCGTCCGTCGTCCGGACGAGCGGCCCGCGAAGTGCGGTGGGATGGCAGAGTGGCTGATTGCGCCGGTCTTGAAAACCGGTAGGGGCCTTCGTGCCCCTCGGGGGTTCGAATCCCTCTCCCACCGCTTGGAGGCCGCCCGGCCTCTCGCCTCGGATCGGCGGGGAGGGTCGGTTCGGAGCGCGGGGAACCTGAGACGATGAGGATGCGAACATGAAAGTCACTTGTGATCGCGGGGTGCTCGTCAACGCCCTGAGCCTTGCCGACTCCGTGGCGGTGGCCCGGACGCCGAAGCCGGTCCTGCAGTGCGTGAAGATCCGCGCGGACGAGAGCGGCCTCCGCATCGCGAGCACGGACCTGGAGGTGGCGGTGCACCTGGTGGTCCACCAGGTGCAGGTCGGCGAGGCGGGCGAAGTGGTGGTCCCCTCGGCCAAGCTGACGGGCATTGTCAAGGAGTCGGTCGACCCGACGATCACCATCGAGGCGGACGACGAGACGACCCACATCCGCGGGGCGGACTCGCACTTCAAGATGTTCGGCCTTCCGCCCGCGGACTTCCCGCCCGTCGGCACCTTCGAGGAGGAAGCGGACTTCCAGATGGACTCGGAGCAGCTCGCCGGCCTCATCGGCCGCACCCTCTTCGCGACGGCGCGGGAGACGAGCCGCTACGCGATCAACGGCGTGCTCCTCGAGCGACACGGCAAGGAGCTGTCCATGGTCGCGACGGACGGCCGCCGGCTCGCGGTGGCCAAGGGAAGCTGTCTCTCCGGCTCGGACGAGCCCACGCAGGCGATCATCCCGACGAAGGCGCTCAACCTCCTGACCAAGCTGTTTCACGAGCCGCAGGAGACGGTCCGGGTCAAGGTGACGGGACAGCAGGCGATGTTCGCCACGGAGACGGCGACGCTCACGACCAACCTCGTCGAGGGCAACTTTCCGCCGTACCAGGACGTCATCCCGAAGGACAGCGAGGAGCAGGCGACCTTCGCGAAGGACATCCTCGCGAGCGCGGTCCGCCGGGCCGCCCTCCTGACCAACGAGGAGTCCAAGGGGATCAAGTTCCAGTTCGGCCCCGACGGCAACGGCGCGGGTCAGCTCGTCCTCTCCAGCCGCGCCCCCGAGATGGGAGAGGCGGAGGTCACGGTGCCGATGGAGAGCTACAGCGGGGAGGGCATCGAGATCGGCTTCAACCCCGCCTTCGTCACGGACGGCCTCAAGGTGGCGGACCAGGAGAAGGTCACCTTCGAGTTCAAGGCCGCCAACAAGCCGGGGTTGATGCGTGTGGACGACAGCTTTCTCTACGTCATCATGCCGGTGAGCCTTTCCTGACGTCCCGACGTCACGGAGTCGAGGCCGAGCCTCTCCTCCGACAAGACGCCTCCCTTCTCCACGCCGTCTCCGAGACGCGTCCGCATCCGGTCGCGGTCGGGTCACGGAATCCCCTTCGTTATGACATGTGGCGGTCTGTTCCCGATCGTGGCACAGGCGTGGACGTCTGTGCGAGGTGTGCCCCGGGCGCGGCGCGGGCTCCCGCCGGGCTCGGTCGGCGAACCGACCGAGCCCGACGCCGACGACCCGCGAAAAAAGCCGAAAAAAGCATTGACAAGCGGGTCCGGCGGGAGATAATACGCATTGTGACGATTGTGTCCGTCCCCTTTGGGAGGTGTTCCATGAGACGTCGGACCGTTTCCTTGATGACAGGGGTGGGGGTCGTTTTCGGGGCGTCGTTCCTGCTCGCGGCGACCACGGCGGCCGAGGCGAACGATCGGGTTCGGCTTCGCATCCGGATCGGTGGGTCCCCCTCCCACCACGCGGGTCTTCGCCACCACCAGCGGCACGAGCGAGAGGCGCTGAGGGACCACCAGGCCCATGAGAATCGCCACCTCGACCGCCACCAGGATCGCGAGCGCCATGACCTCGGCCACCATCAGGGAACCGAGCGTCGGTTGCTCCGTCGGCACCAGCTCCGTGAGCGGCTGCGTCACGGGAATACGCCGCGGCTTCGTGCGCACCAGCGGCGGGAGAATCATCGGCTCCGAGACCACCAGAGGCGGGAGGATCACCGGCTGCGGCACCACCAGGCGCGGGAGGACCGATCGCTGTTCCGTCATCAGCGACGGGAGGACGACGCCCTTCACCGCCATCAGCACCGCGAGCGGCATGGAGCGGGCCATTAATCGGCCGCTCCGCCCACCGCCACTAGGCGACGAGCCGTCCGCTGAGGCCTTCGGAGGACATGAACCCCCGGGCTTCAGCGGACGGTTGCGCCGGAAGCGGGGGGCATCGGACGCCTTGCCGGTCCACACGCCGTCTGTCGGATCGTGTCCTTTCGGAAAGCCCGATCCTCCACGGGGTTCCCGCCCGATGCCGCGAGGCGCCGGGAGAAGGGAGGCCTTTCCCGGGGACTTGACAGGGGGATGCCACCGGGATCACCATGACGCCTGAATGGAAGGCCTCGGCCAGCGGATGGCCGAAGGGAACCCCCGAATTTCGAAGCTCTCGATCCTTTTTCGTGAAGGTGCGGTATGTTCGGACTGACCGGTTCCGCCTCGACCTGCTGTGACGGTGTCAAGCGGCGTGAGTTTCTCAAGGCGGGCTTTCTCGGCCTCGGCGGGCTCAGCCTCGCGGACTTCCTCCGGCTTCGTGCCCACGCGGCCACGCCGGTGAAGCCCACCATCCCCGGCAAGGCGGTGATCTTCATCGAGATGACCGGCGGGCCGAGCCATATCGAGACCTACGACCCCAAGCCGGAGGCACCGCCGGAGTACCGGGGTCCCTTCGCCGCGACCCCGACCAACGTGCGCGGCGTCTACTTCAGCGAGGCGATGGCGGAACAGGCCAAGGTGATGGACAAGATGGCGGTGATCCGCTCGCTCCATCACGACTCCGGCAGCCACGGCACGTCGCGCCACCTCATCCAGACCGGCTACTACCTGGATGATCGAAGCAGCAACGAGAACGCGATGCCGTCGGTCGGCTCCTACGTCTCCAAGCTCCGCGGCCCCAACGCGGATGGCATGCCGGCGTACGCGGCGGTCTCCCGGTCGCCGAGCTACGGCGACGCCGCCTACCTCGGCGCCGGCCACAACCCGTTCGTCGCGGGTGGGAATCCAGCGAGTGACAATTTCCGAGTCCGGAACTTGAGCACCGCGGGCGATATGGATGCCCGCCGTCTCAAGGACCGGGCGGCCCTCTTGGGCGAGCTCGACCGAACCCGTCGCGTGGCGGACCAGAACGGTGTCGCGGACTCCATGGACTCTTTCAACCAGCAGGCCCTCGACCTCGTCACGGGAGAGCGGGCCCAGCGGGCCTTCGATATCGAGCGGGAGCCGCGGAAGGTCCGCGAGCGCTACGGGATGACCCGCCAAGGCCAGAGCATGCTCCTCGCCCGTCGGCTCGTGGAGGCGGGGGTGACCTTCGCGACCGTCCGCACCGTCGGGTGGGACGACCACAATAACCTTGTCCGAAGCTTCAACAACCGTCACGCCCGCGTGGACCGGGGCATCGCGGCGCTCATCCAGGACCTCCACGAGCGGGGCCTTGACAAGGATGTCCTGGTCGTCGCGATGGGCGAGTTCGGGCGGACGCCGAAGATCAACAATCGCGGGCCCAACCCGGGTCGGGACCACTGGGGACGGCTCATGAGCGGCCTCCTCGCCGGCGGCGACCTCCCCGGCGGCACCGTGGTCGGTGCCTCGGATGCGAAGGGGCAGGAGCCGATCCAGGCGCCCTACCGGCCCGAGAACGTCCTGGCGATGGTCTACCGACACCTCGGCATCGACCCGTCCACCAAGATCAAGGACAACACGGGCCGTCCGCAGTACATCCTCGGCGAGCGGGGGCTCATCAACGAGTTGGTGTGAGCCGGAGCCCCGAACCACGATCGATCGCCCCGTCCGGCGGACGGGGCGATTTTTATTGGGGGACGGCCGTGGCCGTCCCGCCCCACGCCGAGAACCACCTCGGTGTCGCCCCGTCGTCTCGGCTTGGGTGGCACGCAACGCCGTGAACCAACTCCATGTCGCCGCCGTCGTCTTTGCTTGGGTGGCACGGGCATCTCGGAGTGCAGAAGCGTTCAGCGAGCCGCGCGCCACGAGAGGTGACGCGGAGTCAGTTCCCGGCCCTGCGTGCTCCCGAGCCGATCGACAGCCGGGTCGACCGTGAACGGATGCGGTAGAAGAGGAGGCGGCCGCTCCCTTTTGGCGTCTCCAATTCGTTCCCGGTCCAGTGCCACCGCGCGTCCCCATTCGCGACCGCGAGGCCCGTGAGGGACGCCGCCGGGCGGCGGCGCCTCGGACGGAAAATCGTCCCTCCCTCTTGCCGAGCCGGCCGTCCGCCAAGAATGGGGCGGCCTCTTCCGGGACGCGTCGGTTCAGGAGGGCGTGTGGACGCCAGCGAGCACTTTGTACTGATCGCGGGTCTCCTGCTCGTGATGGGTGTCCTCTTCGGCGCCCTCGCGCAGGCGGTCCGTCTCCCGGCGCTGACCGGATACATCGCCGCGGGCATCGTCCTCGGGCCGTTCGGCGTCGGGCTGCTCCCCGGACCCCTGCTCGACTGGCTGGGCCACACCGTCTGGTCGGGGGCGGAGTCGAAGCTCGACGGCCTCCTCCCCAAGGCGGCGACGGAGCGTCTCGCCCAGCCCGTGGTGGACCTCACCATGGCACTGGTTCTGTTCGTCCTCGGCGGCGAGTTCCAGTGGCGGCGCATCCGCGGCCGAGCTTGGGCGGCGCTCTCGCTGTCGGCCATTGAGGCGGCCATCACCTTCGCGGTCGTCCTCGCCGCGACGTGGCCGCTGCTCGGACAGCCCGGGGCGTCACTGCTCGGCGCCATGGCGGTGGCGGTGGCGCCCGCGACGACGCTGGTGGTTCTCCAGGAGTATCGTGCGGCGGGACCGGTCTCCGACGCCACGCGCCTCCTCACGGCGCTGTCCAACGTCTGGTGCATCCTCGCGTTCGACCTCATCCTCGTCGCGGTGCTCGCGCTGACCGGCGAGGGCGGCCGCGGCGAGCAGTTCGTCTGGTCCGTGGTGGGCTCGCTGGCGTACGGCATGGTCGCGGGCCACGCCCTGATCCTCCTGCAGGAGCGGGTCGGCTCGCGAAACTACGCGCTTCCACTGCTGACCACCGTTCTGCTCACCATCGGCGTGTGCAAGCTCACAGGCGTGCCGTTCATGCTCGTTTTCCTCGTGGCGGGTGCCGTCGTCGCGAACCGCTCGTCGTTCCTTCCCCCGATCCGCGCCTCCATGGAGCACTTCGCTCAGCCCGCGTACGTGGTGTTCTTCGTGATCAGCGGGTGGCATCTCGATTTCCACGTGCTCGCCGGCGGCGGGACGCTCCTCCTCGTCGCGGCGTACGTGGCGGCGAGGGCGGTGGGGAAGGTGACCGGGGTGGCGACGGGTTTGCACCTCGGGCGAGACCGGTCGGGCGGCCTCGGCGTCGAGCAGCCGACGATGGGGACGGGCCTCCTGTGCCAGGCGGGCGCGGCGATCGCCCTCGCCCACATCGCCAAGCAGTACGACGAGGCCCTCGGTGAGAAGCTCCTGAACGTCATCCTCGGCGGTGTGGTGATCTTCGAGCTCGTCGGGCCGCTGCTCGTCAAGCAAGTCGTCGTCCGTTCCGGCGAGGTCCGGATGGGCGAGCTTCTCGTCCGAACCCACAGCGGCGGGCAGACGCCCTGGTTGGAAGCGGTCCGCCGCACCGTCGTGGGCCTCCGCGACGGCCGGTCCTCCCGCGCCGTGACGGTGGCGGAGCTCATGCAGCCCACGGCCGAGCCCGTCCCCGCGGGGGCGGCCATGGACGACGTGCTCCGCTACGCGGACGGCTCCACCCTCACCCGCTTTCCCGTGGTCGACGAGGACGGCCGCCTCCGCGGGACGATCGATCTCGAGGAGCTCAGCGGCCTCGTCTACGACCCCGAGGCGGCGGCGCTGGTCATCGCCGACGATCTCGTTTCCGCCGGGCCGGAGCTGAGCCTGCCGGAGCACGCCACGCCGGAGGAGGCCGCGGCGCTGTTCGAGCGGTGTCGGGGCAACGCCATCCCCGTCGTCGACGACGCCGAGGCCCGGCAATACCGCGGCGTCGTCGGCCGGGCCGTGGTCCTCCGCACGGTCCGCGACGCCCGCCGGGCGGCCTCCGAGGCGACGGGATGAGGCTCGCGGGGTCCCGCCGCCGGCCCGCGGCCGTTGCGTCAGCCCACCACGGTGCGGAGGAGCCTGATCCCGAGCATCGCGCCCACGCCCGCCGCGAACATGGCGAAGTTGCGCCAGGACTCGCCCACCTCCTCCCGGTTCTTGATCGCGGGGATCAGGTCGGAGCTCGCGATGTAGATGAAGTGGCCGGCCGCGAACGCGAGCAGGTACACGGGGACGGCGCCGATCATCTCGCCGAGATACCACCCCGCGATCCCGCCGGGGATGACGGTGGCTTGGGTCAGGTAGTTGAGAACCAGCGCACGCTTCCGCGTCATGCCGCCGTGGATGAGCACGCCGAAGTCACCGATCTCCTGAGGGATCTCGTGGAGGGCGATGACGGCGACCGTGACGAGTCCCACCGGGGTCGCGGTCAGGAAGGCCCCGGCGATGACCAGGCCGTCGCTGAGGTTGTGGACCGCGTCGGAGAGCAGCACGAGGTGGGTCACCGGCTCGTGCTCGTGGCTGCCGACGTGGTGATGGTGCCAATGGGCGAACTGCTCGAGGACGTAGAAGAGGGTGAAGCCGAGGACCACGAAGAGGAACAGCGGGAGCGTGCGGGTGGTCCCCCCCGCCGCGATGGCATTGGGGAGGAGGTGGAAAAAGGCCCCGCCGATCATCGAGCCCGCCGCGAGCGCCACCAGCCGGAGGAGGAGCCGGTCCAGGAGGGCGCGTTTCATGAAGAAGGTCAGCACGCCCACCCACGCCAGGAGGCTGACGAAGAGTGTGGCGAGGATGGTCCAAGCGAGCGCGCCCATGCGGGTCTCCCTCTGGTCTGGGGCGACGCGTCCGACCGCCTTGGCTGCGGGTCGATCGTCGTCCCATTCTGGGAGCGGCTCCCGGTCGGGTCTTCCGCGGGCGCGGCGCTTCTCCGTCCGCCTACCGCTTGTCCCGCCCGAGCGGGCCTGCCAGACTGGGCCCATAATCGCTTCCGCGGACGGTCCGCGCGCCGCCCGAGTGTCGCGTAAGCCCGGAGCCACACCCCGATGAAGATCACGGAGGTCAAGACGGTCGTCGTCAACGCGGAGATGCGGAACTGGGTCTTCGTGAAGGTGGAGACGGACGAGGCGGGCCTCGTCGGTTGGGGGGAAGGCTCACTGGAGTGGAAGACCCGCTCCGTCGTCGGCGCCGTCGAGGATCTCCGTCCGATGCTTCTCGGGGAGGATCCGCTCCGCATCGAGCATCTCTA
>CAZQQP010000015.1:2005-3924 GCA_964595475.1 uncultured Planctomycetaceae bacterium | reverse complement strand
TTCTGGCGGTTGGGCGTCATCGGCCTGAGCGCCATCTCCGGCATCGAGCAGGCGCTGTGGGACCTCAAGGGCAAGCACCTCGGTGTGCCCGTCTACCAGCTCCTCGGCGGGCGGGTTCGCGACAAGGTGCGGATGTACACCCACCTCGGCGGCGGCGAGATGTCGGCGGTCTACGAGACCTTCGACCCGCAGCCGCTGCTCGACCACGCCCACGCCGTTCTCGAGCGAGGCTACACGGCCCTGAAGGTCACGGTGGTTCCCTACAGCGAGCCGCTCGAGGGCGTGACCAAGGCCAAGCACCTCGGCCGCCTCATCAGCAAGCTCCGGGAGAGCGTGGGCGACGGCGTGGACATCATGATCGACTTCCACGGGAGAACCCTCCCGGGCACGGCCATCCAGTACATCCACGCGGTGTCGGGCGCCCGGCCCTATTTCTGTGAGGAGCCCGTCCCGCCGGAGAACACGGAGGCGCTGGCGGAGGTTCGTCAGTCCGTGGACGTCCCCATCGCCACGGGCGAACGGCTGGTCGGCCGCAGCCAGTTCCTCCCCGTCTTCGAGCGTCGGGCGTGCCACGTGATCCAGCCGGACCTCTGCCATTGCGGCGGGCTCTTCGAGGCCAAGAAGATCGCGGCCGTCGCCGAGGCCTACCAGATGGGGGTGGCGCCCCACAATCCGCTCGGCCCGATCGCGAACGCGGCGGCCCTCCACTTCGCCCTCTCCACGCCCAATTTCCTCATTCAGGAGGACATGCTCTCGGACGTGCCCTGGCGGTGGGAGGTGGTCCGGACGGACCTTACAACGGAACGAGGCCACTGGCTGCCGAGCGACGCGCCCGGCCTGGGAATCGAGGTGGACGAGAAGGCCGCGGCGGCCCACCCCTTCGAGCAGGAGCGCATGCCTCCGCTGGAGGTGCGTGCACCCGACGGCGCCGTCCTCGACTGGTAGGGTTTGGGCGATGTCGGCGGGCGGAGTATACTCTGTGCCATCAGGTCGGAATCGAATCCATCAACGGAGGTCGACATGCGGATGCAGCTTCAGGGGACGATCGAAGCGCTCGCGCTCACAGTGGTGGTCGGCGTGGGGGCCGGCCTTTCGGGATGTCAGACCACGCCGTCGGGCCTGGACTACGGCGACTGGCAGGCGCAGAAGCTTCCCGACGCCAAGACGCTGACGTGGCCCGACGGCACCCGCTACGTCGGACAGTGGAAGGAGGGCAAGCCCCACGGGAGGGGCATGGTGACCTGGCCGAAGGGAAGCAAGTACAAGGGCCAGTGGAAAAGCGGCAAGCCCCACGGCAAAGGGATGATGGTCTGGAAGGACGGCACGCGCTACGTCGGCCAGTGGCGGAACGGCGCGAAGCACGGCTCCGGTACCATCGTCTGGCCCAACGACGCGAAGTACAAGGGCTCGTGGAAAAAGGGCCAGCGCGCGGGCAAGGGGAAGTACGTCTGGCCCGACGGCACCCGCTTCGTCGGCCAGTGGAAGGCCGGCAAGCCCAGCGGGCAGGGAACCCTCATTTGGCCCGACGAGTCGAAGTACAAGGGCATCTGGAAAGACGGCCAGTTCCACGGGAAGGGCACCATGGTCTGGGCGAACGGCCAGAAGTACACGGGCATGTGGAAAAAGGGCAAGAGGCACGGCAAAGGGAAGACCGTCTTTCCGGACGGGGCGACCAAGGTCGGCACGTGGGAGAGCGGTGAGCTGAAAAAGCCCGCCAAGCCGTCCAAGCCGAAGAAGCCGAGCAAGCCGCAGTCCGGCAAGGAGAGCTGAGGGCGGTCGGCTCCCGTGCGACCCGCTCGTGCCGATGCCTGCCGGGTCGTGCTGCAAGGCGGTGGGCTCGGCCGACGCGGGTGGTTTCGAGCGGCCGAGGGCGGCGTGCGGTTCGAGTGCCGCGGAGGTGATCGATGTCGCATAGTCCA
>CAZQQP010000015.1:0-1995 GCA_964595475.1 uncultured Planctomycetaceae bacterium | reverse complement strand
CCCGCCAAGGAGAAGGAGGAGCGACAGGAGTCGGAGCGGCGTGAACAGCCGCCGTACTACCGCGTGGTCCTGCTCGACGACGACGACCACACGCACGACTACGTCATCCTCCTCTGTCAGCGGCTGTTCGGGATGGATCGCTCCGAGGCCTACACCCGTGCCGTGGAAGTGGATACGCAGGGACGGTCCACGCTCCTGGCGACCACGCTCGAGCACGCGGAGCTGAAGCAGGAGCAGATCCACGGCTTCGGGCCGGACCCGCTGGCCGCCGGCTGCGACGGCGCCATGAGCGCGGTGGTCGAGCCGGACGACGACGGGTGACCCACCGCAGCACAGCCGGTCGCCGGACCGACCGGAGATCCCTTTGAGAGCGATGATCGTCAGTGCGCTGGCTCGGAGGCCCCGCGGCGGGAGCGGCTCCCCGAGCCCACGGCCGGCGATCACGGCCTCCTCGCGGACGTCCACGCGCCGGCAAACCCGATCGGCTTCGAGATCCGCAAGGGCGCCTTCGACTCGTCCACCGTGGCGGTCGCGGTCGACGGCCACATGATCGGCGCCGCGGGGGCGGGTCCCGAGCCGGGGAACGCCCCCGCGAGCGGGAGAACGGCCATCTCGCGGGGGTCACCGGGGCTGAGGTGCCCGGCCCGGACCGGCGGCTCGGGCCTCGCCGGAGCCCCCGGAAGCGCCTTTGAACCCTTCCGGATGGACCGATGAACCGTCCACGCGATTCACGCCCGCCCCGTAGCACTCGGCATTCCACGCGTCGGACTGTCGTCGCGTCGTCCGCGTGGCTTTCCTTCGTCGTCCTTGTCGGCGGATGTGGCGATCGCGACGCCGGATCGAGAGGTCAATCGGCTGACAACGCCCGAGCGGAGGAAGAGCGGCATCCTGCCTCCGCCGGCGGGACGGCCGGTAAGGACGGTTCGGACGGGGGAAAGACCCCGGACGAGAAGAGGAGTGACGCCGATGCGGATCGGCCGGACGGATCGCGAAGCGCCGCGTCGGCGGACGAGGCGGATGGCTCGGAGGAGGTCGCGACGCCGTCGGGCGAGGGGGGCAAGCGGTCGCTTCGGCTGAGCTTCAAGCCGGGTCGGACCCACCACATCCGCACGATCGCGGACCGGACGATCGAGCAGCGTGTCGGGGACGAGAAGATGACCATGGAGCAGTTCATCGGGAGGGGGATGAAGATGACGGTGGAGAAGGTCCGCGACGACGGCGCCGCCGTGGTGTCCGTTCGATATACCTGGCTGAAGTTCGAGCAAACGGGAGGGCCCACGGACGTCGCGTACGACTCGTCCGACCCGCCCGAGGAGGTTCCGCTCCGCGCCAAGGGCCTCGCGGGACTGGTGGGCAGCGCGTTCCAGGTCGTCCTGGGGCAGACGGGCCGAGTTCTCGAGGTGCGGGGGGTCGGGAAGATGCGGAAGGAGATTCTCGGGTCGGTCGACGTGGCCGAGGACCAGAAGCCGCTCGTCGAGACGATCATGAAGAAGGTGGTGAGCGAGGAGCGGCTTCGGGCGACGCTGGAGCAGATCGGCCCGCAGTATCCCGACGAGCCCGTCGCGGCGGGCGACTCCTGGAGCCGCACGGCCACGGGCAACGCGGTCGTCCCCCTCTCCATGGACCATACGTGGACCCTCCGCCGCCGGGAGGACGGTGTGGCCACCATCGGCCTGGAATCGTCGTTCGGAACGGGCGACGGCGAGCGGAAGCACGGGCCGATGGGAATGCAGTACGACATCTCCGGTGAGCAGAGCGGTCAGATCCAGGTCCGGGTGGCGACCGGGTGGGTGGTGGCCGCGAGCATCGAGCAGAAGATGAGCGGGCGTATCCGCATGACGTCGGCGGGACGCCGACCGCTGACCATTCCCACGAACGTCGAGGGACGCATCACGATCACGGCCGGCGAGGCGCCCCCGACAAAGGGGGCGGCTGACGGCTCGTAAGGAGGCGGAAAAGAATAAGTTGAGCCTATTCATCGGTGCCAAGGCGGAA
>CAZQQP010000014.1:28334-32107 GCA_964595475.1 uncultured Planctomycetaceae bacterium | reverse complement strand
CCTTCTCCACCCCACTTCTCCACCGGTCGATCGGCCAGTCGCTGAGTTCCGGGACGTCCGCCAGCTTCTTCCGTCGATTCGCCCATCGCCACAGGCTGCCCCATCGCCAATCCTCCGCCCGCTCGACCAGCCCCGCCCGCAGCGCGTTGCGCTCCACGTACCGGCAGCCGGACCACAGGTAATCCTCGGCCTCGACGAGGAACGACTTGTAGCGGCCCTGGTAGACGTGGCCCTCGCCGGTCGTGTGCCGATGCGCGTGCCAACGTTGG
Source organism: uncultured Planctomycetaceae bacterium (assembly GCA_964595475.1). GTDB lineage: Bacteria > Planctomycetota > Phycisphaerae > Phycisphaerales > Zrk34 > CAZQQP01. Next base: position 31,838 of record CAZQQP010000014.1, on the reverse strand, counting down.
GTGTGGGTCAGCGTCAGCCACCCGAAGAACAGCGCCAGGTCGCCGTCCTTGCGCGGCCAGACGATCATGTGCCAGTGATTGGGCATCACGCACCAGGCGAGCAATCGCATGTTCGTCCGCTGCTGGGCCGCGACCATGATCCGTTCAAACGCCAGATAGTCCGCCTCGTCCTCGAAGATCGTCATCCGCGCGTTCGCGCGGTTCACCACGTGGTATACGTAGCCCCCAAGATCAACACGAAATGGTCGTCCCATGGCCGGGATCTACCGCCAAGCCGGCCCGAATTCAAGGAGAAGGTTCCTGAAACCTTTTCTGCTCCCTGACACCTTTTCTGCTCAAGGGCAATATGCCCCCGAATTCTTCCAAGGCATATTCCAGACACGCAAGCGAAAATATCAAATGTTTAGAAGTGACCCGTTATGACGTTGGCCCTGTGTAAAGAGCCAAGAACTGACCCCGCCGACACTTCGACAGGAGGTGAAGCCCCCGCGGCGATATCGCGCGCGGGCTCCCCTTCGACATCATCGAAAGGTGGAGGAGCAGAGACCCGCGGCCCGCCACGCGACCCGCCCCACTGAGCTACGCCCCCTCCGTTGCCGGTCCGTCGAGGCTGCCCGCCGGGGTCCCCGACGTGGGCCTCGTCCTCTGCGCCGCTACATGGCCCTAGTACCCTGCCCCCATATGCGGGCCCGGCCCGCACGTCTGCGCACCACTGCCGAAGGGACACGATTGTCGACAATGTCGATCACATCTCTTCTGCCAGCCGGGCCAGCGCCTCCCTGATGGTCCCCCGTTCAATTAAATCCTCACCAAAGTAGAAATGCTCTGCAACGTCCCGGTCAATGCCGGTACATCCGTTTAGCTTCGTTGTATGGTCAATATAAGTGTTTGTCAGGGTCACACCAGCCAAACGTGCTCCAGATAAATCCGCCCCGGCCAGCCGAGCGCTATTCAAGTCCGCATCACGTAGGTCACAGTTTCGAAATGAAGTCTGGAAACACATAGCACGAACAAAGACGGCATTGCGGAAGATGCCATCGTCCAGGCGTGCTCGCGTCAAGCGGCTTTCGCGAAACGATGCCCGTATCCCATTGCTGCGCCTCAGGTCAGCTTCAACCAATTCCGCCTTGGAAAAGTCGCATTCCACTATACTTGCATTGGTCAAAATTAGGCCATTAGCCAAGGCGCCCCCGATCAGTGCGCCATCTAGTCGCGCCCGGGGAAGTGCAGTCTCTTGCAATGTCGCTCCGACAAGCACCGCATCGGCAAGGTCTACGCCAGAATAGGTGTCGAAAGCGAGATAGGCACGGTGACCCTCTGCACCGGCGGTGTCGTACCAAGTACGGTTAGCCGTAATTTGTGCTTGCAATTTCTCCGAAGGCAGTCGATATCTCGTGCCCATGCTCTACCTCCTATTCTCCCTCTAGTGAATGAAAATAAACCATCTCTTCCATTCCTTTCTCCCGAATTTTCTCCCGGAGTGCTTTCGAATCAGTTTCCGACAGGTATGTGGTGTCGACTATAACCTTCTCGCCCTGAATATGGAACTCCGTTCTAATATCCTCTACGACTTCTTCCACGTCAAACTCGCCCGGAATCGGTTTGTCTGGATCGAATTGTGGTTCCGGTTGACCTGCCTGACGTGCGTCCTCTTTTAATTTCTTCTCTAGCGCGCCACGGCTGCGGTAGCTTTTGATATCCCAATACTGTCCTTCGGCGTCTACGAAGTCACCGTGTTCCCCTTCCTCCAGGTCCGGGCGACGCACTGGCCCTGGCACTTCGTTTTTCTCCCGCTCTAGTGTCAGCATCAGTTCCGCCTCGTGCATATCCTCACCTCCCCCCTCGGGATCCTTCGCCAACTCTTTCAAACGCTTTTTGCGCTCGTTCGGTTCTAACCTTTCCGGTTCTTGCTCTCTTTTTCTGTCTTTGTCTGTGTCGCGACTTTCCTGTTCTCCTCGCCGAGAGGAAATTCGTTCGGCCAAACGTCGCAGAGTCGGAAAGCGTTCGAGTAACGGCTCTAGAATTTTGAATATCTGTTTGGCTACTTTTGCTACCATCAATCCCGGCACGCCAACGACAGTAAGAATGGCGTAAATGATGGAAGGACCAACCAGCCTACCCAGAGCAAAGGTAAACTCGAAGATATTGCCGCGAAGCATGCTTTTAACCTGCTTGGCATAGTTCTGCCCAATTGCCACGCCCATCCGCCGCGCGACATCCTCTCCTTCGGAGCTAAAAAAGGAGCCAGCCAGTTCAAGCGCTGCATTCGCCATTTCCTTGAAGTTGATGGCGAACTCGTAGGCAGAACGAATTGCGCTTACGGCATCTTTGACGATACCGACTCCGGCTCCACTCAGAAAAACGGGAGGAAAGACAACGTTCAGGACGTAACTCTGCAACAGACGTTTACCCAGCTCTTGCGCTTGGTCTTCGCCTACTGACCGTGACAAGCCTTTGATCACACCACTCACGAAAGCCCCCGCACTCTCGAACACGTTCTCAATCGCTTCGACAAAGTCCTCAAAGGCGCCTGTGATTGCTCGCGCCATAACAGGCGCTGCTACACCGGGGCCGGCTGTTCCGTACGGACCGCGTCGCGTAGAGTGCAACTCTTGTAACGCCCTTATCTGTGCTTGCCGGTGCCGCCTCGCTCGCGCTCGACGTTCCACTTGGTTCAAAAAGCCAATCAGGACCTCTTTAGAGAAGGACTTCCTGACGACATTGACGACGGCACGCAAGTTCTCGGGCTTCGATAGATCGATGCCGTCCGCCGCATCTAAAAGACTGTCGATCGACATCTCTGGCTGGACAGAAACAGAGGCAGTCTTGCCCCACTCTTCGCCCAACGTCTGAATGCGCTGAAGGGCATCGGAGAGGTTGGGATCGCGCTGGGAACGAATTCTGGTTGAGGCGCGGGTCATTCCCGGACCGCGCGCGGGAGCTTCGGTGTTGGCCATACCCGCGCTGGCTTCGCGAGCAGACTTGGACGGTTCGGGTTCGGCAACCGGGACGCTGGCAGGGGTCTCGGCACTGGTCATGCCGGCGTTCTCGTCTCGATTCGTGCTCTTGCGACGCCGCATCTCCGCCTCGAGGCGCGCTAGCGTCGACCGGAGCCGCGCGGTCCGGCGGCTCGACACCGGATGTTTTCGCAGCCAGTCGCGGATTACCCGGATCTCTCTCTCGAGTTCAGCGTCCGAGAGCTGCTCCGGGTCGAGCGACTCGTCCAGTGACCGCGGCCGTGCAGTAGACGTTCTCCCGGCTCCAGCCGTCATCTGCCGCTGAATCCGAGGCCCCTTCGTCATTTGATGCTGATAGACATGAGTCAACTCGTGGGCAAGCAGCTCCTTTCCCTTCGAAGTATCTGGCTGGAGCTTCCCGTCTTTAAATACCACGTGACTACCCAGGGTAAACGCTTCGGCGTTGATCGACCGAGCTGCCCGATCGGCCTTCGAGTCCGCGTGCACGCGCACATCACGGAAGTCCCGACCGAATCGCCGCTCGAAG
>CAZQQP010000014.1:28066-28324 GCA_964595475.1 uncultured Planctomycetaceae bacterium | reverse complement strand
CGTCGACGGCGAGAGCGGCTTTCCTCCACCGGCAAGTGACTCGATCCGCTCCTTCGCCTGACCATCGACGGCCAATCCGTCCGACGGCCGCTTCGTGCTTCCGTGTGTCCCCTCTGCAAAGTCAGCGACTGGTTCCGACTCCGGCATCCGCATCACCGCGTCGGCGACGCGCGCGGCCTCTCTTTCGTACTTGTCGCTTGGCTCGCTCACCGTCAGCTTCGGCTGGATCGGCTCCGGCAGTGAACCGCCGGCCGTGGG
>CAZQQP010000014.1:19822-28037 GCA_964595475.1 uncultured Planctomycetaceae bacterium | reverse complement strand
CGCGGCCGGGCATCGGTCAAGGGGCTTGCAACCGGCTCTCCGGCGTCGCGAGGCTTCCGGCCGGCGTACTCACCGTCGCTTGCTTTGTTTTTCCGTTGCGCTGTGACGTGGGCGGCTGTCATAATGGTCGGGGTCCGGGTTGCGTGTATCGCGGCGTTTGCAATCCGCGTCTCTACTTCTACTCGATCGATTCCAGAAACGCTTCGACGTTGGAGCGGGCTCCGACGGTATCCGGCTGTCGCTCCGCGATGGGGCAGGTGGCCCCGGCCTTCCGGTACTCGGTGCGGATGGCCTCCTCCAGGTGCTCGCGGGCGAGGGTTTCCCCCGCGTCGACGGCGTGGAGGGCGGCCTGCATGGCGGCGTTGCGGATCTGGCCGCCGTTCATCGGGCAGCGAGCGGCGACCTCCTGGAGGAAGGCGTCGTCCACCCCGTGATCGCGGGGGAGGTGGAGCTGCCAGATCCGGTGGCGCTCGGCTTGATCCGGCCGCTGGAAGTCGACCACCACGTCCATCCGCCGCTCGAAGGCAGGGTCGATGTTTCCGCTGAGGTTGGTCGTGACGAGGGCGATGCCCTCGTAGTGCTCGAGACGCTGAAGGAGATAGTCGGTCTGGAGGTTGGCGTATCGGTCGTTGGCGGATTGGACCTCGGTCCGGCCGCCGAGGAGGGCGTCGCCCTCGTCGAGGAGGAGAACCACGTCGAGCTCCTCCGCCGTGGCGAGGACCTTCTGGAGGTTCTTCTCGGTCTCCCCGATGTACTTGTTGATCACGGCGGCAAGGTCCACCCGGAACAGGTCCTTGCCGAGCTCCGCCGCGAGGACCTTCGCCGCGAGGCTCTTCCCACAGCCGCTCGGCCCTGTGAAGAGGGCCCGGACCCCGCGGCCGGTTCCGGCGAAGGCCGGGCCGAGGTGGTCGAGGACGCGCTCGCGGTGGCGGCAGCGCCGCTCGAGGTCCCCGAGGCGGGTCCGGGTGGTGCCCCCGGTGACGAGCTGCGACCAGTCGCCCATCGGCTCTATGGGATCGGCGAGGGTCTGGAGCCGCTGAGTGTTGAGGGTGCGACACGCCCGCCGGACGTCCTCGGCGGCGACGCGGTTCCGGCCGTGGAGGCGGGCCTCGGTGACGGCGCCCGCCGCGGCCTGCCGGATGTAACGGGTGGGGAGGTGGAACCGCTCCGTGAGGGTCTCGACGTCGTCGGCGCCGGCCGGGCCGAGGGCCTGCTCCCAGCAGCGGCGGCGGTCGGCCGCCGACAGGGCCGGAATCGAAAGATTGACGGCTTGGTCCACGGATGGGCCCTCGACGCCGCCCTCGGGGCCGAGGACCACCCCGATCGGCCCGTGGTAACCGCGGAGGGTCGGGACGCGGACGGTCTCCCCGGTGCCCGGGTCGGCGGTCACCACGGGCAGGGCGCCCGCCATCGTGCACAGCGGGCCGAGGGCCTCGGCGTGGGTTTTCAGGTGGTCGGCGTCGACCGTCACCGTGTCCCGGCCGAGCCGCGCGGCGATGGCCCGGATCACGGCGAAGCGGTCGCTGCCGGGGGAGCCGCGGACCACGACGGCCCGCGCCCGCCCGTCCTCGACGAGCGACGGGACCTGGGCGGCTCGCTCCCGGAAGGCGTCGGGGAGGACGAGGTCCTCGAGCGGCTCGCAAGCGTCGTGGCGATCGACGCGGTATCCCGCGTCCGGGCCCGGCTCGCCGTCGCCGCGGGCGACGTCCCAGAGGACGGCCGGGACGTGAAGCAGCCATTCCGAACGAGGGGCGTCGGGGTTGAGGGCCTTGACGAGGCCGTTCCGGAGGAGCGGCCGGCAGGTCCGCCACGGGTCCGGCGACGGAGCGCTTGCGGCGATCCGCCCGATGAGCTCGAGGCACGGCCGCCGGTGGGGGAGCGGTGCCTGGATGTCGGCGACGAGGGCGCCGAAGCGGGCGTCCTCCTCGAGGAGGCCGGCGAGCATGAACGCGGCGAGGTGGGCCGACTCGAGGCCGAGGGTGTCCACGAGGACCCGCAGCGGGAGGCGGTCGGCGGCCTGCTCCTCCCACTCCGCGAGACCCCGTTCCCACGCGTCGAGCCCCTCGGCCCAGGTGGCGCCCTCGGGCACCGCTCGCGCGATCTCCGCGAGGTAGCCCTTGAGGAAGGGGTGCTTCTCCAGTGTGGCCTCGAAGGAGTCCTCGCCGTCGCTGTCGGCGCGGATCCGGAGGAGGACCCGGCAGACGGTGGCGAACAGCCGCAGCCGGAAGTGGTTCTCGGCGGTCCGGGGGATGCTGTCGAATCGCAGGTCGACGGACGCTTCCGCGGTGGCTTCGGTCATGCCGCGGCTCCTCACTGAAAGTGAAACAGGACCACCCGCCCGAGCGCCGGCTGCCAACCGGGGTCCCGGTCGAGGCCGGCCATCCGGACCGGGAGGGAGATCCGCTCCATCGACGTCACCATGTCCACGTGGCTCGAGCTGAGATAGACCCGCGCCGGCACCTCGAGAACCTCCCGGACGATTCCGGCCCGGTCGCCGGGCGCCAGGCCGATGGCCTCGGTCAGCCACAGCCGGACGTAGGGCAGAACCCGGGCGGTCCACCGCCGCATGGCGAGCGGCATGGCCGCCATCAGCGGGCCGTCCGCCGCCTCGACGGGCGCTTCGTCGAAGGACCGCTCGACCAGCCGCCCGGCCGCCGTCGCCGCGCCGATCCGGTCGAGCCACGCCCTCGCCTCCTCCGCCGGCGGCCGCTGGGCCCGCCGCCCCTCGGCGACGAGATAGCCCTCCCCCGCCCAGACCCGCAGCCACGCTTCGTCGGCGGCCCAGGACCACCCGTTGACCCCGGCCTCGACCGGTCCGGTCAGCCACGAGGCCGGCAGGGAGAACCAACCCGGGTCCACAAGCTCATCCCCGGGCGGCGTCTCGGGCTCGCGGTGGTCGAGGACGGCCATCGCCCGCCAGATCGGGTCCGCCGCGTATCGCCCGCCGCCGCTGTCGTCGGACCCGTCGAGGAGGCCACGCCCGAGGGCGTCGAGGACGCCCCACGCCCCGACGCGACTGGCGAGGCCCCACTCCGGCTCGAAGGCCTCGGGAAGCCCGAGACGGGAGAGAAGGTTAACCAGATACAGGACGCCCCCGACCTCGGAGTCCACGCCGCTGCCGTGCTTGTCCGGCGAGACCTTCCCCGGTGCTTTCCGCTCGGTTTCAGGGCCCTTTTCTTCGCTTCCGGCGGCCTCGCCGGGGCTCTCAACGCTCGGCGGCGCCTCGTCCTCCTGGGAACGGGCCTCCGGTCCGCCCTCCTCGGACTCCGCACGGTCTGGCTGCGCACGTTCATCTTGCCCGGAAACCGACCTCCGCTCCGGCCCAGGGCTCGCCTCCCGAACGTCGTCTTCAGAAAAAGCCGACGTCGGCTCCGGCTCCCGGTCCTGCGGGTGTGTCTCGCCGGGCCGCTCGTCGGTCGGCGACGCCTCTTCTTCCCCGGGACCGGCCTCCGATGCGCCCTCGGTCGGTTCCGGCCCGCCGGGCTCCGGACGGTCGCCTTCCGCCGAATCCTGGCTCGGCGCCGCCTCACGGGCGTGAGGGCGCGTCTCGCGGGCGTTTCCGGCGGTGTCCCTTTCACTCGGCTCAATCGCTTCGGTCGGGGCCTCGGTGTAGCTTTCCTCACTGTCCCCGCCCGACGGGCGTTGGCTCGCCTGGCTTGGATGTTCCGCCCCGCGCCCCTCAGGCGGTCCGACCCACCACTGCCGCAACGCCTCGCGGAACCGCGTGCTGCGTGCCCGGGCCGGAGCCCGATGGAGCGTGACCGCGACGCCCGCCAGGGCCTCGCGGGGGGGGCCGAGGTCGGAGAGGACTTCCCTGCCCACCCCCCGTTCCTCCCACGGGGCCCTCACCCGCGGGCTCGTTTCCGCGATCGGGCCGGTTTGCGAGGGGCCCGCCGCCCCGGCGTCCGGCGCTCGCTCCGTCTGGAACGGGGCTGGCGGAGAGGCGGTGGGGATCGCCTCGCCCATTCCGAACGCGTCCGAGATCCGGCGAAGGATGCGCTCCGCGTCGGTGGGGCCGATCGCCCGCACGACGGTCCGGAGGCGCCTCCACTGCCGGAGATGATCCAGGGCGGCGGGGACGTACCGCGGCTCGGCTTCCAGAAGCGCCGCAAGGCGGCGAGGCGCTGGCGCACCGGGGGCCTCTTTCCGCAGCAGTGCTCGCCACCACCAGCGCTGCCCCGCCCGACCATGAGCGATGTCGACGGCGAGACAGGCGAGGAGCTCCGCCCGGTCGGCGAAGTACACCGCGTCCGCGCTCTCCGCGACAGGTCCCCGCGCGGGCCGCGCCGCCCGATGGAGGGCATCGCGGGCGGCCCCCCGTGCGGCGCGCTCCCACCGCTGATCGAGCCGCGGCGCCGCGGTGTCTCGGAGCACCGTGCCCGGTGCCGGGTCCTGGATGCGGCGAACGATCAGGATCGCGGACGGGGGCATCCCGGGCGGGCTGAGATCGGCGCTGCGCAGCGCGTGCGACAGCCGCTGCCGCCACACGGGAATTTTCGCGTCCTCAGCGGCGGCCTTGATCCGCACCCGGAGCCGCCCGATCTCGGTGCTGAGCCCGGGCCACCCCGACGAGGAAGTCGTTCCCTCTTTCAGCATCGGCGAGAAGCTCCCGATGAAGTCGCCGCTGTGCATTCCCGCCCACCCATCGGCTCAGGGCGGTTCTCACCCGCTCCCCTCGTTACCGCCGCCCGTTTCGGTTTCTTCCTTTCGCAAAGTCACCGAGCGTCTGGCGGAAGAGACCGCTAGCATCGCAAGGCGGTTGCGATCAAAGACTGAGGGGAATCCCTCCACGCCCCTCCTGACGAGACCGGTCCATGAAGCCGCTAAGACGTCCAGGCGGTCGATCCCGACCTTTTCGAGGCGCCGGATTACGGTCGCCGGCCAATCCTCAAAGAGTCTATACGGGTCCTCCTCCAGTGAAAGTGCCATCCCTGGGACCGTCAGACACAACGGCGTGTAAGCGCCGCCGGGCTCGCCAAAGACAAGATATGCGTAGGGATTCTGGGGCATTTCTATTTGACCCGATCGTTCGTCTCGCGAGGCTATTGTTCTCAGGTTTGATGTTGCCTGCGGCTGGGGATCGGGCCGATAAGCGGCGATGTAGCCGACGGTTTCCATAGCATGGTTCGCTTCGCGATCTTGCTCTTGGAGGCGGATCTGAAGCTTCCCGCTCTGATTCCATTGCTGCCGGGTGACGACTGACGCGGAATCGTTGGTGCTTTGGCAATGGCTTATGATCACCGGCCGCGGCTGGCCCGAAGTCACAGATTCCACGGGTGCTCCGGCATGATTGGTTCGAATGGTCCCTACATCGACAGTGCTCCCGTCGGCGAGCGAATGTACTCCCTCTTCGAGGACGACGTAGCCGATGGCCTCGCGGACATGGGACTTGTTCTGATACTCCCATTCCTCGATCTGAAACTCGAAGGATGTGCTTCCCACATTCCGCACCCGCGTATGCGCCGGCTGGCTTCCGTTGAAGCTCATGATCTGCATCGCCACGACCGGCTTGGTGTAGCTGTTTTTCAGATCAATGGTGTGCCAGGTCGACCCGTCCGGCTGCTCCCTCTCCACGATCCCGGCCTCACCGATCGGGGCGGCTGCGGCGTTCCGGATCTCGCCCGGTGTGGCGACCAGATATCCGATCTTCTCTTTTTCGATCGACCCGTTTCTCGCCTCCTCGACCCTGACCTCGAAGCCGCTCTCCGACCGGTTCCGCAAACGCGTGCCCACTGCTCCGGGCGAGTTGAACGTCTGGATCGAAGTCAGAACGACTGGGGGCGAGGCGAACGTCGACTTCAACCGAACCTCGGACCACTCGTCGCCAACAGAATCCTGCGTCCCGACCTCAAGCAGGGTCGGCCAACTCCAGCTCCGGTCCAGGTAGATCCGGATATCCCCCGGGTCCACGGCCGGGATCGAATACCGCGCCCGGATCCATTCGGCCCATTCGAGGAGTCTATTCCGCACCCCATTGGGAGCGGCGTCCGTGGCGACTTCTTGAAAGGTGTTCGGCAGCGAACTCGAATCCCATGGCCATCGAAACCAGGGCTCGCGAACGTGCATGCTCGCAAATGGCTTGGCGGCCTCACCGGATCCGCCTGTTGGGACCTCGATCCAACTGGCGTCGGCATCGAGCTCGGGGCTCTCGGCCCGACGGACCGCCGGCGGGGCTCGGCCCGGCAACGGCGTCAGATGAAAGGTGATCCCTTCCGTTTCACCGGCGCTTACCTCGCGCCACCGGCTTGCCTCTCGGAAGCCCTTGGCCCGGAGATGCACCTTATAAGTGCCCGCGGGCAGCGATCGGATCACGTACTGGAACCGTCTCGGCCTTGTCACCGCGAAAGGTGACCGCCCGAACGATCGCCGAGAAAAAGTCGCGGATGGCCCTCCCACCGGCGAGACGGACGACGCGGAGGTCCGGAACTCCGGCGTTTCCCATGCCACGGTCGCGGGGGACCCCCAGGCCGCATCCGACACTTCCGCTTCGTACCAGCGGCCGGTCTCCATGTCCTCCGCCCACAGGCTGAAGCGGGCGTCTTTTTTTATCGGGCTGCGGAAGACCGCCTCGGCCTGGGTGGCGAGGTCCCCCGTGGCCTCGACGGTTACCTCGATCCTGCCTCTTCTGGGGTCGGGCTCGGCCCGACGCGGCCGTCGCCCCGGAGCGGGAACCTCCGTCCGCGCCCCTCGCTCGAAGAGGACATAACCCCGAGCGGCATCGGTCTCGCGTCCTTCGTGCAAGCGCACGACCGGCGGCAATTGGCCCGATCTCTCCTCCGCGTCGGCCAGATCAATGGGATCGAGGAACCAGGACCGATGGATCAACGCGCGGAGGGTCGCTCGATCGGTGGCGAATCGATCGATCGGAAAGCCGCTGAAGAACGAGCGGGCGGCCTCTCCCGGGATTGGCAGATACCCCGCAGCCGGCAAATACCGGAAGTAGTCCGCGGCCTGTGCCTGGGAAAGATCCAATGGATTTGCCCCCAGCCAGTCGAGCTGCTCCTGGAACTGGAGGAAAGTGGCCTCGGCCTCTGCGATCCGGCGCTGCCCCGTGTGGAAGGGCCACTCCTCGTCGACCCGCGGACGGACGGGCCGCCGTCGGACGCTCCACATGTCGATGAATTGCATGGTCTCGTTGGCTCGGTACAGAAGGGCGAGCGGGACGTCGGCCTCGGTCAGCGCCTCGTTCCCTAGCAGCGCGTCGAGCAGCCCGCCGGGCTGGAGAGCGGAGAACGGGGCCTCGGGGAAGGCCGCGAGCATCTTGGTCCGGAAGCAGCGGTGGGCGAGGAGGTTCCGCAGCTTCGAGACCTTGTCGAGCTGGTCCGATACATTCGCACCGGCGAGCTCGCGTATCTCCTCCCCGACGAGATCGGCATTACCGAGGTCGACCGGGACGAGGCGGAATCGGATGCCCTCGACGCGGTAGCGGTCGCCGCAGCCCCGGGCGACCCCCTCGTCCCGGACGCCGACCTTTGCCGCCCTTGCCTCGAATCCGGACGCGGGCGAGGCGACGAGAATGCAGGCGCCGGTCCCGGCGGGCACGTCCGACGCCACGGACGCCTCGCACGCGGAGAAGGCGCCGGCCGAGGCGCGTTCCCCGTCGCCGTCCCCCTTGGTGAGGGCCACCTCGGTGTCCTCTTCGAGCGAGAGGATCTCGCCGGCCCGGCTCACAGCCAGGCCCTTCTTCACGTCGACCCTCCCCTCGTCGCCGCGGACCGGCTCGACCTGGAGGCCCTCCACGACGCCGTGGCCGATCGCGCGGGCGAGCTGCTCGTGCCTCCGGTCGGAGGCCGCCTGCAGGTCCTTGAGATCGTCCGCGGTCAGCGGCCGGCCGTTGAAAAAGTTGGGCTGCCGGACGCCGCCGTCGAGAATGGGCTGTGAGATTCGTCGTGCCACGGGTGGATCTCCTCTCAAGAGCGATCGTCGTCGGGCTCCGCCTGGATCTCTTGAAGCAGTTCTGACACCGCCCGAGGTTCACCGAACGCGCTGATTTCGACCAGGAGACCTTGTCCCTCCTCGAGCGGTGTCGGTTCCCCGCCGGTGGCGAAAAGCCGGATGCGGATCCCCTCGTCTTCGAACGCGATCACTTGGAAATGCACGAAACGCTCTCCGATGGGTGTTCCCTTCACGACATAATGCAAGGGCAACTGGGCCGGTGGCGTATAACCTGGGAAACGCACAACGTAATCGGGAGAGTCAAGACTCGCGGTCAAGG
>CAZQQP010000014.1:16480-19812 GCA_964595475.1 uncultured Planctomycetaceae bacterium | reverse complement strand
GTTGTAGGGGTCTCCTCGGACCACGAGTTGCCCTTCTCCGCCGGCGTCGAAGAGGCCCGCTGCGACGACAGCGTACGTGAGGTTCGGAAAGGCGCCGAACACGCAGGTGCGTTGAGCGCTCCACCGTCCGCGTCGGCCGTCCCAGGTGACCGCCGCGTTCGGAACAGGCTGGCGCTCATCGACCGGATTGCCCTGAAGGCCTTGCACCCGAGGATCCGGATAGCTGTCCGCGAGGTCCCCTTCGGCTTCCCCGGTCGGCGGACCGCCGCCCGTCCCGCTCTGGGGCTCTTTCGGCTTCCACTCGCTGGCGTCGCCGTCCCACATGAGCACGTCGCCGTCGCTCGGACCGCTTGCCGGCTGCGCCTCCCATCTGTTGCCGTTCCACGTCAGGACCTGTCCCTTCGCGCTGGCCTTGGCGTCCACCTCTTGACCTTGGATCGAGCCGACGGTCAGGTCCGAGTAATCCCCGCTCAGGTCGCCGCCGACCTGCCGCGTTTGCCACGCGCCGTTTTCCCACATCAGCACTTCGCCCTTGCTGGAGGGAGCCTGCTGCGGCTGCGCTTCCCATCGCCCGCCGGCCCACGCCAGCAATTGCCCGTTGCTGCTCGGCGGGTCCGGTTGCGGTTCCCACGCCCCACCGTCTGAGTTCGACCTCCAGGCCAGAATTTGCCCGTTGCTCGGGTCGGCGTCATCGACAGCGTTCCCCTGGAGCCCGGACACCTGAGGGTCGGGGTAGGTTCCTCGCAGATCGCCCCCCGCCGGTCCGCGCGGCTCTGGCCTCCTCGTCTCGGCGAGCAGCCACTCTTGGAGGGTCCGGGTCGTCAGGAGATGCGGCCGGTCGCCCTCGAGGACGTCGACACCGCCGCCCGGATCGACCTGCGGGACGCCGTTGTCCCAATTGACCCGAAGTTCGAGTTTCGCAAGGAGGACACAGTCGTCGTTCTGTGGGGGAGAGACGCAGTCTTTTGCTCGAAGCAGCTTCGGACGGACCTCGCCGATCCACGTTCGGAGCGCCGTGCCCACCGCCTCCGATGCCTCATCCGAAGCGATGCGTAGCCGTAGGAGCGAGGCAACGTGCTCGAGCGTCTCCCGCTTGCTTTCTTCCGGTAGGTCCGCGCTTCCCGACACTGAATCAAGCAGTTCCTTGAGTCGCCTCTCCCTCCCGCTGGATACATCTATCGACTGATCCACAAGGGAGCTTCGTTGTGAGTCAAAGAAGACAACACGCAACTTCTCCCCATCGCTTCCACCGTTCTCCAGCTTCAGCGCGAGCACCACACGCTTGTTCTCGTTCGGGCTTGGACTTGAAGGAATCGATCCCAACCGAAAGTCGACCGCCCTCGGATCCAGGCCATGAACGAGGGAAACGAGCCCCTCGGGGCTCACGACTTCGGCGGTCGTCGCGTCGGACACCTCCATCGCGGAAAGCAAGTTTCCGAATGCCCGGCCCGCCTCCTCCTCGACCTGCGGCGGCGGGTCGAAGGTCAGCTTCAGCTCGAAGTCGTCCGCGATGCGGGAGGCGGCCATCGTCTCCGACCCGGTCCGACAGGCGTCGCCCGGGACCGGGACGCGATCGGTCGGGCACTCGCGGTAGCACAGCACGACGTAGATGGAGAGGGTGGAGTCCGCGAGAGAGGGGTTCAGGACCGAGACAACCTGATCGCGGATTTCCTTTTTTCGCTCGTCCGATAAGCCACCCGCTCCCGCCGCGAAGTCGAGCTTCCTGAGTTCCTCGAGGCGGTCGGGCTCCCGGCTTGCGACGTCTTCTTCGGCCCGATCGGCAACCTGCTTCGCGTCCGAATCGAAGATTCGGAAATGCAGCTTGTCCTTCACTTTGGCAATAACGACGACGTTCTTTTTGTCGTCCGCTTCGCTTGGAATCTCGCTCTTCGTCTCGACCTTTTTCAGTTGCAGGCCAAAATCGTTCCGAATTGTGTCGCTGTTGTCGGCGACCCATTGGTTGAACCATGCGCTGTGCCGCTCGAGCCACTCGTTGAGGCGGGCGCATTGCTCGGCGTCGACACAGATCGGCCGGCCCCACGGGTCCACCGCGACACCCGGATGGACGCGGACCTCGGCCTCGGACGCGCCCGCCTCGCCGCCGTCGCGGACCTCGACCTTCAGCCCGTGCACGGTGCCGTACCCGTGGAGCGCCCGGTGGTGGAGCCGGCCCCGCTCGAGGAAGAAGGCCTGCTCCTGCCGGAACTCGTCCTCCCCGAGGACGAGGCCCCGTGTGTAATGCACCCGCTTGTGGGGATCGATCCCCGTCGCTTCGCACGCAGCGCTGTGGAAATCGCTCATCGATCGCCTCTCTTACAAAGTCGTTTCCGGTCCCGCCGCGTCTCGGCCCGTCACCATGCGGTCCGCCACGTTCCATGGATGAGCGGCGGCGACGTGTCCTTCGGCGAGGACGCTCTCACCGAGGACGACGGCCGTGTATCGGCTTCCCTGCTCGATCCGCGTGTCGAGGCCCACCCGCGCGGTGCCGACCTGGAAGGCCGCCCAGTACGGCCGAACGTCGAAATCCGTGTGCGCGGGCTTTTCCGCGGCCACCACACGACGGGCGAGGTCGACCCTCCGTCTCTGCTCGGCCGGGGCCGTCCCCGGGTCGATGGGGACGAGGACCGTGAATCGGTGGGCCCGCCGCCGCGTGGGCAGGACGACGGAGACGAAGTCGATCCAGTCCTCGAGACGCGGGTTCTGCTTTGGAAAGTCGTCCTCGTCGGGAAGCTTCACCTCCTCGAAGCTGTCGATGGGCCGCTGGTATTGCTTGGCCAGCCTCTCGACCCGGCGATATCGCCGGGTGAGAAATCGTTGGTAAGCGACCTGGTCGGCCTCGCCGCCCACCGTCGCGTAGGGGAACCCGAGTCCCTTCTGGAGAAACGCTTCCCAGTCGGCCCGCTTTTGAGGGTCCTGTGGCCGGACCGGGGACAGGCGAGCGGTATCCAAACCCACGTTCTCGCCCCAGGCCTCTCGCAGCGCCGGCGTCGACCCGTAGCGTCCTTGCAGGAACGCCCGGAACCGCTGGTGCAGGACCTCCGCCCCGTCTTCCGGCCGCCACGGCCGTTCACCGGCCGGAGGTCGTGGCCCACCCCCCGTGGGATCGCCGTAGACCGCGGCAGGCGCCCGGCGGGTCAGGAACCGTTCGACGATCCGGGCCCCGTGAGACCTTGAAGCGGCACCGAAAGAGCGGTCGGCTTTCCCCTCGTCGCCGTCCTCCCGGAAGAGCCCTTCGTCCGCTTTCGGATCGATCGCGAGCCGGACGGCGCGGGCCAGGCCGCGGACGGTGCCGCGCTGGCGGAACATGGTGATCGCGTGCTTCAAGAAGAGGC
>CAZQQP010000014.1:11710-16431 GCA_964595475.1 uncultured Planctomycetaceae bacterium | reverse complement strand
TCACCGTCGGTCGCGATCAGCGCAGGATGTTCAGCGGGATCGAGGACGACGCCCAGCCACGACGCGAGCCACGGGAGGTACTCGGCCTGGACGGTCCGGGGGTCGAAGAGGGTCTGCGCGTCGGCGATCCTCCCCTCGATCTCCGTGAAGATCCCTTCGGGGTTCCCGAGGTATCGGTCGAGGAAGGACGCGGAGGTCGGATCCTCCTGATAAACGGCGGGAAGGTATTCTCTGAGATAGGAGAACCGCGGGTAGTGCACCCGGAGGGCCTGCACCGCGGGCGACCTTCCTCCGTTGCCGGTCAACGTGATCCGCAACTGGAGGTATCGCCCGACAACGCCCTGGAGGAGAAGCTCCCACGTCCCGAGCGAACCCGATCGGCTACCGTTGAAGGGCCGGTAGTAAGGCACCTCCGCCCCGCTGCTCCGGTGATAGGGCCCAGGCTGCCGCTCCCACGGAAGCTCCGCGACGGCCTCCGGGTCGTCGCTCGCGCGGGCCTCCACCACGATGGCGGTCCCCCGCGGAACACAGGCGTCGAGGAAGACGCGGTGCCATGGGCAATCGGGCTGTTTCCCGTCGAACAGGCGGTCGGGCGGGTCTCCGAGCTCGACGGAGCCCGTCTCCGCGTGCCTCGGCTGCGGGTGTTGGACCACCCGCCGCCATTGCAGGCGGTCGTCGTGGAAGACGGCGTCCCCCGCTGTCACGAGGGCCTTCCCCGTGAAGCCGCGGAGCAGGAAGGCCTTCTCCTGGAGCTCGACGCCGAAGGAATCCTCCGTCGCTCGGACGCCGAACGCGTAGACCTCGTCGCCGTCCCCACCGGCGACGAGGAGCGTTCCGGTCTGTCCCGCTTCATCCGGCCGGTGGACGAAGGCCATGTCGTGGGCAACCCACTCCGGAGCCGCCGGCCCCCCGCTTCCGGGCGTGTCCTTCTCTAGATGCTCGCGCCATCTCTCCTCCAGCGCCGAATCCAGGCGGTGCCGCTTCCCGACCCGCTTGTCGCCGCGATATCGGCTGACACCGGACGATCCGTCGTCGGGAGCGACGTCGAGGACGAGGACCGTGTCGTCCGGCATCGCCTCGATCGAGAGTGGGGCCTTTTCCTCGATGGAGCACGCGAGCCCTTCCGTGATGCCCGTCGCGGGGAGCGTCCGAGGCCGCTCGCCGGCCCGCGGCCGGAACACCGGCGGCTCACCGGTCTCCGGCTCACGGCTGCCCTCGACCCTCAGGAATCGGTCGAGGGGCCAGTACCGCGGCCGTCCGCCCCCGTCGGCCGGGGGTCTTTCGAGGACCGAGACCCCACCGCCCGGGCGGCGTGCGATGTCCCAAGGATGGAAGGCGATCGAGGCGGGCCACCGCCGGCGCTCGGGCGGTCCGCCGCCGTGGAGGTCGAAGACCAGAAGGCCCTGGAAGCCGCTCTCTTCTCGGGTCCCGTCGTCCGAGACCGCGACGGCGCCGACCACCAGGAAGTGATCCGCGGTCACGGCGAGGCCCCGGAGCTGACATCGCTCCGGCGTCGCTGGGGCTTCGGCGGGCCGAAAATCGCCTTTAGGAGCCGGTCCGGCGGTCGGCACGGGCCAGAACGGCGCCGGGGTCGACCACCCCGGCGCCAGGATCGTGATCCCGGTCTCGGCCGGGTCGATCACGTACCAGTTCCCGTAGCGATCCCGGTCGGCGCCCCGCCGATCGGCGGGGCGGAGCCGCTGTTTCCCCGGCATCGGCAGCCGCCGGGCCAGCGCGATCCCCTGCCACGCGCTGTCCCAACGGAGCTCCTCGGCCTTCCGGCCCGCGAACCAGTCGTCCCGGCCGACCACGAGATGAAATCTTGTGTCGTTGACGTCCCGCATCGCGATTGCCTACTGACACTCTCCCGGCACTTCCGGGACGGGTCGGTCCGGTCCTGCTGGTCCTTCCGGTTCTTCCGGCCGGTCGCCCCGGACATCGTCCAACGGAGGCGCCCCGCCTTCCTCGACCGCGACCGTCTTCAGGTGGGGGAGGTCGAGGCCGGTGATCGAAATCGGAGAAGTCTCGGAGTCGGCCTCCCCCACCCGCAGCTCGTTGATCGCCCGGACACCGGGAACCCTTGCCACCACCGTCAGGAGCTCGGTCCGGTCCACGTCGTGCTCGAGCGGCCATCCCTCCCCCTCGAAGCCGCCGCGGAGCGGGGAGAGGAACGCCCGAACCCTCTTCCGGACGGCCTCCTGCACCGGCGCGATCTCCCGGTCGGGCGCGGTGTCGATTCCGACGGAGACATAGACGGGCTTGTACCGGGGCCCTCGGACATGGAGCTCCGTCGTGACGAGGCGGCGGGGCTCAAGGTGGTCACACACCGTCCGGAGGAAGGCGTCGTCCGGTGTCGGCGCCTCGGGCTGCTGGGGATCGTCCCGCGGAACCACCATGATCGTCACCATGCCCTCGGCCGCGAGATCGGACCGCTCCGGATCGGGATGGAACAGCGGCAGGACGTCCGCCCTCGCCACGTCCACGCCCGGTGTTCTCTTGGTGATCTCGACGAAGTCTTCTTCGGAGACGAGCCGCTCCCGGTGGCGGAGCACCTGGGACATCCGCTTCTGCGCTTCCTCGGCCGTCTCCGCCTCCTCACCGCCCCATGTGGGGACGGGGTTGGTCACCTTCACCCCGGAGGGCAGCGCGGGCCCCTTGCTGATAGCGCCGATCCCGACCTTTCCTTCGCTGCCCCCGCCGTAGGCGTAGCTCGCCCGGATCACGGCTCCGCGTGGCGGCCGCATCCCCCGCAATCCGTCGCCGAACCGCACCTCGCCGGTCGCCCGGTCGACGGTGTAGACCTTCTTGGGCGTCGCTCCGTCGTCGGAGCCCGGTCCGCCGGAGATCTCGCCGCCCGCCACAGCGAGGTCCTCGATCGGCTTCCATCGCTCGCCGTCCACGGTCAGCTCCACGCTGTCCTCGATGACGGGCGTATTCGCGAGGGCCACGGACTGGTCGGCCTCGCCGGTCCCCTTCCCGAGCGGCTCGGCGACGACCCGTGCCCGCTGAACGACCCTCGCGGCGTTGGCCGCGACGAGGCTGATCCGCGCTCTCAATGTCCGTCCGCCGGACGCCTCGGACCCGGCCGGACGGACCCGGATCCAGGTGATGAGGCGATCCACGACGTTCGTGTCGTCGAGGTACGGTGGGAACCCGCCGGTCTCCGCCTCGACCGGCGCGGTGTTCTCCCACGTCACGAGGCCTTCCTTCGGCGGCATCCGCAACTGCACGGTCCCCGGGTCGACAAGGAGGTTTCCGCTCGGGACGGCTTCCACCCGCTGATATTGGGCCACGGGACGGTCGCCCTCGACCCGCGGCCGCTCGAAGACGAGGTTGGCGCTCCGCCGGCTTGGCTCGCTCCCGCCGGCCGGCAATCGCCGGCCGCCTTCCCCCGGGGCGGGGACGATCCCGAGGGTCAGGACCTCGTTGGCGAGCACCTCGCGGGTGGCCTCGACCTCTTGCTTGGACCGCGCGAGGACCGCCAGCCAAAGGGCGCTGTCGATGGTGTCTCTTTGAAGATCCAGCGCGGGCATCCCGGCGACATCGGCGGGAGGGTCGAGCGGTTGCGTCTTGTAGGGCCGGGCGTCGCCGTCGTACGTCTCCTCGACAAGGGTCTCGACTTCACTGGCGCCCTCTTCCGGGCCGTCAAAGCGCTCTTTGTAATACGCCCGCATCTCGATCGGGAGGACCGACAGACCGTCGAGGGTCCGGAAGGGCGTCTGGCCCGCGAAGAGGGGAAGGTCCTCCTGGAGGACCCGCGCCTCGAGCGCGCCACGGGGGATCCCGAATGAAACGAGGCCCTGCGCGGGCGTGGCCGGCCGCATCGGGATCCCGAGGAGGTCCAGGAACTTCTTCCGGTTCCGCTCGGGCACGCGGTTGGCCCGGTAGAGCATGCTCTCCGTCATGAAGGCGAAGAGCTGAAGGAGGGTGATCCCGGGGTCGCTGTCGTTGAAGTTGGTCCACTCGGGGTTGTGGACCCGGATCCTCGACATCGCTTCGTCGAGGATCTCCCGGTAGCTTCGGTCGTCGATGTCCGGAATGGGGAAAGACATAGTCCGAGCTCTCCGTGCGCGATTCCCGTCCGTCGGGTGATCCCTCAGCTTCCGAATCGGATCCCCGCGCGGAGCTCACCGGCCTCGCCCGTGACCGCGAGGCGGTAGTCGACCACGAGGACCGCGGCCTGTCCGTCGGTCGGGTCCCTCGGGTCCGTCTCGACGCGGACGTCCTGCAGCCGGATCCGCGGCTCCCACCTTCGCAGCGCCCGCTGCACCCGGTCCCGGATCAGCTGCCGGACGGCGGTCGTGTTGGGCTGGAAGAGAAACGATCGGAGCCCCGCGCCGAATCCCGGAAGCATGACCCGCTCCTCGAGCTCCGTCATCAGGATGATGCGGATGGACTCCCGGACGTTGTCCGCTCCCTCGGACCACGCCACCCGCCCGTCCGACCCGATTCGCGGGGGAAACGCCCACCCCTTTCCGATCAGCTCGGCTTCCTCGCTCATCCTCGTCGCCCCGGCAACGGCAGACAGAACCGGAAAAACGGCAGCCACCAGAACACGACGTTCAGCACCAGAACCATCATCAGGAGGAGCACCAGCGCGCAGATCATGATGATCGGAAACGAGAACATGCACAGCTGCCCCACGCTTATCGAAGAATCAGCCGGTTTCACGTCGCCCTCCTCGACATCGCCCGGCTTCTTCCCCTGCAGTTGACTGAGCT
>CAZQQP010000014.1:0-11700 GCA_964595475.1 uncultured Planctomycetaceae bacterium | reverse complement strand
TGGACGTTTTTCGTGTGCTTCCGCAGGCCGGCGACGCTGGTATCCGACGGCATGGCCACCCGCGCCGGACGCATCGGGACGTCGGGGTCGAAGAACGACGCGAGCCGGAACGGAGCGGACGGCATGCTGACGAGGCGCGCGAGGGAGGCCGGCACGCACCGGGGCCGCTCGAAGACGCAGCGGATGACGTAGGTGTTTTCCTCGTCGGGACCGGCCCCGGGCCTATCGGCGTCGCCCACGGTGCTCGACGCGTCGAGGTCCGAGCGCTCTTGCAGGAAGCTCGTGACGATCCCCCGGAAACCGGCCCCCTCTTCCAAGCCGAGGTCCTTGATCGCCCCTTTTATCTCAGCAGCGGACGGCTCGGCGCCAAGGTCAGGCTGGTCGCCCGAGGCCAGGACATTCCGGATCGCGTCGGCAAGGGAGCTCTCGTTCGTCAGCGTGGTCTCTTTCAGCTTCTTGTACGCGTCTTGCTGTTTTCCGGCCGCATCGGATTCATTCCCTGATCTCACCGCCGCAAGAGTCTCGCTCATATAGGACGCGAGAAAACCAGCGACGTCCAGCAGGACGACGGCCAACGCTTCCTGCAGCGCTTTCTTTCGGTCTTGTTCGCCCTCCCTTTCTTCGGTGGCCGTCACGGCGTCTTTGAGGCCCTCGAGCGGCTGGACCACATCCGCCTGGAAGGCCTCCCGCGCCGTCCTCGTCGACGCCGGCTCGCCGTCCGCGCCGGTGTCCCCGTTCTCGCTGGAGCGCCTCGGCGTCTCGAAGGTCTCCCGCTTTCCGACCGGGATCAGGCCCGCGAGAAGCCGCCTCGGCGGATCTTTCTCCGAAGCGGACGGGCGGAAGGGGACCGGGAACATCGGCCACCGCTGCTCGTCCTCGTGAACGGCTTTGCGGTCCTCGGCCTTGACAGGTTTCCACCGCTCTTCGTCTTCGACCCATCGGTCCTCGATCTCCCCTCCTCCTTGAGCCTCCCGCTTCCGCCGAATGACGAAGCTCACGCGCTCGTCCAACGACGGGTCCACCTGCCGGTCGGGACGGCCGATCGCGTCGCAGACGAGGCTCGACGCCACCAGGTAATACCGCTGATGGATCGGCTGGAAGAGCTTGAGGGGAGCGTCACCGCCCTCGGGCGCTTCTTCGGCGCCGTTTTCCGCAAGGTGCTTTTTTAGCGATGCCTCCAGGGACTTCGGGTCCTCAAGCGACTTCTGGAGCGTCTCCATGAACGCGTCGGACGTGAAGCGCAGGATCACGGGCTTCTTCAGGCGCTCCCGCGTCCCGTCCCCGTTCGCTGCCCTCCGATCCTCGGGCCACAACGGATGCGGCTTGTGCCATTGAACGGGTGCAACCATGCTCACCTCACCAGATGTTGCCCGCGCCCGGCGTGTAGCTCGAGCTGACGACCATGTTCGTGATCACGGTGTCGGCCTGGACCACGCCGCTGAACTTGGACATCCCGGCGCTGACGTTGACCTGTCCCGCGGAGACGTCGACGGTCCCGGCGTTCACCGACACCTTCGCGGCGGAGGTGACCGTCACCCCGCTGCTGTCCATCTTCAGCCGGTTTCCGTTGCTGTCCGTCAGCTCGATCGTCCCCGGGCCGTCCTCGAGGGTTGCTTTCTGCCCGCCGGGGGTCTCCAGGTGGAGCTTCTCCTGCCCGTCGCTGTCGTCGAGGGTGATCTTGACCCCGTTCCGCGAGCGAAGGACCTTCCGGTCGTTCCGCCCGGCCCCGTCCATGCTTTCCGGCGGCGCATCCTTCCCGTTCCACAGCGCTCCAAGCACGATCGGGTGTCGGGGATCCCCGGCCGCGAAGGCCACGAGCACCTCGTCCTCCTCGTCGGGGATGAACCAGCTTCCGCGGTTGCTCCCCGCCATCATCGTCGCCAGCCTCGCCCACGCCTCGTAGCCGTCGCTGTCGCCGTCGGGCGACCACGGCAGCCGGACCCGCACCCGCCCCTGATCCTCCGGATCGGTGACGTCCTTCACGACGGCCGGATACACCCCGTAGAACCGCCCGCCGTAGCCGACCGGCAGCCTCGCTTCGTAGATCTCCTGGACCGGATCCGCAGAAAACATGCGATGTCTCGTCACCTCTCGGACGCTCAGGAGCCCAGCCCGGGCCGCTCGACCCGGAAGACAGTCTGATACCCTCGTTCGTTATGGAATTGATGCCTGGCCTCGCTCACGTAGTAGCTTCCGTTGAACAGCGGGCCGAGGCCCTTCAGCTCCACCCGCGCCCCGACCCGGATCCGCCCATCCCCCTCGGCCACCCCCCGTCCGGTGACGAACCGCCTCGCCATCCGCCGGAACGCCGCGGTCGCCCGCGCCTGCGCTTCTTCGTCGTTGAACGGGGCGGTGTGGACGATCTGCTCCCGCCGCTCGCCGAGCGTGCTGCGTAGGACCGCGGCGCCGCTCTCGTCCCCGTTCAGCTCGCTCGAGATCGCGCCGTCGTCGGCATCGGCCCGGAGCCCGTCTTTCGCCGAGACGTCCCATCCCCCCACCGTCACCCGCGACCGCTGATTCGCGAGGTCCGCGAGGACGGTGAACTCCTGCAGCCGCTCCCCATACGTCAGCGTTACGTCGGCGTGCTCCCGGTTTCGCCGCGACTTCGCGAACAGCTTCTTGCCCTCCACCCACACCTCGGCGTCGATGGCCCTCGCCCGCTCCCGGAGGAACGCGAGGTCGCTCAGGTTGAGCTGGGCGAGGACCGGGTAGGTCGGCCCGTCCACGTCGATGCGGGTCGACAGCCCGTGGTCGGAAGCGATGCGCTCCATCACGTCGCGGTCTGTCGTGTCCTCGAAGGTCCGCGACCGCCGGGTCATCCGAAGGTCCTGCAGACGGTCCTCCGCCAGCGCCGTGATCTGCGGCGTCTCGACCGACGGATAGACGGCCTCCAGCCCCGTGATCCGGCCGTCGAAGATCTCCGCCTCGGCGTCGTCGGCCCCGGCGCGGATCGTCATCGAGCGCCCGAAGTCGAGCCGCTCACGGTCGAGATACAGATAGTCGATCCCACGGTCCGTCGGTCCCCAGTTGCTGAAGGTCGCCTCGCACCGCCGGAGGCCGGCGTCCGTCTCCTCGACCACCATGGCGAGGAGGTTCTCGCCGAGCGCCGGGGCGTCCTCTCCGTCCACCTTGAAGGTGGGCCGGGCGGCGTACAGCCGAGGTGTCGCGGCAGCCTCACTCATCGGTCGGCGCCTCAACGTTCGCCAGCGCGCCCGGGACGCGCCTTTGGGCTCCGGACGATTGAAACACCGGTCTGCAGCCCCCGTGGGATCAATGCGCCCACAGCCGCGCCCGGCGCTGCGCTTCCCACCGCATCGCCTCTCGAGCCTCGGTGGGGGACGGAGCCCGCGTCTGTTCCGGCATTTCTTCCGGAACCTCCGGTTGTTCCTCCCCTCGCGACGGTTCCACTTCGACTTCGAGCTCGTTGATGATCACACCCATGACTGATTCCCATTGAACACGGCCGTCCAATTGTCGCTGTCACCCGCGCATCCGCTTACCCACCGGTGGTCTTCTCGGGTTCTCGATCCCGTTCTTCTCCGCTTTTTGTTTCCACCGTTGGCCTTCGCGGGCGGCGAGGCCTTGGACGGTGTCGCCTTCCTTCACCACGCCCGGATTTCCGACGGAATCCCCGCGCGAGCCCTCGCCCTCGCCCTCGGGCCCGGGAAAGAAATCCCGACCGGACATAGACAGGGAGACGGTCGCGCGGAGGGGCTCGCCGCCGCTCGAGAAGAGCTCGAGCGTCTCGTCCAATCTGTCGACGATGCCGTCGAATTGAAGGTTCCCCCAATGGAACTGAAGTCCGCGAGGCTCGGGTCCGTTCGTTCCTTCGTCCTCCCGCGGCTCGAGCAAGCGCGCGAGCTTCCGGGTGAACCTCCGAACGTCCCGGTCCTGGTCCTTCGACTCCCCGTTGCCCCCGGAGTCGGATGCCTCGGAACGGGTGACATCGAAGAGAAGATCCACCGACAGCGTGTCGGGATTGTTCCCGACCCACTCGGGCCGCCCGCCGCGCTGCCGCTGGCCACCGCCCCTCTGCTGGTTGCCTCCCTTCGGACTGCCGCCCGCTTTCCGACCGGATCTTCCCACCTGGAGGGTCTCCGGGTTGAACTGAACCGTCATCGTTATTCCGCCCTCTTTCTCCTCTGCCTTGTCCCTGTTGATCTTGAGCTCTTTCAGCTTGGCTTTCTCCGGGTTTGCCGCCATGTCCGTTCTTCCTCTCTAGATTTCTGAGGAAACCGAACCCACACCGATCCCGGCTACCTTTTCCTTTCCATGCTCTGGTAGGCGATCTCCAGCTCTTCGATCGCGACCTGACCCTCCGTGGCATTCAACGAGGGCGCCCGAAGCCGGACCGGGAGGCATCCTCGCAACTCGAATCGGGCCAGCCGCTCCTTCTCGTCGGGATCGCCCGCCTGGCTGGAGAGCATGATGACCCTGCCGTCGGCCGTCCGGCCGTAGTGCCCTTGCCCCATCACCTGCTCGAACCAATCCCAAAGATCGAAGCAGTCGGTCATCCCTCGTCGTAGGGAAAGCTGCCCATAGGTTACAGGTTGCACGAGCTGGATCTGCTCCGCATTATTCCCGCCCTCCTGGACTGTCCTCGGCTCCATGTTCATCTCTAACCCGTCGCATTCGGTAAAGGCGGCGTCGCACAGCGGGGCATCGTCCCCGTCGCGGATGAGCTCGACCTTGAAGTTGAATGCCGTCCACGGCCTCTTTTCCCGCTCGCTCGCCATGTCAGGTCTCCTCAGTCCGCAGTTCCGTCCCGCCCTGCCGCGTGAGCCGCACCGTCAGGAAAGCCAGCGGCCGTGACGGGGCCACGTCGAGCTCGACCACCAGCTCTCCATGCTCCACACGCTCCGGGGGATTCACGGAGGCGTCGGCCCGCACCCGGTAGGCGGCGGGGGGCGACCCGCCGGCGAAGGCCCCCCGCCGATAGAGCCGCTCGAGCAGTCCCTCGAGCTGGAAAACGACCCGCTCCCGAAGCGCCGTCTCGTTCGCCGCGAAGACGAAGCGCGGCGCCTCCCGAAGGACGAGCCGCCGCAAGAGAATCAGGAGCCGGCGTACCCCGATCGGCCGAAGCTCTTCGTGGGCCGCCAGCGTCTGCGCGTTGAGTGTCGTGAACCCGCCCGGCTCCCGCCGGATCGCGTTGATCTGCCCCTCGTCGAGGCGCCGCCACCCGTCGGGCCCGACCGATGGATCGAGCGACAAGACCCCGGTGAACGGCTCGTTCGCGGGTGCTGCCCAAGCGCCGTCCCGGAGCGCTCGCGAGGCGATCTGGCCGCATAGCACGCCGTCGGGAGGACGATGCCGAACGCGATCTCCCGCCGAGTCCGATCCGCGATGGCCGGCCCACGGGTGGTAGAGCGCGCCGTAGCTGAGGGCTCGCAGCTCGTCGGGGCGAAGGGCGCGGACCTTGCACGCGTCGCGGTCTCGCTCCCCGTCGTCGCGGCGGACGTCGGGCTCGGCAGGCCCGACCGCGGTGAGGGCGTCGACGTGCTTCAGGGCGTCGTGCACCCGGGCGTGCCCCGGGACCGAAAGCACCGAGAGCACGTCGGCGCGGGCCGCGCAGAACCGCAGCACGGTGCGATGGATGTCGAGGAGGGCTTGCCATCCGTCTGCGCCGAAGTCTTCTGCGTCCTTGACCAACCGTCGCTCGGGCGGGTCCACACGACGGACCACGGTGGTCGACCATGGGCCGGCCTCGCCACCACGGTGCGCTCGGACCCGGTAGTAAGTGATCTCCCCGCGGACGGGCAGCACTGGCAGGCGAGCTGCCAGTGGCACCCAGTCCGTACGTTCAAGATGACCGGCGTGGGAACCTTCGGGCGTGGGATAGCGAATGGTCCCCGTTTCTTTCGGATCAAGCTTTTCGGCGGCGACGGTCTCCAGAACGGGGCGTGCCGTGTTGAAAGCCGGGTCGACCGCTTCTTCCAGCGTGTAGGCGGTCGCGCCCGAGACGGGGGTCCATTCTAGGGAGGGCCCCGACGAACCCGAGGCGTCGGTGATGGAGAAGGACTCGGGGGCCCCGATCGGGTCTCTCTCGCAGGCGGCGAAATCCGGTCTGGGCGAAAGCGCGGCGCGGGTCACGGACCAGGGGCCGACCCGGTCGCCCGCGACCGCTCGGACGCGGAAGAAGCGGACCTGCGGACGCTCGCCCCGGAAGCCGAGCGCCACGGCGGTGTCGCTCCCTTGGTATCGGCTCCGAGCCTCACGGAAGTCCGGGTTATCCGCTTCCTGGAGCTCGTACTGGAGCTGGCGTGCTCGTCCCGTGCTCACAGCTTCCCAGATGCACTCGACAACACCCGGCTCCTGAGCCTCGTCGACATCGAAATCGGGCGGGGGATGAAGGATCTCGCGAGACGCGGCCTGCTGTTCCTTCCAACCGGGCTGCACGGCGTCGGGCACCGCGAGCAGGGTGACCTCCGAGACGGGAAAGAGGCTGTGGAGGCCGCGAAGGGGTTCCGGCGGGTCCGTGAAGTACCATCGGCGCTTCACGGCGGCGTCGATCTGCGAGACGAACCGATCCGCTAACCCGCAGTCCACGAAAAGGTCGGCTCCGAACGGGTCCAGCCCGTTCCGCGATAGGTGCGGCCGCTGCCGCTCCGCCGAGCTTGGCAGCGCCCGGAGCGACGAAGCCGGGTCCGGCCGATCCCGCATCCCGAGCGGCAAAAACAACGATGAGGGAGTCTCGCTCGGGCCTCTCTCCGGGCCGGCCAGGGGGAACCGCGGGTCGTAGGCGTCGGCCTCGACCGTCCCGGCCTCGGGCGGATCCGGCGTACCGTCCCGGAGTCGGAACACGTCCTCGTCCGTCGGCAAGCGTCCCCAGAAGCGGTCCGCCGCCTCTCCCGAACGCGCCGTCGCGCCGCCTCCCTTCCCCTGCGGCTCCGTCTGCGCGCTGAAACCGAGCTCCCCCAGCCGGGAGACGATCTCCCCGCGCCGCCAGGCGAGGAGGTCGAAGGTCAGCCGCTCGACGGAGCGAAGGTTCCCGTCGGACGAGGCGTTCCGAACCTCGCGGTCGTCGCGGTCGACCGGCCAGATTCCGTCGTCGGCGACCACCTCGAGGCCCAGCCCCGCCCTCATCCGGCTCTCGCCGACCGCCAGCCAGAGCATCTCACCCTCGTCGAATTTAAGATGAATGACCTGGCCGGGCTCTGGGGTCGGCGGACGCTCGTCGAACGCAACCTTGTAGCCGCGGAAGTCGGTCTCTCGGCCCTTTTCCAGTCGGACCTCGGCTTCGAGACCTGACCAGGCATCCGCATCCGGCGACGTCACGTGGGCCTTTGCCGGCTGCTCGTCGTCATCTCCCACAGGCCACGCGGGCCACCGCCGGTACCACCGGCCTTCCACGGCCCTTACCTGTACACCCCGGCGGTCGCTCGCCGGCGCCTCGTCCGTCCCGCGTGCCACGTCGGTGACGGTCAGGGCCACTCGGAGGCTGCTCGGCCCGTCATCGCCGTTTTCGATCTGTGCTTCGAGCAGGTCGCCGGACTGTAGCCGGTCGCCGCCACGGCCGATCTCGACCGACCGAACTTTCTCGTCTCCGGAGCTCAGCCTCCCTTTCCCGAGAACCTCCCGTGTCAGGACCGTCCCCACGGCCAGATCGTCGGACCACGTCCCGGGGCTCCGGGCCCGGGCCGTCGCCGGTTCTCCCGTGCTCGCGGCGACCACGCCCGGCACCCGGAAGCGGTTGCGGATCGGAGCGGAGCTCCGATCCGCGTCGCCGCGTCCGGCGACCCGGACCACCCAGCACCGCCGCCCGCCGTTCCCGAAGAACGCTTCGACCGCCCCGCCCAGGTGGCCCCGCGTCGTCGTTCCGCGTGCCGGGTCCCAGGCCAGTTCGGGGTCGGGCCCGAAGATCTCCCGGAACCGCGCGATGTCCTCCACCGGAACGGGGGTGTCGATCGGCCCGGCGGCCGCGAATCCGACGAAACCGGCGACGTCCATCCGGGGAAGGACCGCCGTGGGAGGCGGCGCTTCCCTCTCGAATCGGATCCCCGGCAACGACCTCGGCGATTGCACGACCATCGTCACTCGATCTCGATGTCCTCGCAGGCGAGGGTCAGCTCCTCGACGGCCACGTCGGTCCCGGTCCCGGTCAGCGACGGCCCGCTGTAACCGGTCGGTCGCGCGTTTCGGAGGATCCACGTCACGGCGGTCGTCGACCGGTCTTCGCTGAGGAGCTTGATCGTCACGTCCTTCAGCGCCTCTCCCTGCTTCCCGTCACGGACCTGTCTCAGCCAGTCCGTCAGGTCCGCCGCCCCGATCACGCCTCGGCTCAGTGTGACGTCGGAGACGGAGAAGGTGCTGTGGATCTTCCGCGGTCCGTTCCGCGCTTCGTTCCCGTTTCGGTAGTCCGAGGTGTTTACCTCGGTGCCGATGCCGCTGGCCTCCTGAAACCCCGCTTGCACGGCGTGAGGGTCCGCGTCCTCTCCGATCTGCACGAGGAAGTTGAACTGCGAGTAGGGTCTTTCTCGGAATTCCATGGCACTTCACTCCACTGGTGTCTGATGATCGCTCGGCGGCGCTTCCCGGCGGGATCAGCCGCCGCCCTCGATCAGCTTCTGGCCGATCCGGAAGATCACGAACTCGGCCGGCTTCAGGACCGCCACGCCGATCTCGCAGATCAGCCGTCCGTTGTCGATGTCGTTCTGTGTCATCGTCGACCGGTCGCAGCGGACGAAGAACGCCTGCTCGGGCGTGAGCCCCATCAGCCGTCCCGCCTTCCACTCGTTGAACAGGAAGCTCCGGACCGTCCGCCGCAGGCTGTCCCACAGGTCACTGCTGTTGCTCTCGAAGACCACCCACTGCGTGCCCTCGTCGATGGACCGCTCGAGATAGGCGAAGTACCGCCGGGTGCTGACGTACTTCCAGAGCGGGTCGGAGCTCGCGAGGCGGGCCCCCCACAGCCGGTAGCCGCGGCCCTCGAAGAAACGGAACGCGTTGATCCCCTCGGGGTTCAGCACCTCCTGCTGGCGCTTGTCGATCGGAACCTCGAACCGAAGCGCGAGCCGGACCACCTCGTTGGCCGGGGCCTTCTGGACCCCGTGCTCCGCGTCGTTGCGGGCGTAGATCCCCGCCACGAAGCCGCTCGGAGGGAGGTTCAACTCTCGGTGGGTCAGGGGGTCGAGGATGGTGACCCACGGGTAATAAAGCGCGGCGTGGGCGGAGTCGAGCTTGCCCCGATACTGTCGGACCTGTCCGACGCTGTGCCCGTCCCGCGAGTCGAGGACCGCGATGCGGTACTGTTTGTCCTCGCAGTGGCTGATCAGCCGCATCGCGATCGATTGAGCCTGGGCATCGCTGTACCCGGTCGACGAGTGTCCCGGGGCCGCGACGATCGACACGTCGTCGAGGTCCTTCATCGCCGCCAGCCCCGTTTTGACCGGCTTCCCATCACCGCTCTCTTCTACATCCCCCGCGAAGTCGGCGGGACGGGGTCTTCCGCCATCGGAACCCCCCTCGAGCACCAGACGCTGGGATCGGGCTCCATCTTCAAGGTCGCTCGCGCTATCGGGGCTCCCGAAAAGCGCCTTGGCGTAGTGGACCCCCGCGGCGTCGACCGAGTTTCCGTCGGGGTCGGTGATCGCTCCCATGTAAAAAGGAACGCTCAGCTTGACCCGACGCGACGACGGGTCGGAATCCAAGAAATCAGCAAGCGACCCGTCCCGCTCCGGATGCAGCGCGAGACCGTCCCAATCTCCGGCCGGCTCGTACTCGGTTCCGGGCTGATTCGGGCGAGACAAGGGCCGCTCGGCGCTGACCCGGACTGTGACGCGCTGCACCGTGGCGCTTGAATCTTCGTTTTCCGGATCGACCGTCAGGCTCCCGATGCCGATCGCGTTTCCTTTGTCTTCGGGTTCGAGCGAGGTGCGGTCGTCGCCCACGTCGTAAAAGCCGTTCCGGGAGGAGTCGCCGGGGTCCTCAAGGAAAACTGTGTCACCGGAGCGGAGGCCGCGCAACACCTGCGAGCTGAGATTGTTGGGATCCCTCAGCGTCAGCGCGTTCGAGCCAGCAACCGCGGTGAACGTCACGCGGAGATTGCTCGCCTCTCCGGGATAGCGCGCTCTGACCTCCACCTCGTACGGCGCGGACCCGCCGTACCCAAGGGTCCCGTCGGCGGCGGCGGCGTTGTCCGCCACGCGTACCACGTAGCACCGCCGGCCCCCTTCCTCGAAGAACGCTCGCACGGCGTGGGCGAGAAAGTTCGTCTCCGGTCCCTTCCCGAGATCCAGGGAGTCCAGCCCCCCGTAGATCCGCTCGAAGTCCGCGAAGCTCGTCAGCAGCGGCGGCTCCGCTTCGTACTCCACCGGTCCGAATCGGGCCGGCCCGACGAACCCGGCCGTGCTCGTGCTCACCCCCTCGAGCGGCCGCGGCCGGAAGCTGGTTTCCTCGACGTACACGCCCGGGGCTAGATATTCCGGCATCGCTGTTCTCCTTCCAGACGACCGAGAAACTCATGACGGCGGCCTGACGAGCACGTCCGAGCGCCCCTGCGTCCTCAGCACGAGGGGCTCCCCGTACGGCAGCGTCACAGCCCACGTGGTCGATCCCGACCCGGTTCCGTTCACGATCTGGGCATTGCTCTGACGGAAGATGTCTTTGTAGCCCGGGAGGCGAGCCCCGGGGATCGGTGCCAGGCTCTGTGGCTCATATCGCACTTCCAGGTCCAGATCCCACTGCAGGCCGCCGAGCCCGCCGCTCAACGAGTCGGGGAAGGGAGGCCACGGGAAGACCACCGCGACCCGCCCCTCCTCGTCAGCCACCCCGAACCACTTTCCGCCCCTCGACGGCTTCACGACCGCCACCCCGTGCGACGCCGGTTTCTTCTCGTCGCCGTCGTCGGTGAGATCCGCGCGGAGGGCCGCGAAGCCGGGCGGCGTCCCACGTGTCGGCGCCGAGAAAAGGTGAAATCCGGACGGACCGATCCCATCCGCGGATCCATTGGGGGGGTCCGCCGATGCATTGGGGGGGAACAGCCCGTCCTCGGGGAGGCTCGACAGCGGCAGCGCGGCGGGGAGGAACCGACCCTCCCGGTCGTGGACCTCGACCACGAGCGGATGCTGCTCCGAGAAGTTCGGGAGGGCGTCGAACGCGTAGATCCCGGACCGGCTCCGGAACGCTTGGACCCGTCGCGCCTCTTCACCCTCGGCGAACGCCGTGACCTCCAGCCCGCTTCCGACCTGTTTGTTCATGGAGGGATCCCAGAACCGGATCCCGAGCGGCGTTCGAAGTTTCACTGTTTCCCGGCGCGGTCTCACGGCTATCGCTTTCTCTTCGCCCTCAGTGGCTCCCGGCGGTGTAGTGGAAGATCCGCTGCCGCACGCGCTCCGCCTCGTCGACCGCCCATTCGGACTCGATCCGCACGTTCCGCACCAGATAGGGCAGGGAGAGCTGGTACCCGGTACTCGGCGCCACCGTCTCCCAGATCCGCATCAGCTCCTCCGGCCCGACCTCCGCGGCCACGATCTCCAGGGTCTCGTCCTCATCGAAGACTCCCGACGGGCCGGCCGCCTCTAACAGCCCGTGCGGCAGGACGGGGTGGTCCTCGAGGACCCGCATCACCCATCCGGCGATCCGGTGCTGGAGGCTCGAGTCTTTCGCCCACACCGTCAGGAGGTAGTGGAGGTCCAGAGGAAGCATGGGCGGCTTGGCTCCGTTGCGGCGATGGGTCCCGCCCGGCGTCCGGTTCGTTCCGTT